>NZ_VFYP01000001.1:2662694-2995531 GCF_006443685.1 Rhizobium glycinendophyticum | reverse complement strand
ATCCTCGCCAATGTCGCCTTTGCCATCGAGCGCCCGGACATCCGTCCGTCGATCGAACAGGAACTGAAGGCGATTCTCGCCGCTCTGAAATAAGGTTGAATTGGCCGGCCGCCGAGCCTCAGCGCTTGGCGGTCAGGCCGACCAGTGCGGTCACCGTATCGGTTTCGCCAGCAGATTTGTAATCGTTGCGCTCATAGGTCAGGTCGGCCGTCGCGTCGAGGTAACGATTGACCTTCCAGGTCAAACCCGCCCCTGCATTGTAAACCGTCTTGTCGGCAGAGGCGCCGGCGTCGTCATAGCGGCTGACCGAAGCGCCGCCGGTCAGGCGTGCAACGAGATTGCTTCTGATATCGTGTGCCAAGTTGACGTCGATGCTGTGTACCGCCGCTCCACTGACGCCGGCGGCAGTTGACGGATCGAGCGTGGTGGCGAGCGTGGCGTCGATCGTGGTCCCTTCCCGCGGCGACCAGAATATGTTGCCATCCACCGTCACCGCCGACAGATCCTCTAGGCGGTTGTCGTCGAACCGTTGTTGTTCGTAGCCAAGCGCCACTTCGCCGCGCAGTTTCTCGCCGAGATCGAGCGTGACACCAGTCTTAGCACCGTAGATATCGGCTGAGCGGCGGTAACCGCTGGAATCGACGCTGTCGTCATAGACGACCTTGCCGGTCGTTGCTTCGACGAAGGGCGTCAGCGCGGTCGAAAGTTCCACGCCGAGGCGTGCACTGACCGTCGCGCGGGTGCGATTGCGGTCGCTGCGGTCGACGGTCGTGCCATCGGACAGTTCGGCATCGGAATAGAGATAACGGCTTGCCTGCGTGGCAATCGAGCCACGCAGAATGCCGAGGTCGCGCTCGATCGACACACCGCCATCGAACTGGTGCACGCCTGACTGGACGCTCGCACCGGAAATGGCATTCGGGTCATCGGTATCTTCTCGGCTGAAACTATAGGCGCCGCTGATATTGGCGACGGTATCATCGGCGAGATCGAGGCGCAGGTTTGCGTCGATCCTCGCGCGCGGTTTGTCGGTGCCGTCGCCGGAGAGCGTCTCCTGCCAGGCGCCTTCGCCCCCGATGGTCAGTTCATGCCGCGACCAGTCGGAGGTGATGGTGCCTTTAAGTCCGGTTTCCGAAAAGACCCGCTTCTCCGTGCCGGTCGATGTCTTCTCACGCTCTATCCCGATCTGTTGGCTGAGGGCAGGGCGCAGAATGAGCGTGCCGAGACGGACGCCCATATCGGCTTCCTCGTCGCGACGGATGCGGGCGGCGGCTGGATTGTCTAGCCGCGTTTCGCGCAAATTCTGCCGGCCGATATCGTCATCCAGCGGGGTCGCTTCGGCAGTGTCGCCGTTGGACGGGAGAGCCGGAGCCGGTGTCGTGGTCGCGGTGGTGGTCGGATCCGTTTGGGCGGCGGCCGCCGTCGGATCGGTCGGGCCCGCCAGAAGATCGGTCGTGTCGGACGCGTTCGCGCTGCCGCCATTGGGTACCAGCCAGTTGGTGGTGCCGCTCGTGGCCGTCGTCGAGGTCTGTGCCTGCTGGGCGGCAAGCGGCAAGGGCAGGGCAAAGACATGGGCGGCCAGCAACGCGGTCATGCCGCGCAGCCCGAGGCGCTTGCAGCCCCGCAATCCCGTCTTTTCATTCATCGTCATTTCGTCCGCCCGGCGCTCCGTCATGCTTACCGAAAGGTAAAGCCTGGTGGTTAATGTTTGGTTTCGGCGGGGGGCCTGCGCGGGTCTGATTTACAGAGACGCCCAAACGCAGTAAGGGACGGGCCATGATCAAGCGCGCCGTCAATCTCGTCGAAGCCAGTGCCACACAGTCCGCGATCCGGGTCGTTGCGACCGAGCGGGAGGGGTTGAAGGTGCTGGAAGATGTCCTTGCAGGGCCGCTCGCTGCGCCCTTCGGCAATGCCGTCAAGGCCATCGGCGATATCAGCGGCCGGGTCATCGTTACCGGGGTCGGCAAGAGCGGCCATATCGGCTCGAAGATTGCCGCGACCTTCGCTTCGACCGGCACGCCGGCCTTTTTCGTGCATCCCTCGGAGGCCAATCACGGCGATCTGGGCATGATCGCACAGGACGATGCGATCCTCGCCATTTCCTGGGGCGGCGAAACGACCGAGCTACAGGGTATTCTCGCCTTCTCCCGCCGGTTCTCGATCCCACTCATTGCGATCACCTCGGGCGAGAATTCAACGCTGGCCCGCAATGCCGATGTCGTGCTCCTGATGCCGAAGGTGACGGAAGCCTGCCCGCACGGACTGGCGCCGACCACGTCTGCCGTGCTGCAACTGGCGATAGGCGATGCCATCGCGATTGCGCTGCTCGAGGCCCGCGGTTTCTCGCCCTCGGACTTCCGCACCTTCCATCCCGGCGGCAAGCTGGGTGCTGCTCTGACCCATGTGCGCGACATCATGCATACCGGCGAGCGGTTGCCGCTGGTGCCGCTCGGCACGTCGATGCCGGAGGCGGTCAAGACACTGTCGCACAAGCGCTTCGGCTGCGTTGGCGTGGTGGATGCCGGCGGCAAGCTTTGCGGTATCGTGACAGAGGGCGACATGGCCCGCAATCTGGCGCGCGATCTCTCCGTCCTCAATGTCGAGCATGTGATGACGGCCAATCCCAAGGTGATCCAAGGCGATGCCCTTGCGACCACGGCGGCGGCAATGATCAACAAGCTCGGGATCGGCGCGCTGATGGTGGTCGACGAGCACGATCATCCGATCGGCCTCATCCACTTCCACGACCTGCTGCGCATTGGTGTCGCCTGAGGGTTCGCCAGCCCATCAGGTTTCTTCCACCGTCAAGTCACGGCCGTTGCTGGAGACGACGCGCACACGAGTGCCGGCAGCAAGATCGGGGCCGGAGACGATCCAGAAGGTGTCATCCAGACGAATGCGGCCGCGGCCCTCGCGGATCGGCTCAGCAAGTGTCGCCGTGCGACCGACGAGGCTCGCGCCGCGCTGGTTGAGGAGCGGTTCGTCGCTGCCGATATCCGCGCGACCGTAATAGCGGCGGCCGGCGAGGGTAAAGGCGACGGAGGCGAAGGCGAAGGCCAGTGCCTGTACCTGCCAGCTCCAGACGGCGAGGTCCCACAACAGCAGGGACAGAGCGCCGGTTGCGAGCGCTGCAAGCCCGATCCAGACCAGGAAAACACCGGGCATCAACAGTTCGGCAGCGAGCAGCAGCATGCCGAGCACCCACCAGCTCCAGGGACCGAGTTCGGTGACGATGCGGGCAGTCATCGTCACGTCTCGCTGCTGGGGCCGAAGGGATTGACGGTGGGTGTGGTGCGCGCGGGGGGCGTGACGCGTGTTGCTGCGGCCGGGGCCGCCGGCGTGGCCGGCCGTACGGGTCGTGTGCCTTGGTCACCGAAGACTTCGCGGGCAATGGCGCCAATGCCCCCAAGCGAGCCGACAAGAGCCGAGGCTTCCATCGGCATCAACACGATCTTGGAATTGCTGGCGGTGCCGATCGAGGTCATGGCTTCGGTGTATTTTTGCGCAACGAAATAGTTGATGGCGTTGAGGTCCCCGGCGGCGATGGCTTCGGAGACCAGGCGCGTCGCCTTCGCTTCGGCTTCCGCCAGACGCTCGCGGGCTTCGGCTTCGCGATAGGCTGCCTCGCGCTGGCCTTCGGCTTCGAGGATCGCCGACTGCTTGGCCCCCTCGGCGCGCAGGATCTGCGCATTGCGGAAACCTTCCGCTTCGAGCACCTGGGCGCGCTTTTCGCGCTCGGCCTTCATCTGGCGGCCCATGGCGTCGACCAGGTCGACCGGCGGCTGGATATCCTTGATCTCGACGCGGGTGACCTTGATGCCCCAGGGGCGGACGGCTTCGTCGACGACCTTGAGCAGGCGGTCGTTGATCACCTCCCGGTTCGACAGAAGTTCGTCGAGGTCCATGGAACCCATGACCGAGCGGATATTGGTCATGGTCAGGTTGAGGATGGCGTTTTCGAGATTGGCCACCTGATAGGCGGCTTCGGCTGCGTTCAGCACCTGGTAGAAGGCGACGGCGTCGGCCGAGACCGAGGCGTTGTCCTTGGTGATCACCTCCTGGGTCGGGACGTCGAGCACCTGTTCCATGACATTCATCTTGGCGCCAATGCGCTCGATAAAGGGCACGATCAGGTTGAGGCCGGGCTCCAGTGTACGGGTATAGCGGCCAAACCGCTCGATTGTGTAGCGATAGCCCTGCGGCACCGTCTTGATCCCGGCGAAAAGAACGAGAACGACCAGCGCTACAAGCGCAATGACGACGATATCCGGACCTGCGAGCATGCGTTAACCCCTCCTCTTGCGGCTACCAAGCGCCGCGTAGCATGCGGTTAACATCGGGATATGTCCCGTGGTTTGCAAGGGTTGGTTTGTCAGCCGGGCGAGGCAGAAGGCATCAACAGCACCCTAAACGGAAAAAAGGCGGAGGATGATCCTCCGCCTTTCATCATCGTGTGCTCGCGATCTTGCATTCGCAGCCGTGCTCAGAACTCTTCCCAGTTGTCCTGGGCGACGGCGGCATTGCCGTGGGCGCGCGGGGCAGGGGCTGATGAACGAGCCTGCTGTGTCGCGGGGCGCGGCGTTGTCGGGCGTGCTGCCGGTGCTGCTGACTGGCTCGGACGCGCCATGGCGCGGGCTGTGTCGCGGAGCGCGCTTGCCTGGGCCGTCTGCGTGCCTTCGATCTTGAAGTGCGAGATCAGGTCGCGGAGCTTGGCGGCTTCGGCAGCGAGTGCGCCGGAGGCGGCATTGGATTCCTCGACCATGGCTGCGTTCTGCTGCGTCGTCTGGTCCATGGCGTTGACCGCATGGTTGACTTCGGAGAGACCCGTTGCCTGTTCCTTGGCCGAGATCGCGATTGCATCCATATGGGTGTTCATCTCACTGATGAGGCCACCGATGGTCCGCAGTGCCTCGCCGGTCTTGCGGACGAGATCGACACCGCCGGCAACTTCCGTCGACGAGTTCTGGATGAGTGCCTTGATCTCCTTGGCGGCGTTCGCGGACCGCTGGGCGAGTTCGCGCACTTCCTGGGCGACGACGGCAAAGCCCTTGCCGGCTTCGCCTGCGCGGGCGGCTTCGACGCCGGCGTTAAGGGCGAGCAGGTTCGTCTGGAAGGCGATTTCGTCAATCACTCCGATGATGTTGGAGATCTGCTGTGACGAGCCTTCGATGCGGCGCATGGCTTCTTCGGCCCGGGCGACGACGTCCGAGGACTGGTTGGCCGAAGTATTGGCCTGCGACGCGACGCTGCGGGCTTCTTCGGTGCGCTTGGTCGAGTTGACCACATTGGCCGTGATTTCCTCGACGGCTGCTGCGGTTTCTTCGAGGGCGGCTGCCTGCTGTTCAGTGCGCTTCGACAGATGGTCGGTGCCCGAGGCGATTTCGCGGGTACCGGTTTCCATGGTTGCGACGCTGTTGGTGATACCGGCGAGCGTCGTGTTCAGCTGGCGGACTGACAGGTTGAAGTCGTGGCGCAGCTGTTCGAAGTCCGGCGCAAAGGCTTCGTTGATCTGGAAGGCGAGGTCACCCGATGCGAGGCGCTGCAGACCGGACGCGAGACCGGACGTCGCGATGCGCAGACGTTCTGCGGCATCCGCCTCGGCGCGCTGCTGGTCCGCGATGCGGTCTGCCTCGGCACGCTTGCGGTTTTCCTCTGCTTCAGCCTCGAGCCGCTTGTTGGCGATGGCTGCTTCGCGGAAGATCTGCATGGAACCTGCCATGCGGCCGATCTCATCCTTGCCGCCCTGCTCGATGCTGACGTCGAGGTCGCCATTGGCAAGGCGCGACGTAGCTTCGGCGAGCTTGCCGAGGGGACGAGATACGAGCTGGAAGTTCAGGAAGCTCATGAGAATGGCAGCGATCCCGACGACGAGGGACGCGAGGAGACTGACATTCTCCACGATATCCAGCGCGTCATGCTGGGTCGCCGCTGACGCCTGGGCGCGGGTCGCCATGGCGGACTTCACGTCCTGAAGGCTCGCATTGAAGGACTTGACGAGCTTTTCGCCTTCTCCTGTCACTTCGATGGCGCGGGCCAGTTCAACCGACTGGGGATCACGCATCAGCGAAATCTGGCGCTCCACGATTTTCGTGCGCCAATCGCTGACGGCGGCAAATGCTTCCTTGAGCTTCGGCAACTCTGCGGGAGCCTGTTCGCTGAACAGCTTTTCCAGCTGGCCCATGTCGCTCACGACCTCGGCCATTCCGGCTTCGGCTGCCGCCGAATATTCGCGGTTGCCGGTCAAGAGGAAGGTCTTGAGGTTCAGGTCCGTCAAAGACAGGTCGCCGGAAAATTCGATAATCGTGTCCACGAGCTGGTTCACCAGTTCGCTTTCTTCGACCTGATGATTGGCGACCAGGGCCCGATTGTAGATGAATGTCGACGAGGCGATGGCGATGGCTGCCAGAATGCCGAAGGCGACGAAGCCCTTGGCGCTGACAGAGATATTCTTCAGCATGGTCTATTCCCGTCTCTATAGGGGAGAGTGTGCAACATGGTTTGCGGACACGGCCACCATCATGGCGCCGTGGCGGTCACTCAGGAACCGGCCTGCATACGCCTTTCGAGTTCCGTCAGGTTCAATTCGACCGTGACGGCACCGATCTTTTTCTTGTCCGCCGACTGAATGGTGAAGCTCACCTGGTCGCGCCAGATCTTGGCTTCGTCGTCCCACTCGGGTTCATCGATGAAGAGCGCATCATCGCCAACGGCAAAGGTCTTTTGGTATTTATCTTCGTCACCCTGCCAGAAGTCGCTGGTGACAGAGCTCTGGCCGACGTTCAGGCCCGTCTGGTCCATGACGAAGACTTCGGCATAAAGGCCGAGGGATTTGCCCTGGATGCGGGCGAGATACACGGAGAGCGGGCTCGACAGGGTTGCTGCGATCAGCGGCTTGTCGGCAGCTTCGCGCTCGGCCTTCCACTGGTTGTCGAGTGCGTCGATCTTGTCCTGCGACAGGTTGTTGAAGCGCTGGTTCTGGGCTTCGACGGACACCTGCACGATTTCGGTATCGATGAACTTGCGCATATCTGCGATGATCGCAGGCGTGACAAGCTTGGCAACGTCGGGCTTCGGCGGCTCAGCCAGAACCGGGCCCACGGACAGGGCCAGGACAGCGATGGCTGCAGTCGATTTCAGAATTCTCATGGCAAACTCCTTCAGTTGCCCAGAATTCTAGCAGTCATTGTTAAACGCACTCTTAATATAAGAATTCACACCTATAAAATCATAATAAAATTCAATTAGATGGAGAGGTGATCAGATCTCTTCAACGGTCTGGACAGCTACTGGTTGTCGGTGTCATGTCGCTCGCCGATGGTCAATGGTATCGGTAACATCGCGATTTCATAGATGCATCAATAGAATGCCTGAAATTCGCTCATCGATTCGATCAAGACCGAATGCGAGGGGAGCTCGCATTTCGGTTGTGTTCGCTGCGGCTGAAATATGGCCCTTGCGCATTATCTCGCGCATCCGTTCGGCACATACCGCCGAGATTTCGCGGCAGGAGCAGCATGAGGTGTGCCTGCCGCGATGCGTGTCTTCAGACCCAGCCCTGCAACTCGCGGCGCACGACATTCTCGATCACGCGCATGCCGTTGTCGCTGTCGTTGAGGCAGGGAATGTGGGTAAATTTCTCGCCGCCATTGTGGAGGAATTCTTCACCTGCTTCGCCGGCGATTTCCTCAAGCGTTTCCAGGCAGTCGGAAACGAAGCCGGGATTGAGGATGGCGATCCGCTTGACGCCTTCCTTGGCCAGCTTCTCGACGGTTTTATCGGTGTAGGGCTGCAGCCATTCTTCCGGCCCGAAGCGGGACTGGAAGGTTACCATCAGCTTTTCCTTCTCCCAGCCGAGATAGTCGCGCAGCAGACGCGTCGTCTTGTAACACTGGCAGTGATAGGGGTCACCCTTCATGAAGTAGGAGCGCGGGATGCCGTGATAGGAGGTGATCACGAGTTCCGGTTCCCAGTCGAGGGTGGCGAGGTGCTCGGTAATCGAGTTTGCCAGCGAGGCGATATAGACGGGATCATCGGCATATTGCGGCACCGTGCGCAGCGCCGGCTGCCAACGCATCTTTAAGAGCGCCTTGAAGGCCTCGTCATTGACCGTCGCGGTGGTGGCTGCCGCGTATTGCGGATAGAGCGGGTAGACGAGGATGCGTTCGCAACCCGCCTTCTGCATCTCGTTCATCTTCGCCTGGATTGCCGGCTGGCCGTAGCGCATGGCCCAGTCGACATGCACGTTGGGCAAGTCCTTCAACGCAACGGCGAGCTTCTCGGCCTGGCTGCGGGTGTATGTGCGCAGATAGCTTTCATCGAGATCCTTGTTCCAGATCTCTTCATAGGCCTTGCCGACCTTCTGCGGGCGCTTGTTGAGCACGATGCCGTAGAGGATGGGATACCAGAACCAGCGGGACCACTCGATGACGCGCTTGTCCGTCAGGAATTCCTCGAGATAGCGGCGCATGGACTTGTAGTCCGTGCCGTCGGGTGTGCCGAGGTTGACGAGGAGCACGCCGACCTTGCCGAAATTGACGGGCGGATGGTCGGAGGGCCAGTGGGCGGGCATTGCGGTCATTGGATTGTCCTGATGATTTGCTGCAGCGAAGCAATACGTCGAAATATGGCACTGGGATCATCTGATAAAAGCAAAAGCCGGCCCGGGGAAGCCCGGACCGGCTGCAAGCGCATGCGGCGAACCGTCTTACTTCGGCGGCAGCTGCAATTCCTTGCCAATCGTGATGAGGTCCGGGTTACGCAGCGTGTTCGCCTCGGCGATCTTCTTCCACAACAGACCATCGCCATAGGTGGCCTTGGCGATCTTCCAAAGGCTATCGCCGGCGACCACCTTGTAGGCGGTTTCAGCGACGGACTTGGCCGTTTCGGTTGCCGTCGGTGCCGGAGCGGTCGCTGCCGGTGCTGCAGCGGCGGGAGCCTCTGTCGCGGGGGCGGTGGAAGTGGCAGGGGTTTCGGTAGCAGGCGCTGCCGGTGTTTCAGCAGCGGGTGCCGTCGTCGTCGCCGCAGCCGCCGCTTCGGCGACGGTGATGCGGCCGTCGGTATAGGGCTTGTAGGGGCTGTTCTTGGCGATGTAGTCCGCAACCACGGTTTCGAGGCCCGGGCCGAAGTCATAGGCGTTCTGGCCGCCGGTCGCGAAGACCTTGTAGCCATCGCCGCCGCCGCGCATGTAGTTGTTGGTGGCAACGCCATAGATTTTGTTGGCGTCGATCGGGACGAACTTGTCGCCCTCCTTCACCAGAACGTCTGAAACGCGGCTGCCAGCCGGCTTCGACGTGTCGAAGGTGTATTTGAGACCCGAGACCTGCGGGAAGCGGCCAGCCCCTTCTTCTACCTGGCTCACACCGTTTTCGAGGGCTGCAACAACGTCGGAGCCCTTCAACTGGAAGGAGGCTAGCGTATTCTGGAAGGGAAGAACCGTCAGCACTTCACCCATGGTAACGGTGCCGGCGTCGATCGAGGCGCGCAGACCGCCGCCGTTCTGGATGGCGATGGTGACGCCCTGATCCTGCAGGCGGTCGACCATGGCATCGGCGACGAGATTGCCCATCGAGCATTCCACCGCACGGCAGGTTTCGCGGGCGCCGTCTATGGCTTCGGCTGTGGCCCCGATTTCCTTCTGCTTGACCTCTTCGATCGGGCCGGCAAGCTCGGTGACCTTAGCGGTGAAGCCGGCATCAGGCGTTACCGAGGCGTCGAGCAGTTTTGGCGCACCGGACGAGGACTTGACGACGCCGGCATCATCGAAGGTCACAGTCAGGTCGCCGAGATATTTAGAATAGGCATAGGCCGTGACGATCGGCACGTCCTTGCCGGACGGGCTCTTCACCAGGGTCGGATAGGGGCCTGCGGCCTTTTCGTCGGTCGAGGAAAGAAGCGTGTGGCTGTGGCCGCCGACGATCACGTCGATGCCGTCAACGGCTTTCGCGATCTCCTGATCCTTGACGTAGCCGACATGGGACAAGAGCACGATCTTGTTGATGCCCTGGCCTTCAATCTCCTTCACGGCCTCCTTCAGGTAACCGATCTCGTCGGCAAACAGGATGGCATCGCCCGGGGATGAGGTCTCGTCGGTGTCTGTTGCAAGAACCGAGACGACGGCGACCTTGTCGGCGCCGAACTCCTTGATGATGTAGGGCTTGAACTTGTTGGCGACCGGAGAATTGAGGCCGGCCAGCGTATTGCCCGAAATCATCGGGAATTTCAGGGCGTCGATGAACTTAGCGAGTTCTTCCGGGCCGTCGTCGAATTCGTGGTTGCCAATCGCCATGGCATCGAAGCCGATGCCGTTCATGAACTCGGCGATCGGGGCGCTCTTGTAGGTGGTGTAGAACAACGAGCCCTGGAATTGGTCGCCCGCATCGAGCGTCAGCACGTTCTTATCCTTGAGTTCGGCGCGGCGCGCATCGATCGCCGCCTTTACGCGGGCTATGCCGCCGAAGCACTCGTTCTTCGCGGCATCGTCGGGAGAGCAGGTGGAATCAGATTTGTTGATCGCTTCGATGCGGGAATGCAGATCGTTGATGTGGAGGATGTTGAGTTCGAAATCGGCGAGGGCGGCGCCTGTGGAAAGGGCGAGCACGGATGCGCTCAATAGGCCAATTCGCAAGTGTCTGAACATCGTCTGTCTCCTGTTTCAATCCGTCTGTCACTGTCTGGCATGCGACTGTGACAGGTGCATGCCGGCCGGGATGCCGAATGTTTTCATCAAGCCTGAGGCAGGGCAAGGGAAAAAGGAGGTGGCGGCTCATGTTAGAGCGGCTGAAAACGAAGAAGCGGCCGTAAGGCCGCTTCGGTGTGCAGACGTTTCAGCTTACTCAGCCGCGGCGTGCCAGCGAGAATTGGGCGCCGCTGTCCGAGGTGCAGTTCAGTTGCGACGGAGTGACCAGCGCGCAATTCACCTTCTGCCTTGTGTTGCGGACCAGCGAGGTCATGTTGATCTCAACGAGCCGATCGCCCTGCAGCGTGTAGGTGCCGGATGCCAGGACCTGGTTCGTGTCGGTCGTGCGGGTGGTGAATGTGCCGCCCTGGAAACTGGACGCGATGCCGTTCGGGTCGACCCAGTCGCCCTCGATGGACGGACCCTGCTGAACGGTCGGAAGCTGGCGCGGGGGACCGGAGGAGTAGCAGGAGGTGAGGGCAAGCCCTGCAGCTGCCAGCGTCACCACGGTTTTGGTCTTCATCTCAATCTCCCACGATCTCGGCGGTTCGGCCATGCCGTCCACCTTTCTGCGTTGTTGCAAACCATGCCGCGAAGCCTCGGGCAAAGCAAGGCACCGTACCCGCGTTCCCGTAGTTATCCCGGTCCGAGCCAAAGTGCGGAAAAGGCCCGCCGCAAGCGACGGACCTCGTTTCGGTCCTGAATGGTTCAGCGGACCAGAATGTTCCGGAACTGCCACGGATCCTTTTCGTCCAGGTCTTCCGGGAAGAGGCCCGGGCGACCGTCGAGCGGGGTCCAGTCTGTGTAGTGGCCTTCGACCGGGCCGAGATAGGGCGACTGCACTTCCAGGCAGCGCTTGTAGTCCATCTCGTCGGCTTCAACGATGCCGGCCTTCGGGTTCTCGATGGCCCAGACCATGCCGGCAAGCACGGCGGAGGTCACCTGCAGGCCCGTCGCGTTCTGGTAGGGCGCGATGCGGCGGGTTTCTTCCAGCGACAGGCGCGAGCCGTACCAGTAGGCATTCTTCTCGTGGCCGTAGAGCAGCACGCCGAGCTCGTCGACGCCATCCACCAGTTCGTCCTCGTCTAGCACGTGCAGGACCGGCTGCGGGGTGCCGCCATTGCCGAACATCTCGTGCAGCGACAGAACCGCGTCATTGGCCGGGTGGTAGGCGTAATGGCAGGTGGGGCGATAGACAACTTCGCCATCCTTCTCGACGGTGAAATAGTCGGCGATCGAGATCGACTCGTTGTGGGTGACGAGGAAACCGTATTGCGGACCCGGCGTCGGGCACCAAGTGCGAACGCGGGTGTTGGCGCCGGGCTGTTCCAGGTAGATCGCGGCCTTGCAGCCCTTCTTGTGCTTCTTGGCGTTCTTCGGCATCCAGTTTTCGTGCGTGCCCCAGCCGAGTTCGGCCGGCTGCAGACCTTCCGAGATGAAGCCTTCGACAGACCAGGTGTTCCAGAAGACGTTGAGCGGCTTCGGGTTCTTGGTGCGCTGGGTGTCGCGTTCGGCGATATGCACGCCCTTGACGCCGACCTTCTTCATCAGCTTGGCCCAGCCTTCCCGGTCGTTCTGGTCCGGTTCGTCGAACTTGATGCCGAGTTCGTTGGCGATGTTGACGAGGCCCTGCTTGACGAACCAAGAGACCATGCCCGGATTGGCGCCGCAGGTGGAGACGGCCGTCGTGCCACCCGGGTTCTTCGCCTTTTCCTGGCGCACGGTTTCGCGCAGCGCATAGTTGGTGCGCTCGGAGTTCTTCATGTTCTTGTCGAAGTAGAAGCCGAGCCAGGGTTCAACGACGGTGTCGATGTAGAGAACGTCGAGCTTGCGGCAGAGCTTCATCAGGTCCAGCGAGCCGGTGTCGACCGAGAGGTTGACGCAGAAGCCCTGGCCGTCGCCTTCGGTCAGCAGCGGCTTCAGGAGCTTCTTGTAGTTGTCCTTGGTGACGTGCGCCTGGATGTGCTTGATGCCATGCTTGGCGAGCAGTTCCGCTTCGTCGTTGCGGGGATCGATGACGACCATCCGGCTCTTGTCGAACTTGAAGTGGCGTTCGATCAGCGGCAGGGTGCCGCGGCCGATCGATCCGAAGCCGATCATCACGATCGGGCCGGTGATCTCGCCATAAACCGGGTAGGTGATTTCGCTCATTTCCGTCTCCTTGGAGGGCCCAACCAGATCGGCGGGCCGAGTTTCCGGCCTGTCTCATGCGGCCGGAGCGATACTGGCGGTTCTAGATCACAAAACTCTGACACAATAAAGGGTGGGGGCCGGCGGGGACGGGGGTCTAGCGCTGATTTTCCGCCGTCGCATCTTGCCGCAGCCGGGCTACGAGCCGGCTCCGCTGGCGGTCCAGGCCCTTGTAGAAAAGCTGTGGCTCGCTCAGGCCCTCGAGCTGATCGGCAAGGGCGGTTGCCAGACGCCGGCCCTCCGGATGGCGGTCGAACAGGGTGACCGGGTCGAGATAGATGCGGATGGTGAAGACGACCGCTCCGGTCTCAGGCAGTTTCGTCAGTGTTTGCCGTTCCACCCGGACCACGGCCTGATCTGGCTCGGCCGCATCATTTCGACCGGTCTCCGGATGGAAGAGTTTTTCCTGCCAGTTGATCGACCAGTTGAAGCGTTCTGCCGGTTGCTCGGGCAGGAGATTGTCGAAGATGCGATTGATCATCGCGGCATTGCGGGTACCTCCCTGGAAGCCCGGGACATGTTCATGCACCGCCTCCATCGGCCGATCGAATTTCTCCGCGAGCCGCCAGGAGGATGGGAAGGAGAGATGGGCGGCGGCGATGGACCATCCGGCCTGACGCTTCATCATGATCACGAGGTCGTCCTGCACCAGCAGACCGGCGCGCAGAAGCGGGGGGAGGTTATCATCCTCAAGCGAGGTCGGTTGACCCGCGACCTCCATGCTTGCGCCCGTTCGGCGCCAGAGGTCCGGGTGGGACTGGCCGAGATGATCGAGAATGGCTGCAAGACATTCGCGCTGCGCGTCCAGACTGTCGTCCGTTGCGCGAAAGACCTCGTCCAGACGGGTCGCGGCCAGTTCGCGCTTTTGCGCGAGATAGCTTCCGAGATCCGCATCCGGTTCGATCCAGCGGGACGGATCGAGGGCCGATAGGCCGATGGTGAAGGGGCGCGTGTGGCCGGCATAGGGGGCATGAATGAAGGGCATGGCGTGCAGGCTCCAGCGGATTGGCACTGCTGTCAATATCCGTGGCCTCCGCACGATCCTCAGCGTTTCAAGTGGTCAACCAAGGCCCTAAGTTTCGGCGCCATATTTCGCCGGCTGGGGTAGTAGAGGTAAAATCCCGGGAAATACGGACAATAGACCTCCAGAACCGGCACGAGTTCGCCGCGCGCGAGCGGATCGCGGAACGTGTCCTCCATGCCGAAGGTGATGCCGGCGCCGGCAATGGCGAGCTTGACCATCAGCGCCATGTCGGTGGTGGTGATGGTGTCGGCGACCGTTACGGAAAACTCCTTTCCGTTCTCGGCGAATTCCCACCGATAATGCGCGACCTGCGGCTTGATCCTCCAGCCGATGCAGCGATGGTTCGCGAGATCGCGCGGGTGGGCAGGCGTGCCGAATTCCTCGAGATAGGCGGGCGATGCGACCGCCAACTGTCTCAGTTCGCCCGAAACGGGAATGGCGATCATGTCCTGCGCAATCACCTCACCGAGACGCACACCCGCGTCATAGCCTTCGGCGACAATGTCGAACTCCTCGTCGGTTACCGTGACATGCAGTTTGACCTCGGGATGTTCGCGTGCGAAGCGCGCGAGCAATGCCCCTGAGAGGAACCGTTCGGCGATCGACGAGACGGCAAGATTGAGCCGGCCGCGCGGTTGTCCGCGCAGGTTCGTCGCCGCTTCCAGGGCGCCCGTCATTTCCTTAAGGGAAGGGGCGATCTGATCATGGAGCCGCTCGCCAGCCTCGGTGAGGCGTACGCTGCGGGTCGTCCGCGCGACCAGGGCAATCCCCAGGCTCTCCTCGAGCTTGCGGATCGTCTGGCTCACCGCCGAGCGGGTCACGCCCATTCTGTCTGCGGCGGCGCGGAAGCTTCTTTCTTCTGCCACGAGAACGAAGACGGCGAGAGCGTTGAGATCATAGGGCATTGGTTAGGAACGCTTACGGGTGAGGAAAGAAATGGGCGGCTTATCGCAACAATGACCCAGCATTACCTTGGTGACAACCGCTGAAGGCGGCAACCACGAAGGAGACGATCATGGACAAGGTTGTACTAATCACCGGCGCATCGAGCGGCATCGGCGTCGGTATTGCACGGGAGTTGTCGAAGGCAGGGGCGACCGTCGTCCTCGGCGCCCGCAGGATGGACAGGCTCGAAACCGTGGCCGGCGAACTGCGCTGGGCGGGCGGGCAGATAATGACCCGACGGCTGGATGTCACCGACCGCGCAGACGTCGCAGCATTTGCCGAGGCTGCAAGAACGGCCTTCGGTCGCGTGGACGCAATCGTCAACAATGCCGGCATCATGCCGCTGTCGCTCATGTCTTCGCTGAAGGTCGAGGAATGGGATCGGATGGTGGACGTCAACATCAAGGGCGTGCTCCACGGCATTGCTGCGGTTTTGCCGGAAATGACCGAGCGCGGATCCGGCCACATCATCAACATTGCCTCGATCGGTGCGCTCAGCGTTTCGCCGACCGCTGCCGTGTACTGCGCAACCAAGTTTGCGGTGCGGGCGATCTCCGACGGTCTTCGCCAGGAGAATGACAGGCTGCGCGTCACCTGCATCCATCCCGGCGTCGTTGAAAGCGAATTGGCCGGCACAATCACCGATCCTGTCGCGTCCAGGGCCATGGAGTCTTTCCGGTCGGTAGCGCTCACGCCCGACGCGATCGGGCGAGCCGTCCGCTATGCGATGGAGCAGCCGGACGATGTCGATGTCAGCGAGATCGTCGTGCGCCCGGTGCGTTCGCCCCACTGACGGAGGTTCCCATGGCTATTTCTCAGCGTCTCACCCTCATCCTCGCCGCCGCACTAGCGTCGATCCCCTTGCCCAGTCATGCAGAGGACAACATGTCTCAGACAATCAAAGACCAGCAGGCCCATCCTTATGTCGGAATGTGGGTCACGAAAGACGGTCGCATCCGCCAGGAGCTGTTGCCGAATGGACGTTACGACGAAGCCCGCGGTACCCGCGAGAGCGCCTATCAGGGCCGGTATGTCGTGACCGGCACCCATATCGACTACTGGGACGACACAGGTTTCACAGCCGACGGCACATTTGTCAGTCCCGACGTTCTGCATCACGGCGGCATGGTCTTCTACCGGCGCAAGTGATGTCTTTTATGTTTCTACCAACTCTGCGGGGATGAGCCCCCGCAGGGAGTTGCCGACGAAGAGGCGGCGGTGGCGCAGGTCGTCGAGTTTCAGGACCTCGCCGCGTGCCTTGCGTTCGCGGATCAGTTCGGCGCGCAAGACGCCCGGCAGGAGGCCGCTGGTTAGCGGTGGCGTGAGCAGCATGCCGTCAGCGGCTTCGGCGAAGATGTTGGTGATCGTGCCCTCGCAGACTTCGCCCCGTTCGTTGAGCAGGATCACCTCGTCCGCCTCGTCCTTCGAGAATTCGGCGCGCGCAGCCTCGTAGGGCTCGCGACGGGTGGTCTTGTGACGGAACAGGCTGTCTTCGGATTGCCGCCGCGTCTTTGCGATCTTTAGGCGCCAGACCCCTTCCTCCGGCACGGGTTCGAAAGGAGTGACGCTCACGTCCATCTTGCCGCGATAAGTCATGACGAGGCGGACGCGCAGCGGCACGCTGCCGGAAACTTCCTTCTCCAGCCTGCCCTTCGCGTCCTGCGGCTGGCGGAAGCCAAGTGCGTCGGCCGAGCGCGAGAGACGGCGCAGATGCTGGTCGAGCCGCAGGAAGCCTGCGTCCGGCTGCCACCGCATCGTCTCGATCAGCGAGAAATCCATTCGTCTCCCACGGCAAAGCGTGCCTTCAGCAGGCATTCCTCGTATTCGGCCTCGGCTTTCGAATCGAAGACGATGCCGCCGCCGACATTGAAGACGGCGCGCCCGCCGTTGAAAAGAGAGATCGTGCGGATCGCAACCGAAAAACGCATCGGGCCCGCAGGGTCGCACCAGCCGATCGCGCCGCAATAGACATCGCGCGGGCCTGCCTCAAGTTCATGCAGGATGCGCATAGCCCACATTTTCGGCGCGCCGGTCACCGAACCGCAAGGGAAGAGAGCGGCCATGATTTCGGGCAGTCCTATGTCGGGCAAGAGCCTGGCCCTGACATAGCTCACCATCTGATGGACGGTTGGATAGGTCTCGATGGCAAACAGCTTGGGGACCGAAAGTGTGCCCACCTCGGATATGACGGAGACATCATTGCGCAGGAGGTCGACGATCATGCGGTTTTCGGCCTGGGTCTTCTCGTCGCCGAGCATGGTGGCGATGATCGCCTCATCCTCCTCCGGTGACGTGCCACGCGCTGCCGTGCCCTTCATGGGCCTGGTCTCGATCCAGCCCTCTTCGTCGACGGAAAAGAACAGTTCCGGCGACCGGGAGAGGATGACGGGACCATTGCCGTAGTCGATCAGCGCCCCGTAATGCACGGGCTGGCGGCCGACAAGCGACCAGAAGGCGGCGCGGGGATCCCCTTCCCATTTTGCCTCGACCGGCATGGTGAGATTGGCCTGATAGCAGTCGCCCTTGCGCAGGTGATGGTGCAGCCGATCGAAGCGGCTGCGATAGCTTTCGAAGTCCCAGGCGGCGTGCGGGTCGCTCAAGAGCGGCGAATTCGTAATGTTCGAGGGCGCTTGCGCCAGCGGGTGTTCCGCAGGTGCAGGCGCGTCGAAGACGCCCATAGAGATTAGTGGCGTCTCGCGCCAATCCTCAATCAGCGGCCGAAGCTTGGGCTCGAAGAGGAAGCCCGCTTCATAGGAGAGGTAACCCGCGAGCCATTTCCCGGCTTTGCGGTGTGCTTCCAAAATGGCAAGCGCCGGCTCAATCTCGTCTGCCGTCCGGGCGACGACGAGCGTCTGCGGTTCGGCAAAAACGAGGCTTGTCCCCGCGCGGTCGTCGCGGAAGAGCGCATAAGGCGCGTGGTCACGCATGGAATGTCGGCTGCTCCGGTTCAGGTTGCCTTATCTAGCGCTTCCAGCTCGTCGATCAGCCCCTCGATCATCGACAGACCCTTGGCCCAGAACGACGGATCCGTGGCGTCGAGGCCGAAGGGGGCGAGAAGCTCGGAATGATGCTTCGTGCCGCCAGCCTTCAAGAGCTCGAAATACTTCTGCTGGAAGCCGTCTTCTGCGTTCTGATAAACGGCATAGAGCGAGTTCACCAGGCAATCGCCGAAGGCGTAGGCATAGACATAGAAGGGCGAATGGATGAAGTGGGGGATATAGGCCCACCAGGTCTCATAGCCCTCTGAGATCTTGATCGCCGGCCCGAGGCTCTCTTCCTGGACCGAGAGCCAGAGCTCGCCGATCTTCTCCGCCGTCAGTTCACCTTCCTTGCGGGCCGTATGGATCTTGCGCTCGAACTGGTAGAAGGCGATCTGACGCACGACCGTGTTGATCATGTCCTCGACCTTCTGGGCGAGCATGGCCTTGCGTTCGCGCTTGTCGGTCGTCTTGTCGAGGAGCGCGCGGAAGGTCAGCATTTCGCCGAAGACGGAGGCGGTTTCGGCGAGCGTCAGCGGGGTTTGGCACATCAGCGCACCCTGGCCGCCGGCCAGCACCTGGTGCACACCATGGCCGAGTTCATGGGCGAGCGTCATGACGTCACGCGGCTTGCCGAGATAGTTGACGAGCACGTAGGGGTGCGCGGAAGGGACTGTCGGATGGGCAAAGGCGCCGGGAGCCTTGCCGGGGCGGGCGGGTGCATCGATCCAGCCGCCGTCGAAGAAGCGATTGGCGATCTCGGCCATTTCAGGTGCAAAGCCTCCATAGGCCGAGAGCACCATGTCCTTGGCTTCATCCCACGGGATCAGTCTATCCGGCGTTTCGGGGAGCGGCGCGTTGCGGTCCCAGAAATTCATCTGGTCCATGCCGAGCCATTTCGCCTTCATATTGTAATAGCGATGCGACAGGCGCGGATAGGCTTGGCGTACGGCTTCGGCTAGTGCGTCGACCACTTCGCGCTCGACGCGGTTCGCCAGATGCCGGCTGTCGGCGATGTCTTCAAAGCCGCGCCAGCGGTCGGAGATTTCCTTGTCCTTGGCGAGCGTGTTGGTCACCAGAGTGAAGATGCGGATATTGGCCTTGAAGGTTTTCGACAGGGCTTCTGCGGCCAGCTTGCGCCTGGCGGGATCGGCGTCTTGTAACAGCGTCAGCGTCGGCTCCAGCGGCATTTCATCCTCGCCTACCGTGAAGCGGAGCGAGGCCAATGTCTCGTCGAAGAGGCGGTTAAAAGCGGCAGCGCCGGTCTGCGATTTTTCCAGGAAGAGCTGTTCGATCCGATCGTCGAGCTGGAAGGGCTTGTCCTTGCGCAGATCGACGATCCATGGACGGAAGTGACCGAGCGCTGGGTCGCGGTCCATCGCCGCGTCCACGGCATCGTCGGGCAGCCGGTTGAGTTCGAGGGGGAAGAAGAGGAGGCGGGAAGAGATATCCGTCAGCTTGGCCTGAATGTCGCCGAAGAACTTGCCGTTCGCCGGGTTGGTCATGTCGGAATAATAGGTCAGGCCGGCATAGGAGGCGACGCGGCCGAGAAGGTCTTCCAGGGCGTCGAGTTCCGTGAGCGCCGTGGCGAGACTGTCGTTGCCGACGGTTTCAAGGGCTGCCTCAAGCTTCCCCTTCCACTTCGTCTCGAAAGTGAGCGCGTCGGCTGCCGCTTTGTCGACTGCGGACAGGAATTCGGGCGAGGTCTGGCCCGGATAGAGATGGTCGAGGGTCCAGACGGGCAGATCGCCGAGCTGGGCTGTTTGCTTCGCCTGGGCTTCGGCAGCGCTCGCAAAAACGGGGCTTCGCTCGATTGTCATGGTGATGTCCTTTCCTGTCTCTTGTCGGGAGATGTAGTCAGTCCCGTCACGGTCGGCAAGCGCAAGGCCGTTTGGGCTTCCTTGTCTGGGCGGTTGCTGGACGCGTTTCCTAGGAGCTCTCCCCGTAGATCCGGCGTCCCGCGCAATTTCGGTGGGCTGTGCCAATACAGGTTAAAAATCGTTAAAATCCGAGGTTTTCTCCCAACAACATGTTCAGTCCTTTCTGGCAGGCTCCCGCTCGATAACCCAGGAGCGCGAAGGCGCCAGCACTGACCTCGGGGAGCGCAAGTTGACTTCACACATTCTACTCATCGATGAAGATGCCGCCGAGCGTCGCAGCATGAAGGCTGCGATTGAAGCGCACGGCCATGTCGTCCACGCGGCGGAAACCGCCCATGCAGCCATTGATGCCTTTCGCCGCCAGCGCGATCAGATTGGCGTCGTCATTGTCGACGCCTCCGCCCCGGAGGGGCTGCAGTCCGGGCTGCTGGCAGTTCTTGCCGAGATCAACCCGGCGGTGCCGGTGCTGGTTGCCACGGCCGAAGGGGCGACGGGGACGGCGCTAGATGCCGTCCGGGCCGGAGCCTTCGATTTTCTGGTCAAGCCCTTTGCGCCAGAGCGTCTCTCCGGTGCCGTCGAAGCAGCCCTCAAGATCCATCGCAGCAGCCTGCAGGGGCGCACGCCACGCCGGGCGCGCAGTGGTGCCGTCAGCTTCACGGATATCGTCGCGGCCAGCGCCTCGATGTCCCGCGTTGTTGAACTCGGGCGGCGTGCAGCGCAGTCCACCATTCCGGTGATGCTCGAAGGGGAGGGGGGCGTCGGCAAGGAACTCGTCGCCCGCGCCATCCATGCTGCCAGCGATCGCTCATCTCGCGCCTTCGTCACGCTCAATTGCCATGCCTTTGCGCCGGCGCAGATTGATGGGATCCTGTTTGGAGATGCCCGTTTTTCCGATACGGACATTATTCACGCCGCAGGCAAGTTCGGTGAAGCCGAGGGCGGTACGCTTTTCATTGAGGAGATCAGTGAACTGCCGGCGTCTGCCCAGGCGCGGCTCCTTGACGTGGTTCAATCGGGCGAGTTGGTCCGCGGCGATCCGCCGCGTGCTGCCAAGGTCAATGTCCGTCTCGTGCTGGCAACGAACAAGGACCTGATTGAGGAGGTCAAGGCCGGCCGCTTCCGCGAGGATCTCTACTACCGTCTCAATGTGTTCCCGATCACCATTCCGGCACTCCGGCGGCGCAAGGAAGACATCCCGCATCTGGTGCGGGCCTTTGTCGAGCGCTTCTCGCTGGAGCAGCGCCTGCCTCGCAGTCTGCAGGTCGAAGCGTCCGCAATTGCGCTCCTGACCGCCTTTGACTGGCCCGGCAATACACGGCAGCTGGAAAATGCCGTTTTTCGCGCCGTCGTTCTGGCCGAAGGGGGAAGCCTCGGCGAAAGCGATTTCCCGCAGATCTCGGCCCAGGTCAGCGGCCACCGTTCCGGCGTGGCTCAACGCGAGGCGGGTGAGGTCAGAGACGAATCAAGCCCGCTTGCGAAAGTTCAAGCGGCACTTGCCGAGCGCACGGCGAGCTTCGTCGGCCAGCCGTCGTCATCCTCGTCCACAGCTTTCGGCAATATCCAAACCGGCAATGTCATCGTCAGCACTGATGAGGCCGGGAATGTCCGGAAGCTTGCGGAGATCGAAGAGGAACTGATCCGCTTCGCGCTCAAGTTCTACCGGGGCCAGATGAGCCAGGTGGCCCGCAAACTCGGCATCGGCCGCTCCACCCTCTACCGCAAACTGAAGGACTACGGGATCGATCCTGACGATCCGCAAAAGGACGCCGCTTGATTTGTCTCAAATCGCTGATGTTAACCCCGGGGTAAGCTTAATCGCCTACCAAGAGCCTGACATGTGTTAGGCAGACGTTCACCATAACGGGACTGCTTGTGCGGATGTGGCAAATTTGCCATGGTGTGACCGCATTTGACGTTCACCTTGAGTTGGCGTGGGACGTATTCTGACGGGGATAGCATTGCAGACATCGCAAGACATCAGCGCGCGCCGATGGCAGGACGGGCGCAAGCCCTCATCCGCATGCGCGAAGATTGCAGCGAGGCTGGTGTGCTCCGTGCTTGCATTCTTGCTGGTGGGAGCCGCAACGCTGTTCGGGTCGACCGGGCTGGCGCGGGCTGAGACACGTACGCTGAACATCGAATTCGTTCATACCGGCGAACGCGCTTCCATCACCTTCAAGCGCAATGGCCGCTATGACCCCAAGGGTCTGAAACAGCTCAACTATATCTTGCGCGACTGGCGCCGCAACGAGCCGACGAAGATGGACCCGCGCCTCTTCGACCTCGTCTGGGAAGTCTATCGTCGCGCTGGTGCCAAGGGCTATATCAAGGCCGTCTCCGGTTACCGTTCGCCGCAGACCAATGCCATGCTGCGTTCGCGCTCCAAGGGTGTCGCGAAGGAAAGCCAGCACATGCGCGGCACCGCGATGGACTTTTACATTCCGGGCGTGCCGCTGAAGACGCTGCGCGAGCTCGGCGTGAAGCTGCAGGCCGGCGGCGTTGGCTACTATCCCAATTCCGGCTCACCTTTTGTGCACATGGACGTTGCGGGCGTTCGCGCCTGGCCGCGCATGAACCGTCAGGATCTCGTGCGCCTCTTCCCCGACGGCAAGACCGTTCACATTCCCGCAGATGGCAAGCCGCTGCCGGGCTATCAGCAGGCGCTCGCCGAATACAAGCGTCGCCTTGAATCGGGTGGCGCGGTCATGATGGCCGATGACAAGCGCCCGAGCCGTCCGCGTAATTTCCTCGCCATGTTGTTTGGTGGTGGTGACGAGGACGAAGAAGAAGACATTCCGGCACCTGCCGAACGCCCTGCGCTTGCCGCACAGCCGGAAGCGGTTGAACCGCCGCCTCCGCCGGTCGTGACTGCGGCCGAACCCGTGATGGTCGCAAATGCCCTGCCGGGCGTGGAAGCCGCTCCCGTGCCGCAGGCCCGTCCGTCGCTGAGACCGGCTGACGCGAGCCTTGCCGTGGCGCTTTACCAGCCGCCGCGCAATGCTGCCGAAGACGCGTTACAGCAAGTGGCGAATGGCGTGCCAGTGCCGGCCGAAGCACCGTCGAGTGAATTCGCTGATCTTGCCAGCATGAAGATCCCGGTTCCGACCCTGCTTGGCCCGCGTCCGGAGCAGAGTGGCAGTGAGCCCGCCGTGATGACGGCGTCAATTGATCCGGGCAGTGATGCGATGATGCTGGCAAACGGCATGACCGTGCCGGTTCCGACCGCCCGTCCGGCCGTTGCCGAGGCGCTTCTCGCCAAGGCCCAGGAAGAAGACGAATCCGAAGTTGACGAAGTCGAGCAGGCGATTCTCTCGCCCGAGGCTGCCGAAGCGTTGGAAAGCAGCAATCAGGCCGAGATGGTCGCGCCCATTCCGGCCGAGGCACCGACCGCGCAGGCAACTGCAAGTGCGGCACCTGCTGCTGTAACTGCTGCGCCGGCTGAAAGACCGGTCGAGGTTGCCTCCCTGCCGCAGAAGCCCGCAGGCGAGCCTACGCCGCAGTTCGGCGACATGTTCGATGCGCCGGAAGCAGCGGTGCCCGGGGCCGATGCAGCGCTCCCGGTCAAGGGTCGTCGCCCCGGCCAGGAAGAGGCAGAGCGCGCGCATATGGCGATGTATGGCGGCACGAAGCTGACCAAGGGCATGATCGAGCAATGGGCGCTCAATCAGGGCAAGTTCGAAACCGTGATCAAGCCGGGCAAGGCGCCGCGCGTCGTCTCGCGCTCGCTGCTCGCCCCGACCACGACCGTTCCCGTCGGCTTCCGCCTGGATGCGACGACGGTGGATCCGAGCCGCTTCGGCGCACCCTGACCTACTTCGGGATGATACCCCAAGACACGAAAAAACCCGCCGAGGCGGGTTTTTGTTGTTTGTCGATGAGAATCAGGCTTCTTCCGGCGGGCTTTCGATCATGCCCAGCGCGTGTAGATAGGTGTCGAGGATCAGGTCCTCTTCCATCCGCTCTTGATCGTCCTTCTTGCGAAGGGCAATGACCTTCTTCAGGATCTTCGTGTCGAAACCCATGGACTTGGCTTCGCCGTAAACGTCCTTGATGTCGTCGGCGATCGTCTTCTTTTCTTCTTCAAGGCGCTCGATGCGCTCGACGAAAGCGCGGAGCTGGTCGCGGGCGACGCCGTGGGCGGCATCAGACATGGGCAATCTCCTTCATGTCGGGAATGGCAGTTCGAGATGGATTTCGTGGGCGTTCACGTGCCGCGAAGTTGGTCTGACGTCAAGTGCCAAAGCTCCATCACGGATCATTCCTGCGGGCGGTTTTTCTGGAAAGCCTGCTGCTGCTCAGTGCTCGCCTCCCGCTGGTGCTTCGCCTTCCAGTCGTCATAGGGCATGCCGTAGACGATCTCGCGGCTCTCGTCCTTCGTTAGGTCGAGCCCCTGTTGTTTTGCCGCCTCGAGATACCAGTTGGATAGGCAGTTGCGGCAGAAGCCGGCGAGGTTCATCAGGTCGATGTTCTGGACATCGGCGCGGTTGCGCAGGTGCGAGACGAGCCGGCGGAAGGCTGCCGCCTCCAGTTCGGTCTGCTGCTCCTTGGTCGGCATGGTCATGGCGTGATCCTTCAGGGCTTGATGGCGGTCGGCGGATAGGGGCCGGTGCGCGAGGGATGGATCCGATATTCGTGTAGCATCGGGTCGGCATTGAGGCGGGCAAAGATCGGCGCCAGCCGATCCGCCCAGGCTTCGACGCCGCCATCGTGTCCGATCAGATCCTGACGCACTTCGAGAAGCGCATGCGGGATGCCCGACATCATGCAATGGCGATACATCGTGTCGCCCTTCAGCGCGCCGTCATAGGGTTCGTTGTCGCCAACGAGGATGTCGCCACCGGCCTCCAGCGCGTTGATCAGCGGTCGCACGGCGCGTTCATCCGTGTCCCATAAAACGGCTGCATGCCATGGACGGGGCACGCCCTTCCAGGCGGGGGTATAGGAATGCAGTGACAAAACCAGTGGCGCCTTGCCGGATGCTTGCGCGACCTCGGCAATGACCTCCGACACTGCCCGGTGGTAAGGCCGGTGATACGTGTCGATCCGGTGCTGCCATTCCGTCTGCGTGATCGGGTGATTGCCGGGAATGATCGCGCCGTCGGAGATGCGCATGATGATGGTTGGATCGTCCTCGCCACGATTCGGATCGATCAAGAGCCGAGAGAAGCGCGACATGACTGCCGGCACACGCAGGCGTCGGGCCAGGCTGCGGGTGAGGGCTTCGATGCCGATGTCATAGGCGATGTGACGTTCGAAAGCGCTGTCCGGCAGACCGAGGCGGCCATAGCGGTCTGGCACGATGTTCGTGGCATGATCGGCCAGAAGCACCAAGCCGCTGTCATGTCGGCCATCTATGATCTCGAAAACGGGAAGGTCGTTCATCAGTTCGAAGCCATCGTCTGCTATAGAGGGCTTGATCGCATGGGGGAATAGGGAGCGCAAGCTTTCATGCCTGTCACGTTTGTGCCAAGATCGGACAACATTGTCCCGGGACTGGGCAAAGACTGGAAATATAATCGATTAGAGTTGCGTTGACATTCTCAGGGCAGCATCGCAAGAAGGCATCCCATGCGTATTTTTGGAGTTTCGGCGGCAATCGTGCAGGAGCGATACAGACAGTTTTGCACAGGCGTCGCCGCGCGTTTTCTGAGGCCTCTCATGATCGTGGGTGCCCTGTTCGTGCCCATGCTTGCCGCCAGCGCGGCGCATGCCGAGTTCAGGGTCTGCAACGGCACCCAGAACCTTGTCGGCGTCGCTGTCGGTTACCGTGCGGAAGAGGGCTGGATCACCGAAGGCTGGTGGCAGGTTCCGGCCGGTACCTGCGCCACGCTCATCGAAGGCGAACTCCAATCGCGCTATTATTATCTCTATGCTGAGGACGCTGCTCGCGGCGGTCGCTGGGCTGGTGACATCAACATGTGTGTCGCCGAAAACGAGTTCAAGATCGTCGGCGTGAAGGACTGCTTCGCGCGCGGCTATCAGCAGATGGGATTCAAGGAATACGACACCGGACGGCAAGGCAGCTGGATGGTCCAGCTCTCCGATACGTCGGGCACCCAGGAAAGCCAGAACTGATGAAGCGCAACCGCAAAGTAAAGATCCTCGCCACACTCGGTCCCGCCTCTTCCGATGAGGCGATGATCCGCAAGCTTCATGAAGCCGGCGCCGATCTTTTCCGCATCAATATGAGCCATTCGAGCCATGAGATGCTGCGGACACTCATCCAGCGCATCCGCAATGTCGAAGCCGCTTGCGGGCGCCCTATCGGCATCCTCGCCGACCTGCAGGGCCCGAAGTTGCGGGTCGGCAAGTTCGCCGATACCACCGTCGAACTGAAGCCCGGCCAGACCTTCACCCTCGACAGCAATGAAGCGCCCGGTGACGCCACCCGCGTTTACCTGCCGCATCCGGAAATTCTGGAATCGGTCAAGCCCGGCGACCGCCTGCTGATTGATGACGGCAAGCTGCACCTGAAGGCGATCACCTGCGACGGCAAGACGATCGTCACCGAAGTGGTTTCTGGCACGAAGATCTCCGACCGCAAAGGCGTCAGCCTGCCCGACACCATTCTCGCCACCGGCGTTCTGACCGACAAGGACCGCGCCGACCTCGATGCCGTGCTCGCCACCAATGACGTCGACTGGGTCGCTCTGTCCTTCATCCAGCGTCCGGAAGACCTCGCCGAAGTGCGCAAGATCGCCAAGGGCCGCGTCGGCCTGATGTCGAAGATCGAGAAGCCGCAGGCCATAGAGTGCATCGACGAGATCATCGCGCTCTCCGACGCGCTGATGGTTGCGCGTGGCGACCTCGGTGTCGAGATGCCGCTTGAGCGCGTTCCGGGTATCCAGAAGCAGCTGATCCGCGCCTGCCGCCGTGAGGGCAAGCCGGTGGTCGTCGCGACCCAGATGCTGGAATCGATGATCACCGCGCCGGTGCCAACCCGCGCCGAAGTCTCCGACGTCGCAACCGCTGTCTTCGAAGGCGCTGACGCCATCATGCTGTCGGCCGAATCCGCGTCCGGCCAGTACCCGGTCGAAGCCGTCGCCACCATGGCCTCGATCGCCCACACTGTCGAACGCGAGCCGCATTATCCCGGCATCATCTACGCCCAGCGCGCCCAGCCGGAAGCAACCGGCGCTGACGCCATTTCGCTCGCGGCCCGCCAGATTGCCGAGACGCTGAAGCTGCAGGCGATCGTCTGTTACACCTCGTCGGGCAATACCGGCCTGCGCGCCTCGCGTGAGCGCCCTGAAGTGCCGATCATCGCGCTGTCGCCGGTCATCCAGACCGCCCGTCGCCTTTCGGTCGTGTGGGGCCTGCATTGCGTCGTTTCCTCTGAGCCGACGGATCTCGACGAAATGGTCAACGGCGCCTGCCGTATCGTCGTCGAGGAAGGTTTCGGCAAGCCCGGCGACCGCGTGATCATCTCGGCCGGTGTGCCGCTCGGCACGCCCGGTTCGACCAATATGTTGCGCATCGCTTATATCGGCTCCGACGGCCAATCTGGCATCTGAGGCCTGCAAGCCATTCTATCTTCGATCAAAGCCGCCATCTGGCGGCTTTTTTCGTGGGCAGTGATTATTGCCCCGCCTGCAGGGAAGGCGCTGATCCTTTCAGTTCGACGCGGTTCGCCGCGATCCGGGGTTCGGCTGCCCGCGCCATGGTCTGGAGGTCGCGGGACTGGCCGGCAATCTTTTCCAGGGCAGCAATGACGATGTCAGTGACGACGTAATCCGGCTTGTGCCCAAGGCCCTTGATCCACACCAGTTCGGAACCGCTGATGTCGCGGGCGAGCCCTTTCGAATGGATCTCCTCCAGCACGATCTCGTCGCTGTCTCCGGTGATGATCACTGTCGGCCGCTTGATCTCGCGGTAGCGGGGCGCAAAGCGCGTGACATAGTCGAGGAGGCCGGCGACGTCGGTCGCGTTTGCCTGGAAGGTGGCGGGGCGCAGCACCAGCGCCGGGCCGGTGTCGGCGACATAGGAGGGCGGCACCGGATTGGGTGCGAAGACATGCGCCGTGGCCGGCTCTATCCGAGGCATGCCGGCCTGAAGTGCGACCGCATGGCAGAAGATCGGCCCGATCACCGGCGCCGATGCCAGATGATAGTACCAGTCGACGCCGCCGGGCCAGGGATGGGTAGCGGCGGCCAAGAACACCAATCCCTCGACCTTGTCAGGATGGAGCACGCCGAAGCTCGCGGCAATCGCACCACCGAAGGAATGGCCGACGATGATCGCCCGATCGATGCCCTTGATCTCCATGAGCCGTGCGATGGCATTTGCCTGCCCGTCGGGCGTGTCATTCTCGGGGCCGCCCCGCTCCGAATAGCCATGACCGGGGCGATCGACGAAGAGGAGTTCCGCGCGGCCTCTGAGCGGCTCCAGAAAGGCGCCCGCCTGGTCGCGCAGGTTGCCGGAGGCGCCATGGATGAAGACGATCGGGGGCAGGTCTGCATCGGGCCCTGCGGGGACGTGCAGCGCGTTGAGACGGAAGCCGCCGACATCGGTCAGGGTCCCGATGTTCGGATACTGCGCTTCGATGGCGCGGGCTCGGATCTCGGTGACGATGGCGAGCGTCACCAGCAGCAGGGCGAGCAAGACGAGGATGCCGAGCAGGATCGGGCCGAGGCGGGGAAGGATGAGCAAGGGGCGGGACTTTCGCGGCGAAAAAAGTACTCCTGCAGAAGTCGTGCTCTCGACTTGAGAGTCAAGCCATGGTCCCGCTCGTGGCGTTTACGTCTTCTGCCCGGCCAGCTCTTCCGAGAGCTTGGCGACGATTTCCTGCGCTTCGCGGTCGGCCGGATAGATATCGAGATAACGTTCCCAGGCCTGCATGGCGGCCTGCTTGCTGCCGCGCTCGGTCAGAATACCCGCAAGGCCTGCGATTGCGCCGAAATGGCGGGGCTCCAGCTTCAGCACGTGCTCGATGTCGGAGACGGACTTCTTGTAATTGCCCATGGTGAAATGCAGCGTGGCACGCTGGTTCCAGCCGCCGACAAAATCCGGCTTCAGGGTGATTGCCTGGTCGATGAAGTCGAGGGCGGCGGCATTGCGCTTCTCGGCAGCCGCCTTGGCCGACCACTGCATCAGGAGGTCGACCGTGGGGCTGTTCGATTCGCTCCAGGCGGCCATGGTGGCGTTGGCGATCACCCGGGCTGCATCAGGATCGCGCTCACGTTTCAGCTGGCTCAGCATCTGGTCGATGCTCTGCGGCTCAGGCGGATTGAGCGGTACCTGCTCGATGGCCGCCTCTTTGGCCGCGGGGGCGGGGGTGGGCGTCGGGATAGGCGTGGCAGGTGATTCCGGCGTCATGGCAGGCGGAACCGGCGCCGGCATCGGCTGGTCAGGCGTCTGCGCCACAGAACTTCCCGCAATCAGCAGGGCTGGGACCAGAAGGAGGCTCGGAGCGAGTCGCAAAGAAAAACGGCGCATGAAGGGAAGGTAGTCCCTCAGCGCCGTCTTTCAAATTCAATTCTGCGATATCAACACGCCATTTGACGGCGGGCAACCTGCATGTCAACCGGATCCTGAAGGATCCGGCAGTCTTCAGCCCTGGCGGGCCTTGAAGCGCGGGTTGGCCTTGTTGATGATGTATACGCGGCCCTTGCGGCGAACCAGACGGTTGTCGCGATGACGGGCCTTAAGCGCTTTCAGCGAGTTCTTGATCTTCATTTTTCTGGTCCACAACGATTGTCGGGGAATGTGTCATTCACCCACTGTTCTAAACAATCAAAAGCGCGCCGCCGGGCGCGCCCCTGAAGAGTTGGCGGCAATTAGCCCGAGCAGGGCCTGCCTGTCAACCTGTCCGGCGGTATTGCCCCGCCGAAACGGCTAAAAAACCCGGCATATCAGTCCCGGAAAGGCAGGATTTCCGTCACATGACCCATCTTGCGGCCGGGGCGGGCTTCGGTCTTGCCATAGAGGTGGACCAGCACATTCGGCTTGGCGAGCCATGCGGGCAGAGAATCGATGTCGTCGCCGATCAGATTCGTCATCACGCAATCGGAGTGGCGGACAGGGTCGCCCAGCGTCAGGCCCGCGACGGCGCGGATGTGCTGTTCGAACTGCGAGACGATGCAGGCAGCCTCCGTCCAGTGGCCGGAATTGTGGACGCGCGGGGCGATCTCGTTGGCGATCAGATGGCCGTCGTCGAGCACGAAGAACTCCATGCCGACGACGCCGACGTAGTTCAAGCCATCAAGCAGCTTGGTCGCGGCTTCGCGGGCCGCCGTCGCCGTTTCCGGCGTGATGGCGGCAGGTTGTGTCGAGGTGTGCAGGATACCGCCCCGATGAACGTTCTCGGTCGGATCGTAGCAGCGCACCTGACCGTCGAGGCTGCGGGCGGCGATGATCGAGATTTCCCGCACGAAGGGCACGAAGCTTTCGAGAATGAGCGGGACAGAACCGAGGGCCTCGTAGGCGCCGTCGGCCGTATCACCCTTGCGGAAAACCTTCTGGCCCTTGCCGTCATAACCAAAACGGCAGGTCTTCAAGACACCTTGGCCGCCGAAATCGGCAAGAGCCGTCTCAAGTTCGGTCTGGCTGTCGACGGCATGAAAGCGGGCGGTCTCGATGCCGGATGCATTCAGGAAGCGCTTTTCCGTCAGTCGGTCCTGGGCGACTTCCAGTGCCTTCGGCGGCGGATAGACCGAGACGCTCTTCGCCAGGTGTTCGGCGGCCGTGACGGGGACGTTTTCGAATTCATAGGTTACGACGTCGCAGAGGCGGGCGAGTTCGGCCAGTGCTGCCGGGTCGTCGTAAGCGGCGGTGATCTGTCGGTTGGCAACCTGCGCTGCCGGGCTGTCGGCCTGCGGCTCAAGGATAATTGTGCGGTAGTTCAGACGGGCTGCCGCCATGGCCAGCATGCGGCCGAGCTGGCCGCCGCCGATGATGCCGATCGTGCGCACCGTCATGGAGTTTCGTCCATCGGGTATTCGGCGACAGATCCTGCCTGGCGGGCGATCCATTCGTCCAGCCGGTCGGCCAGCTCGTCGTCATGCAGGGCCAGAACACGGGCAGCCATAAGAGCGGCGTTTACGGCACCGGCGCGACCGATAGCGAGTGTGCCGACGGGGATGCCGGCCGGCATCTGGACAATGGAATAGAGGCTGTCGAGGCCAGACATGGATTTCGACTGGACCGGCACACCGAAGACGGGCAGGGGCGAGAGCGAAGCCACCATGCCGGGCAGGTGAGCGGCACCGCCGGCACCAGCAATGATCACCTGGAAGCCTTCGTCACGGGCGCCCTTGGCAAAGGCATACATGCGGTCTGGGGTTCGATGTGCCGAAACGATGCGCGCTTCATAGGAGACGCCGAGTGCGTCGAGCGTATCGGCGGCGTTCTTCATGGTTTCCCAGTCGGACTGGCTTCCCATGATGATGGCGACGGGCGGGCAGTCAGCAGTCATGCTCACGTCCTTCAAGGCTCAGGCGATGATGTCGGGAATGATCTGGTCCTCAAGGGCGGTGATCCGGTCCTTGATCGCCAGTTTCTTCTTCTTCATCCGCTGGATTCTCAGGGCCTCGCAGCCGGTCGAGATCATCGCATTGATCGCCGCGTCGTAGTCCTCGTGCTCCTGGCGAAGCCGCGCCAGCGAGAGCCGGATGTCAGCCTGTTCCTGATCGGCCATCTTGTTCCCCATCTTCGCCCTGTGGCCAATCCTTAAAGGATGCCCGGTGGATTCGCGCAAGCTCCTATCATCAAATACCGGTAACGGGAAGTTATCCTTGTCCCTGATTTTCCGGGGTCGATTTCACGAAATCGCCTTCGACAAACCGCATTTCTCATGTCACATTACTTTCGCAAAGCCTGAAACTCCAGCGGATGAGGGCTGGAGGTAGGCGACAAGGAAGGACGTATCAAATGACCATACAGGCTCATCTTGACTCGCTGCAGAAGAAGCATGGGGCGCTCGAAGAGCAGCTTCATGACGCGCTGGCATCCCCCTCCGTCGACGACCGTCAGATCGCCGAACTGAAGCGACTGAAACTGCGCCTCAAGGATGAAATGGAACGCCTGAAGGCTTCCACACGCCACTAACCTTCCCATGTCGGCTGCGCCGGGATCCAATGGCCGCAAGGGCTCCCGAGATCCCGATGTATTCATGAAGCAGCCCGTCAGCTTCCCCCGCCCCGGAGTTCCCAAGGACTTCGGGGCTTTTCTTTGCCTGAAATTTTCCGGGACTTCAAAGAGTCAGGACCAGAACTGATCGAGCCAGAGGTTCATGCGGTCGAAGCCGGGGCGGCGGACGCTGTAGAAGCGGCGGGTACCCTCGGCGGTGACCTCGACCAAGCCGGCATCGAGAAGCGCTTTCAGGTGCTGGGACACGGCGGGGCGGCTGATCGGCAGGCGGCTCGCCAGATCGTTGACGGTCTTTGCTCCCCGGCGCAGATCCTCGAGGATGTGCCGCCGGTTCGGGTCTGCGATCGCCATGAAAGGGTCCGCGTTCGTCATGACCGAAAGGTTATGTCAAAGGTCGGCGTCCGGCAAGCGTTGATGTGCGGTGCAGCAAGGATCTGCGGATCAAAGGCCGAGCAGGCCCGTGCTGCCATCATAGAAGAGCTTCGCACCGGCGATGAGAACCATGCCATACATCAGCGGATAGAAGATCGCCGGCTTCATGTAGTGAACCACCTTCGCGCCGATGAGGGTCGAGACAAGGGCCACGGGCAGGAGTACGGCGGACAGGGTAAGATTGGTGCTGTCGAGTTCGCCCAGGGCAAAATAGGGGATGACCTTGATCGCGTTGAGGATGGCGAAGAAGCGGGTCGACATGCCGGTATAGCTCTTCGGGTCGAGCTTCAATGGTAGAGTGTAGACTTGGAATGGCGGGCCGCCGGCATGGGCGACGAAGCTCGAATAGCCGGCAAGGGCACCCCAGAAGGAACCGGCAACTGGCCGTTCGGGAGCTGGAGGCTTTTCTCCGCCGTCCCGTGCAGCATAACTTTCGATAAAGTAGCGCAGTGCAAAGATCAGCGAAATGCTGCCGAGGACCAGGCGCATGGCATTGGGCGAGACGAGCGTTGACGTCGCCCAGCCGAGGATGATGCCGATGATGGCGCCCGGAAGCATGACATAAAGTGTTGCCCGGTTGTTGTGCCGGCGCCAGGCCCACAGCGCCACGGCGTCCATCACCAGAAGAATCGGCAGGAAGATCGCAGCCGCCTGCATTGGCGGCACGGCGATCGCGAGCAAGGGCACGCCGATCAAGGCGAAAGCGCCGCCGAGCCCTCCTTTGGACAAGCCAACCAGTGCGACAGCGGGAATGGCGACGGCGTAGAAGTTAAGGTCTGTCAGCATTGATCGGTTGATCCTTTCGGAAGAGCGGTCTATCGGATTTGACGAGATAAAACGAGGACGAATTCCGCTGTCGTGGAAATGTCCCGCAAACGGATATCACCGCATGACCGAAGACCGCTGCCGCCTCGTCCTCATCGTTCCCGACATTGCCGATCCGGCGATGCGCGCCGAGACGGTCGCCAATGCGCTGTGTGGCGGCGATGTCGCCTCGGTGATCATTCCACAATACGGTCTGGACGACGGCGAGTTCCAGAAGCATGCCGAACTGCTTGTGCCCGTCATCCAGGAGGCGGGGGCCGCTGCGCTCATCGTCGACAACAGCCGGGTTGCAGGTCGCGTGAAGGCCGACGGACTGCATATCAGCGGCAATGCCGAGACCCTTGCCGAAGCCGTCGAGAAACATGCACCGAAGCTCATCGTCGGCGGTGGCAATGCGATGGACCGGCACCATGCGCTGGAAATGGGCGAGACGCAGCCGGACTATATCTTCTTCGGCAAGCTCGACGGCGACATCAAGCCGGAGGCGCATTCGAAGAATATTGCGCTAGGCGAATGGTGGTCGGCGATGATTGAAATTCCTGCAATCGTCATGGGCGGCACCGATCCGTCGTCGGCCGTCGTCGTGGCCGAAGCCGGAGTCGAATTCGTCGCGCTGGGCAAGGCGATCTTCGCGGATCCCGCCAATGCCGCGACGATCGTGGCGCGGGTGAATGCCGAGCTTGACGAAAAAGCGCCACGGTTTGAAGATTGAACCGCGGAATGCGTCATTCATCTCCGTCCCTTCGCCTGATTCTCGCCATCCTGACCGGGTTCTGCCTTGCGGGCATGCCTGTCATGGCTCAGCAAAGCGAAGACGGCGTGGAGATTGGCGATGCGCCGGCAATTCTGCCTGCCAATCCTTCCGATGCCGGCGATATCGATCGCGGCAAACGCGATGACAGCACCAATGGCGATGCGACGGCTCTGGACCGTGGTGACAAGAAAGCCGCGCCTCCACCGGTCAAGGGTGGCAAGGTAACGGCGGGCAACAAGGCCGATGACGCGCTGCAAGGGATCAACATCTACTTGCGCATGGGCGCGCCGTTGCCGGCATTGCCGGCGGAAAAGCCATACAAGGGCGAGCCGGACGAGGCTTACGGTGCCTTCCAGCGCGGCCTTTTCCTGACCGCTGTGGACAAGGCACTGCCGCGTGCACAGCTCGGGGATCCCGCCGCGCAGACGCTGCTGGCCGAAATCATGTCGCGGGGGCTGGGCGTGAAGCGTGATCCGAAGGGGGCCGCTTTCTGGTATGCGCAGGCGGCACAGGGTGGTGATACCTCTGCCATGTTCAAATATGCGCTTCTCCTGATGGAGGGGCGACTGGTCGAGCGCGACAAGGCCAAGGCCGACGACTACATGAAGAAAGCTGCCGATGGCGGTAATGGGTCGGCCCAGTTCAACTGGGCGCAGATCCTCGTTTCGGAAAATCCCGGCGTGCGCGGACTGCAACTCGCAATGCCCTATTATGAGAAGGCGGCCGAGCAGGGCATTGCGGACGCGCAGTATGCACTGGCACAGGTCTATTCGGCGCTGAAGGATGTGCCTGAGGACAAGAAGAAGCGCACCCGCGAATGGATGCAGCGCGCCGCCAGGGCGGGTTTCGATACCGCACAGCTCGACATGGGGCTGTGGCTGGTCAATGGCGTCAATGGGCCGCGTGATTACGAAGGTGGCTTCCGCTGGCTGTCGATCGCGGCCAAGCGCGGCAATGTCGTGGCGCAAAATCGCCTCGCGCATGTCTATATCAACGCGCTCGGAACGCCCCCCGATCCGGTCGAGGCGGCCAAATGGTATGTGCTGTCTCGTCGCGCTGGTCTGAAAGACCCGACGTTGGAGGATTTCTACCTCGGCCTGAATGAGGAGCAGCAGAAGCAGGCAATCGATCGCGCCAACCGGTTTCGCCGGGGCTGACACGGCGCTTCCACGGCGCCGGTGTCTTGGAGCATCGCGTTAGGGTCGGTCTCGCTCTTCGCTGCAAGCGGGGCTGGCCTGACCCGGTGCAGGACGCTCCGTGGCTTTGCCCCTTGAATTCCGGCGTTATTTGTGGTCTTGAACCCGCCAATCGCCGCGCTGTCGCGTGCTGCATCCTCGCCGCTCTCCGGCGACCATCCAATCTTGAGGATTACCATCTATGGCCCGCTCCGCCCTTCTCAACGTCATGGTTCAGGCCGCGCTCAAGGCCGGCAAGTCGCTGGCGCGCGATTTCGGCGAAGTTCAAAACCTCCAGGTTTCTGTGAAAGGCCCCGGCGATTTCGTTTCTCAGGCTGATTTCCGTGCCGAAAAGATCGTGCGTGAAGAGCTGTTGAAGGCCCGGCCTACCTATGGCTTCCTCGGCGAGGAAAGCGAGGAGATCAAAGGCACCGATGGCGCGCACCGCTGGATCGTCGATCCGCTGGACGGCACGACCAATTTCCTGCACGGCATTCCGCAATTCGCGGTCTCCATCGCCCTTGAGCGCAACGGCGAAATCGTCGCCGGCGTCATCTTCAACCCGGCGACCGATGAGCTCTACACATCCGAGAAGGGCGGCGGCGCCTTCCTCAACGATCGCCGCATCCGCGTCGGCGCCCGCAAGGTTCTATCGGATTGCGTCATCGGTTGCGGCGTGCCGCATCTTGGCCGCGGTCAGCACGGGAAGTTCCTTGTCGAACTGCGCCATGTGATGAACGAGGTGTCGGGCGTTCGCCGGATGGGCGCTGCTGCGCTTGATCTTGCTTATGTCGCCGCCGGTCGCCTGGACGGCTTCTGGGAAGCCCAGCTGAACGCCTGGGACATCGCAGCCGGCATTCTGCTGATCAAGGAAGCCGGTGGCTTCGTGTCGGACATGAAGGGCGCCCAGGATATGTTCGAGAACGGCACCGTGCTTGCCGGCAACGAGTATATCCGCAAGGCACTGGAAGAGGTCGTCAACCGTCCGATCCCGCAGGCCTGATCCGGGGCCGGTTGGTTCGTTGGGCGTCAAGGTGGTAAAATTCCCCTGACGCTTCGGCTTCAATTCGTCTCAATTTTCTACTAGCCTCCGACCGTAAGATTCTGGAGGGCTGGCATATTATGGCGAAAGTGAAGTTGGAGGACCTGGAAGTCGGGGTGACCCGTCCGGGAGACTACGGTCAGAAACTCTCCAGCCCGATGCCCTTCTTCACGACGATGGTCATATTCCTGATCATCGTGTGCTTCATCGCAGCGATCCTCTACCGTCAGGCGCATGCCGCCTTCGTCACCAATCCCGGGCTGAACAGCCTGATCCTCGGCGTTCTCGGCGTCGGGATCATCCTGGTGTTCAACCATGTCTGGGCGCTTCGCCCGGAAGTCCGGTGGTTCAACAGCTTCCGTGCGGCAGGCGACAATGCGGAGCGGGTGGGGCGTGATCCACGCCTTCTGGCACCGATGCGGGCTCTGATCGGCGGCCGTCGCTCGATGGCAATCTCGACGGCAGCACTCCGCTCCATCCTCGATTCGATCGGCACCCGCCTCGACGAATCGCGTGATACCACTCGCTATCTCATCGGCCTTCTCGTCTTTCTCGGCCTCCTCGGCACCTTCTGGGGGCTACTCGGCACCATCGGTTCGATCAATGACGTCATCCAGTCGCTGGACCCGGCGTCGGGTGACAGCAATGACGTGCTGCAGGCGCTAAAATCGGGTCTGACGGCGCCGCTTGCCGGCATGGGGACAGCGTTCTCGTCTTCACTGCTCGGCCTGTCCGGATCGCTGATCCTCGGTTTTCTCGACCTGCAGGCAGGGCGGGCTCAGAACCGCTTCTATACCGAGCTGGAAAACTGGCTGTCCTCCGTCACCGATCTCGATTCCGAACGCCCGGTGGCGATTGATGCAGACAGCTCGGTTGCTGCGGAAGACATCCGGGCGCTGGTCGCGGAAATCCAGAAGCTCGCAATCCGCGAAGGCGGCGCCGGGGGCGACCGCTCGGTCGCGGCCATCGCAGGTCTCGCCGAAGGCATCCAGGGCCTCGTCAAAAACATGCGCAACGAACAGCAGATGCTGCGCGACTGGATCGAGGCGCAGCAGGAAGACGCGCGCGCCATGCGCAAGACGCTTGACCGGCTGAACGACAAGATTGGCGGGGCGAAGTAAATGGCGCTCGGGCGCAACCGGCGCAGGGAGCGCAGCATCGACTATTGGCCGGGCTTCGTCGACGCCCTGTCGACCCTGCTGCTGGCCATCATGTTCCTCCTCACGGTCTTCGTGCTGGCGCAGTTCATCCTCAGTCGCGAGATTTCCGGCAAGGACGAGGTGCTGAACCGGTTGAACAGCCAGATTGCCGAGCTGACGAACCTGCTGGCGCTGGAAAAAAGTGGCAAGCAGGACCTGGAGGATATGCTCGCTTCGCTGCAAAGCTCGCTTGCCGGTTCGGAAAGCGAGCGCACACGCCTGCAGCAATTGCTCGACAGCGGTGCCGGTTCGGCGGATGCGGCGAACGAAAAGGTTGGCCGCCTGAACGAGGAACTGGTCGCGGAGAAGCAGGTCAGCGCCCGCGCCATGAGCCAGATTGAACTCTTGAACCAGCAGATTGCCGCCCTGCGCGCGCAAATTGCGGCGGTAGAGCAGGCGCTTCAGGCTTCCGAAGCCAAAGACCAATCGTCCCAGGCGAAGATTGCGGATCTCGGTCGCCGCCTCAACGTGGCGCTTGCGCAGCGGGTGCAGGAACTCAACCGCTATCGCTCCGACTTCTTCGGCCGACTTCGCGAAATCCTCTCCGATCGCGAGAACATCCGCATCGTCGGTGACCGTTTCGTCTTCCAGTCGGAAGTTCTCTTCCCCGTCGGCGGTGCCGAACTCGATGCTGCGGGTCAAGCGGAAATGGACAAGCTCGCGGCTGCCCTTCTCGAACTCGCTCAAGAGATCCCCTCCGAAATCAGCTGGGTGCTCCGGGTCGACGGTCACACGGATGCCTCGCCGTTGACCGGCACAGGTCGCTACCGAGACAACTGGGAGCTTTCCTCCGCGCGCGCCACGTCGGTGGTCAAATATTTGATCTCGAAGGGCGTTCCGGCCAACCGTTTGGTCGCTGCGGGCTTCGGCGAATATCAGCCGATTGCCGAGGGGGATACGCCAGAGGTGCTCTCCCAGAACCGCCGCATCGAGCTAAAGCTCACCGAACGTTGATTCCTTCGGCGACCAGTTAGTTTGTGCCGACTACAACTTGCGCCTCAAGTTACGTGCGCGTAAAGGTAAGGAGTGGCGCTTCGGGAGGGTGGCATGCTGGAATTCGACGTCGTCGTGATCGGTGGCGGGCTCGCCGGTTTGGTGGCCGCAACGGAGGCCGTGGACCGAGGCTTGACGGTCGGCCTGATCGACCAGGAGGGGGAGCAGAACCTCGGCGGGCAGGCCTTTTGGTCGCTCGGCGGCCTCTTCCTCATCGACAGTCCCGAACAGCGGCGCATGGGCATTCGCGACAGCCTGGATCTCGCCCGCCAGGACTGGTTCGGCTCAGCGTCGTTCGACCGCACGGAAGATTTCTGGCCGCGCCAGTGGGCGGAGGCCTATCTGCAATTCGCAGCTGGCGAGAAGCGATCCTGGCTGAAAGGGCAGGGCGTCAACTGGTTTCCCGTGGTCGGCTGGGCCGAACGCGGCGGTTCGCTTGCCGACGGCCATGGCAATTCCGTACCGCGCTTCCATGTCACCTGGGGCACGGGTCCCGGTGTGCTTGCTCCCTTTGTGCGGCGGGCAAAGGCTGCGGCGGAGGCGGGCAAGCTTACCTTGCTTTTCCGGCATCAGGTCGACCTGCTCACCGTCGAGAACAGCGCCGTGACCGGTTGCTCCGGCGTGGTGCTGGCCGGTGACGCCACGGTGCGCGGCGGGCGCAGCTCGCGCAATGTGGTCGGCGATTTCGAAGTGCGGGCAGGGGCCGTCATCGTCGCCTCCGGCGGGATCGGCGGCAATCATGATCTGGTGCGCAAGAGCTGGCCGGTGGAGCGGCTCGGGCCTCCACCGCAGTCGATGGTCGCGGGGGTCCCGCATCACGTCGATGGCCGCATGCTGGCGATCACCCAAGCCGCCGGCGGTGAAGTGATCAATGGCGACCGCATGTGGCATTACACTGAGGGTTTGAAGAACTGGGATCCGATCTGGCCCAATCACGGCATCCGCATCCTGCCCGGCCCGTCCTCCTTCTGGTGCGATGCGGAGGGCAATCGTTTCGCGCCACCCGCCATGCCGGGCTTCGATACGCTCGCGACGCTCAAAGCCATCCGGGCGCGAGGGCATGACTATTCATGGTTCATCCTCAATAAGGCAATCATCAAGAAGGAGTTCGCCCTGTCAGGGTCCGAGCAGAACCCGGACCTTACCGACAAGAACATCCCGCTGCTGCTCAAACGACTGGGCAACAACCCACCTGGACCGGTGCAGGCTTTCATGGACAAGGGCGAGGATTTCGTCGTGCGCGACACGCTGGAGGATCTGGTCGTGGGCATGAACGAGCTGTCGGGCGAGCATCGGCTCAGCGTGCATCACCTGCGCGCCCAGATCGAGGCGCGGGACCGCGAGATCGGCAACCGCTTCTCCAAGGATGCTCAGGTGACAGCGATCCGGGGCGCGCGCGCCTATCTCGGCGACAAGCTGATGCGCACGGCGAAACCGCACCGATTGCTCGATCCCGCCGCTGGACCCCTGATCGGTGTTCGGCTGCATATTCTTACCCGCAAAACGCTGGGGGGCCTGCATACCGATCTTGAGGCCCGTGTGCTCAACCGAGAAAACAAGCCGGTGCCAGGTCTTTACGCTGCCGGCGAGGTCTCCGGCTTTGGCGGCGGGGGTATGCATGGCTACAATGCACTCGAGGGTACGTTCCTCGGCGGTTGCCTGTTTTCGGGCCGTATCGCGGGGCGCAGCGCGGGGCGTTGAGCCCGCTTCACGTTGAAAGGCGGCGTCTCGGCTTATTGCGCGGCTGCGGTAAAGTCGCGTCCGCCGGTCTCAAACTGCAAGCGGGCAAGCTTGGCATAGAGACCTCCCTGCTGAATCAGGCTCTGATGCGTGCCCTCCTCGACGATGCGGCCGTCGTCCAGGACGAGGATGCGGTCGGCCTTCAACACCGTTGCCAGGCGGTGGGCAATGACAATCGTGGTGCGGTCGCGCATCAGGCCGTCGAGCGCCTTCTGCACCAGAGTTTCGCTTTCCGCATCGAGTGCGGAGGTCGCCTCGTCGAGCAGCAATAGCGGGGCGTTGCGCAGCAGGGCACGGGCAATCGCGATGCGCTGGCGCTGGCCGCCCGAGAGCGTGATGCCGCGCTCGCCGACCAGCGTGTCGAAACCGTTGACCTGCCGGCCGATGAATTCGCTCGCCTGGGCGGCATCTGCGGCCGCCTCGACCATGGCGCGTGTCGCGCCGGGCGTGCCGAAGGCGATGTTGTCGTGGATCGAGGAGGCGAAGATCGTCGTATCCTGGGGTACGATCGCGATGCGGTCGCGCACCGCTTTAGGGTCGGCTTCGCGGATGTCGACTCCATCAAGGCGGATGGTGCCGGAGGCCGGATCGTAAAACCGCAGGATGAGCGAGAAGATCGTGCTCTTGCCGGCACCCGAAGGACCGACGATTGCCACCGTCTCGCCGTGGGCCACGGAGAAGGAGAGGCCCTTCAGGGCCGACTTGGTCTTGGCCGAGGGATAGGAGAACTGTACCGCCTCGAAATCGACGCTGCCGCGTGCGGGCATCGGCAGGGCCACCGGATTGGCGGGGGCGGCGATCTCGGGATGTTCCGCGAGCAGTTCATGCAGGCGCTCGGCGGCGCCGGCCGCCTGTGACATCTCACCGAAGACTTCCGACAGGGTGCCGAGAGAGCCTGCGGCGATTAGCGAATAGAGCAGGAACTGGCCGAGCGTGCCGGCGGTCATGGTGCCTGCGAGCACGCTCTGGGCGCCATACCACAAGACGCCGACGACGCTGCCGAAAACAAGCGAAATGGCGACGCCGGTCAACAGGGCGCGCGACTTGATGGCCGAACGAGCGGCCTCATAGGCGCTCTCGACGGCGGTGACATAGCGGCTGCGGGCGGTTTCCTCGGCGTTGAAGGCCTGCAGAGTGCGGGCGGCCCCGATCACTTCGCCGGCATAGGACGACGCTTCGGCGAGGGTATCCTGGGCGGCGCGCGAGCGCTTGCGCACCGAGCGGCCGAAGGCGACCAGCGGGAAGACGATGACGGGAATCGCCGCGAGCACCATGATCGACAGTTTCGGGCTGGTGGCGATCATCATCACCATGGCGCCGAGGCAGAGGATGGAATTGCGCAGTGCCAGCGAGGCAGTCGCGCCGACAGCGGATTTCAACTGCGTGGTGTCAGCCGTGAGTCGCGAGACGATTTCGCCGGATTGGTTGATGTCGAAGAAAGCCGGCGACAGGCGGGTCACATGGGTGAAGACATCGCTGCGTAGATCGGCCACGACCCGCTCGCCAATGGTGATGACATAGTAATAGCGAAGCGCACTGGCGACCGCGAGCACCAGCGCCATGACGATCATCATTGCGAAGTATTTGTTGATGAATTCGCTGTCGGATGCGTTGAAGCCGTGATCGAGCATGCGCCGGATGGCGATCGGCAATGCCAGCGTCGTCACGGCGGCGAGACAGAGGAAAGCGAGGGCACCGGCCACCAGGCCTTTGTAGCGCGCGAGATAGGGCAGGAGGTCGGCAAGCGGTTTCAGGGAGCGGCGCTTCTTCTCGGTGTTTTCGGCTTCCAAGGTCACTCTGTCATGCTCCCACTTACAACACACAAGGGCAGTCAGGCTTTGCTGCCATGGCACTTGTTATCCCTGCGCCCTTCATGTATAGGCACGGCATCGAATTGGGAAGCCGTAGCCCATTGGACTGCGGCTTTGTCTATTGAATAGGTCCCGCTGACGCAATTGCGGCAAATGGACCCCACGGCACAGCAGGAACAAAGCGATGAAGGCTGACATCCATCCCGACTACCACGTCATCAAGGTCGTCATGACCGATGGCACCGAATACGAGACCCGTTCGACCTGGGGTTCCGAAGGTGCAGTGATGAACCTCGAAATCGACCCGAAGTCGCATCCGGCCTGGACCGGCGGCAACCAGCAGCTGCTGGACCGCGGCGGCCGCGTTTCGAAGTTCAACAAGCGTTTCGGCGGCCTCGGCCTCTAATCGTCTTGTGCGATGTGAAACCAGAAAGCCCGGCCATCGCGCCGGGCTTTCTGCGTTTGCGGTGGTGGAAAAGGTTCAGGGCGTGGAGAGGCGGTCGGCGATCTCCTCGAGCGCCTGGTCGTGCTTCTGGGCCAGCGTCTGTCCGAAGCGTTCGAGCTTTGCGATGTTCTGAGGTGTGGCATCGTCCAGAGCGTCGTTGACGCCCACCAGAGGCGCATCCAGCCTGAAGTAGTCTGTCGTTGCGCGATTGGCCGCGGTGATCACCGTGGCACCGTCTGCAAAAGCCGGTGGCGTCTGGTTAAGCAGTTTGTTCAGCTGATAGGAGGCGGTGCTCGACTGCCCCTGCATCAGCACCGAGATCAGTGGCGTGTCATTGGCGGGATTGAGCCAACCCGCCGCACCCCAACGCTTCGCCTGCTGGTAGGGGATCTTGCGGCATGCCGAACCTGTGCCGAGCGACAGGATCACCATTTTGTCCCCGCCATCGCGCCAGCCGAGTTTGCTGCCCTCGACATAAGCGGCCATTGCCGGATCGTTGGCGAAGACGCCGCCGTCGATCATCGGAAGGGACGGCACCTCCCCGTGTTTACTCATCGTCAGGTTCTCGACCAGAGCCGGTTCGAAGTAGGTCGGCGCTGCCGACGAGCCCCGCACCGCCTGCCACACATAGAAGTTCTCGTGATCCTTGTCCGCGTTGGTCATGAAGACTGCCCGGCGGGCCTCGATGTCGTAGCCCGTGATCAGCAGCTTTGTCAGTGCGTCACTGATCAAGGTTTTTGGCCCGAGCATCTCTTTCAGGATCTTTTCCAAAGGTGCCGCATCGTAACGTTCTTCGAGGATGCCATCCCAACTGCTGATTTTGCGAAAGATGCTGATGTCGAAGATTTCGGAGCCCTTCTTCTTATAGAGATCGACCAGCGTCTTCGGATCCGCTGCAGGCTGCGTGGGCTGTTTCGGCTTCGGGCTCGAAAGCCCTGCGGCGATGATGGCACCGGTCGAGGTGCCGGCAATCATGTGGAAGTAGCGATAGAGCGGCAGGGTCTTCCCGCGGTTTGCGAGCTTCTCCTGCAGCACGGCCAGAACCGTTGCCGGGATGAGGCCCCGGATACCGCCTCCATCGATCGAGAGTATGAATTTCGTCATGACTTTGTCCCCCAGTTTTAACCGGGGTGAGCATGACATAAAGCTAAAAGTTGTAAATGACAAAATTACAATCTGAATTGATGGACACGACAGAAAAAAGCCGGCGCTGCACAGGCAGGCCGGCTGAAAGGTGGTGCTGTCGCGGGCTGGATCAGCCGGCGTTAAAGGCAGTGCGCAGGAGGTTGAGCTGTGCCTGGACGCTGTTTTCGTTGTCAGGCAGGAACTCTTCCTCGTCTGAGCGGTAGATCTCGCGGTCGAGCAGGGCGATGCGGTTCTGCAGGCGCAGCGACCGCTCAACCAGATCGCGGAAAGCTTCCGGCAGATCGTTCCAGCCGGGGGCGCTGCGGTCGACGTTGAAACCGTCGAGCCGCACCTTGCTCTTTTCCGAGAGAACCTGATCGCGGCTCATCTCGCCGTTGTTGACGGCGCGCTGCAGCAGCAGCCAAGAAGCCATCTGCATCAGCCGGGTGGTCAGGCGCATGGATTCGGCTGCGTAGAGAACGGAGGCCTGGCGCGGCAGCACCTTGGCGGCGGCGCGGCCGGGGCCATCGAGGAAGGCTGCCGTTTCTTCGACCAGGCCCATGCCTTCGGCATAGGTCGCCTTGAACTGGCTGGATGCTGCTGCACGACCGGCGAAGCTAACCGTATTCATACCGAGCTCAGACATGGATGTTTCCCTGTAAAACGCATCACTAAGGCATGTAACGAGAGCGATACGATCTTGTTCCTGCCGCATTTGGTGAAGGCACGATGCAACCATTACCCCAAATGCGCAAGGCGAAACTTAAGGAAGGGTTAATTCCCACAATTTTGCGCTAAGACCTCTGCGTTAGACAAAAAAAGAGCCGCAAATGCGGCTCTTAAGGTAAAACAGGGAGAAAATCAGACCATCGCCATGAGGTGAAACTGCCTGAGTCCAGAAGCTCTGGATGAACATAGTTTCCCTGAAAAGGCTTAACGCCAAGTAAACAGAAGGGGGAAAAATGGTCCTTTTCGAGGCGTCTGCCGGCCCAAGCAAGAAAAGGCGATCTATACTTTGGGGCCGAAGAGGTTGTCTGCAGCCTTGCGACTCGCTTCCTTGCGCTCGATTTCTGCCTCAATGCGCAGGATTTCCCCCCGCAGCAGGCTGATTCGGTGTCTGAGTTCATCGGCAGAGATTGCCGAGAGCTCGCAGCCCAGATGGTGCTCCGTTTTCGGCTTCTTGTTGTCCTCGTCCTGGATCATCCGCTGGTTCCTGTCCTGAATTGCGGCTCTTCATCCTGTTCCGGCAGCGGGGCTGCGCGGGGGTCGAGGCTGAGGCTTTCCGGTGTGCTGAGCGGCGATGCGCTGATCGGCAGGTTCGGCATGTTCTCGCGGTCCTCGGCCGGGATCGCGGCGCGCAGGCGGCTGCGGTAGATCGCATAGGCCGAGATCGAGAGATGGGCGATGGCTGTCACGGTGAACAGGGAGTAAGGACCCGCCGCCGTCATTACGGGGCCGCCGATCGTCGGGCCGATGATAGTCCCGATGCCGAAGAGCAGCAGCAGGCCGCCAGAGACCTTCACGAATTCATCCGGCTTGGCGAAGTCGTTGGCATGCGCAACCGCGATCGGGTAGAGGGCGTTTGCCGCTGCACCATAGATGCCAACGAGGATGAAGATCCAGGTCGCGCTGGTCGGCTCGATGAACACCAGAGCAACAGCGGCGAAGGCTGCAAGGGCCGAGAGGGCTGCCAGCACATAGCGGCGGTCGATGCGGTCGGACAGCTTGCCGGCCGGAAACTGCATAATGGCACCGAGGAAGATGGTGACGGAGAGCAGAGAGGCGATCGTTGCCGCATCCAGTCCGACGCGGGTGCCGAAGACGGCGCCGAGCGTGCCATAGGCCCCGTTGGCGATGCCAATCAGCAGGATGCCGACAAAGGAGACGGGCGAATTGCGATAGAGCAGCGGGAGGTCGAGCTTCAACGACTTGAGCGGCTGAGGGGAGGCGGCCGTCGACATGGTGGTTGGCATGACGGCGACGCCATAGACGATGCCGCAGATCATGAAGAGGATGGTGGTGGTCGGGTCAAAGACGCCGACGAGCATCTGGCCGCCGACGACGCCGATCAGGGTGATCGAGATGTAGAAGGAGAAGATCGCGCCGCGGCTTTCGTTGGTCGCGCGCTCGTTCAACCAGCTCTCGATGATCATCGAGGTGCCGGCTGTGCAGAAACCAGTGATGGCGCGCAGCACGATCCACCATTCGGCATCGATGATGATGCCGCTCAAGAGCGCGATGACCGAGATCAGCGACACGAAAGTGGAAAAAGCCCGGACATGGCCGACGCGCATGACCAGTTTGGGTGCGACGAAGCAGCCAAGGACAAAGCCTGTGGCCCAGGATGTGCCGAGCAGGCCGAGCACTTCGTTCGAGTAGCCCTCGGCGGCACCGCGTACCGGCAGCAGCAGGCCGTAGAGGCCGTTGCCGAGAAACAGGAAGAGCGTGCCCAGAAGCAGGGCCATCACGGGCAGGAGATTGCGTCTCATGGTATTCTTCATCGATCGGAGTTTGGGCGAGCCTGTCATCGGCATGGAACTGCTATGTTAGCCGCATCTTCCTACCGTTGTCTGAACACCCCGCCGGGCTTGCGGGAACAGTCTGTGGAAGGCAAAAGTGACAGCGTTGTGGCTTGGTACGTATGTCCACAACGATAATGCGAACGATGGCGAAGAACTTCAGCCGCCGTTCAACGAGATCGGCCATTGCCGACAAGGACTGAGAATGAACAAGGCCATATCCGCCTTTCTGCTGCTTGCCATGCTGATCCAGATCATCAAGCCGCTCGGCCTGCCGGGCCTGAGACGACGCTCGGATTTCTGGAAGCTCGCCGTGGTAGCCTTTGTCGCCTGGTCGGTAACGCTGCTGCTCCGACCGTGATTGAAAGGCCGGAGCCCCTGCAGTCGGGAGCCGTCAATGGGATGCTTCCGTCTGCCACTCGGGGAGCGGAAACAGCCGGTCATAGCTCCAGTTGAAGACAAAGGCGTAGACCAGATAAAACAGCGACAGCGACAGGTCCATGACGAAGGCCTGCCACATCGAGATCTGCAAATACCAGGCGATGAAGGGCAGGAGCACCGTCAGAAGGCCAGCTTCGAAGAGAATGGCATGGATGATTCGCACCGGCAGGGTCTTCAGTGTGGTGCCGGTCCAGCGTTGCAGCAGATGGTCGAAGCCGAGATTATAGAGGTAGTTCCAGCCGGTCGCGAGGGTGGCGGCGCCAATGCCGACGACACCGATATCGGCCATCCGCATGCCAAAGGCCCAGGCGCCGATCGGGGTGATGATGGCAAGGCCGAGAAGCTCGAAGCTCACGGCATGGCGGATGCGGTCTGCGACGGAGCGCATGTCTCTCCCTCCTGGGAAACAGGCGGGTCGTCCCGCAGTGATGCCCGTAAAGGGGAGGTCGTCCTCTGAGCCTGATATAGGGCCTGATGACGTGAGGGGCAAGCGGCGGTGTGTGATGACGTTCTCCGCCCCGCTCCACCTTGTCAGAGGCTGAGGGTGCCGCGCATCACCTCGACCGATGACCCGGTGATGGTGACATGGTCGAAGACACCGTCGACAGAGATTACATCGAGGTCGATCAGGCTGCGCCGGCCCATCTCCACACCCTGCTCGATCCGGAGCCTGCGGTGGTTTACAGGCGGCGACAGCGTCGTCAAGAAGGCGCCGAGAGCCGCCGAGGCGCTGCCGGTTGCCGGATCTTCAAGCACGTTGTCGAGGGGTGCAAACATGCGTGCCCTGATGTGATCATGGCCGATCGGGGTGTAAAGGAACATGGCGCAGTCGCACTCTTCCGTCGGATGCGCGAGACTGAGCGCCTCGAAGGCGTCGCGATCCGGGGATGCTGCTGCCAGCGCATCGAGATCGGTCACCTCAACCAGGATGAACTTCAGCCCCACCGAGGCGAAGACCGGTAAATGTCGGGTGGTCTCGATCTCTCCGGCTCTAAGACGGAGGCACACCGCCACAGTCTCAGGCGTCAGCACAGTGCCGATCGTCAGCAGGCCCGGCGCGCGGATAGTCGTGCCGGAGACGGAGCCATCCGGATGCCTGCGTATGGAGACTTCAACGAGCCCGGCCTTTTCCTCGAAGCGCAGGAGATCGCCGATGTCGCGGCCGAAGAGGCTGCCGAGGGAAGCGATCACATGCGCGGTGCCGACATTGGGGTGGCCGGCGAAGGGGACTTCGGTCACGGGCGTGAAGATCCTCACTTCGGCGGTGTTGGCCGGGTCACGCGGCGGGAGGATGAAGGAGGTCTCGGAGTAACCGAACTCGGCCGCCACCGCCTGCATCTCACGGTCTGTCAGGTCCCGTGCGTCTGTGATGACGGCAAGCGGATTGCCGGCAAAGCGGGTGTCGGTGAAGACGTCGACAGTGACGAAGGGAAGACTGCGCATGTGCTGGCTCCGGGTCGCGAACAGAGCCTCTGCATAATGCAAGAAGCCCGGCAGGTGCCGGGCTTTCGTGTCCTGATGACAAGTTTGACGATGCGACGCTATCGTCTCCGACCCGCCTCTTACTCCGCAGCCATCGCGCCGACCTTCTGGACGCTGGCGGCATAGATCTGCTCGATGGTCTTGCCGATGCTCGCGTTGAATTCCGCGTCGCTCATCGTGACCCGCAGCTGTTCGGCGAGCGCACGCGAGAAGCTGGCGATCATGCCGTGGTTGCGGCTGAGCTTGTCGCAGGCATCGATCGTGCTGTAGCCGCCGGAGAGCGCGACGACGCGGACGACCGACTTGTGGGCGACGAGCGGCGCATAGAAGTCGTCGACCGTCGGGATGGTCAGCTTCAGCATCACCGTTTCATCGCCCGCCAGCTTGTCGAGTTGTGCTGCGATTTCGTCGCGCAGGATGGCTTCGGCTTCCACCTTGGTCAGGCATTTGATCGAGACTTCCGGCTCGACGATTGGCATGAGGCCTTGGCCGATGATCTGGCGGGCAACTTCGAACTGTTGGCGGACCACGGCTGCGATGCCGGCCTTGTCGGCTTGGGCAATCACGGAGCGCATCTTGGTGCCGAAAATACCCTTGTTGCGGCCACGGACCAGCAGAGGTTCGAGCTCGGGCATGGGCTTCATCAACTGCACGCCGTTCTGCTCGTCCAGCAGGCCCTTGTCGATCTTCAGGAAGGGCACGACGCCGCGCTTGTTCCAGAGATACGAGGGAACCTCTTCGCCGTCGACATGGCCGTCCATTGTGCGTTCGAAGAGGATTGCGCCGATGACCTTGTCGCCGGTGAAGGCCGGCGCCTTCATGATCCGCACCCGCATGGCGTGGATCAGGCGATACATCTCGTCATCGCCCTGATAGTCGCTCTCGGTTACCCCGTAGAGACGCAAGGCGCCCGGTGTCGAGCCGCCACTCTGGTCCAGTGCGGCGATGAAGCCGGGTGCCGAGGTGATCTTGTTCAACATTTTCGCGTCCACCATCTTTCACTCCTATCCCTGTACTTGGCGCCGAGCGCTCATGTCTGTCCGTTGCTCTGACGATCAGCAGGTTCTGACGACCTGACCTGTCCTCCGATCCATCTCCGTGAGACAGCCTCACATCGGCGATAACAGAAGTTCTGCGACGGGAAAATGGGAGCCTAAGCTATTGAAACGATTGAAATGATTTCAATCGTTTGAATGATTAAACTTTTTAAACGCTTTTCAGCCGGTGCAGTCTCATCGCCTCTTCAACGTCCTTGAGGTGTGATGACAATCCTGCAGCAGGGCGGAAGTTCCGTCTTCTGAACAGACTGGAGCACACGCCACAAAAAACCGCGCAGCTCGCACTGCGCGGTCGATGATACGCGGTGAGCAAGGGGCCGGGATCAGCCCTTGACGAGGACTGCCACGCCCGGCAATTCCTTGCCTTCCATCCATTCGAGGAAGGCGCCGCCTGCCGTCGAGACGTAGGAGAAATCATCCGCCACGCCCGCGTGATTGAGCGCCGACACGGTATCGCCGCCGCCGGCAACGGAGACGAGCTTGCCGGCGCGGGTCTGGGCTGCCGCATGTTCGGCAGCCGATACAGTTGCCTTGTCGAACGGGGTGATCTCGAAGGCGCCCAGCGGGCCGTTCCAGACAAGGGTTGCCGCCTTTTCGATCCAGCCGTTGACCAGTTCCACCGACTTCGGGCCGACATCAAGCATCATGGCGTCTGCCGGGATGGCGGACACGTCGACCGTCTCGTTGGCCGCGTTCGCCTTGAATTCGCGCGCGACGACACCGTCGACAGGCAGGACGATGGCGCAACCGGCGGTCTTGGCAGTCTCCAGGATCGAACGGGCGGTGTCGGCGAGGTCATGCTCGCAGAGTGACTTGCCGACATCGATGCCCTGGGCGGCGAGGAAGGTGTTGGCCATGCCGCCGCCGATGACCAGCGCATCGACCTTGGTCACGAGGTTGGACAGAAGGTCGATCTTAGTGGAGACCTTGGCACCACCGACGATGGCGACGACGGGGCGGGTCGGCTTGCCGAGGCCCTTTTCCAAGGCTTCCAGTTCGGCCTGCATGGTGCGGCCGGCATAGGCGGGCAGGTGATGGGCAAGACCTTCGGTCGAGGCATGCGCCCGGTGCGCGGCCGAGAAAGCGTCGTTAACGAAAATGTCGCCGTTCTTCGCGAGTTCGGCGGTGAAACCGGCGTCGTTCTTCTCTTCGCCCTTGTGGAAGCGGGTGTTTTCCAGAAGTAGAATGTCGCCGTTTTCCATTTTGGCGATGGCATCCGTTGCCGCTGCTCCGATGCAGTCCGAGGCGAAGGCGACACTCTGGTCGAGAACCTCTTCGACCGCAGGCGCGATCAGGGACAGCGACTGGTCGGCCACCGGTTCGCCCTTTGGACGGCCGAAATGGGCAAGCAGGATGACCTTGGCGCCCTTTTCGGACAGTTCGAGGATCGTCGGTGCAACGCGTTCGATCCGCGTGGTGTCGGACACCTTGCCGTCCGTCACGGGAACGTTGAGGTCGACGCGGACAAGCACGCGCTTGCCTGCGATGTCGGTGAGATCGTCGAGTGTCTTGAAAGCCGGCATGGTCGTACCCGTCTGATATGCTGTTGAATGGGACGGCCGGACCTTACACCGCTTATGTGACGGTGCAAGGCAAGCACGTTCATTTTTCGCCCGTCGACCCCGCGTCGGATGCCTTGCGCTTGGCGCGCAGATAGTCGCGCAAGGCATGGGCGAGCTCGCGGACATTGAGGAAGATCGGAAGCGTCGTCGCCGGTGCGACCGGTTCCAAGGACACGCCGACGGAGGCGATATGGCCGTTCTCGTCGATGTCGCGGACGATAAGGACAATCGTGTTGAGACGGACACGGTCGGCATAATCGGCGCGTCCGCCGACGCGCTGGGTGATCAGCTCGGCCACTGTCTTGCCGCGCTCGCTTTCGGAGACGGAGAGCGGGCCATAGGCATCGTCGAGGTTCTTCACCTGCGTTGCCGGCGAGATCGCGAATGTGCCGAAGAATTCGGTGTCATCGTCGGCAACAGCCGCTTCGGTTGCGAACAGTCTGTCGAGCAGCCGCGAATAGCTGGGTGCGATGAAGAGATAGACGTGATCGTTCTCGCGCAGGCGGCCGGCATACTGGTAGCGCATGGACTTGCCATCGCGAATGACGAGCGAGGGCATGGCCCAGCGGGGGATGCGTTCGCCGCGCAGCACCGGGCTGCCTTTGACGACGCGGTAGGCGAGAAGTTCATGGTTTGCCGTGCCCGGCAGATCCAGTTCCACCTTGTCGATGGCACCGATGCGCGGCGGGATGATCAGGCCGAGGCGCTTGGCAAGCGGCTTGATCGTCCAGCCCTGAATGACCAGCGATATCATCACTACAATGAAGGCGGTGTTGAAGAAGATGTGGCCGTCGGGGAGGTTGCCGACGATCGGCAGGATGCCGAGAAGGATGGAGACAGCACCGCGCAAGCCGACCCAGGCAATGAAGCCCGTCTCGCGCTGGGTGAAGTCGAAGGGTAGCAGGCAGAGCCAGATGGCAAGCGGTCGGGCGATGAAGATCAGGAAAAGCGCCAGAACTCCCGCCGGCAAGAGGATGGCGAGGAACTGCGACGGCGTCGCCAGAAGGCCGAGAACGAGGAACATGATGATCTGGGCGAGCCAGGTCATGCCGTCCTGAAAGCGGCTGATGGTGATGCTCGAAGGAAGCTTGCGCGACCCAGCGTAGATGCCTGCGACATAGACGGCGAGGAAGCCGCTCCCTTCCATCATGCCGGTGAACGAAAAGATCATCAGCGCCAGCGCCAGCATGAAGATCGGTGCGAGACCGCGCTCCACCTGCATGCGCTTCAAGATGAAGACAATGATCATCCCGCCGAGCAGACCGAAGGCGAGACCGATGCCCATCTGCTCGATGAAAAGCATGAGAATGTCGAGGCCGAAACCGTCAGTACCGCCACCCTTGGCAATCAGTTCGACCAGAGCCACCGTCAGGAATATGGCCATGGGATCGTTGGTGCCGGATTCGACTTCCAGCGAGGAGCGTACGCGGTCGCGGATATTGATGCCGCCGATGCGCAGAAGAAAGAAGACGGCCGCCGCATCGGTCGAGCCGACGATGGCGCCGAGCAGAAGCGCCTGCAGGTAATCGAGCCCGAGCAGGAGATGGGCGGCAACCCCGAAAATGCCGGTGGTCAGCAGCACGCCGACGGTCGCCATGGTGAGCGCAGGTGCGGCCGAAAGCCGGAAGGACTGCAGTGAAGTGCCGTAACCCGAATCGAAAAGAATGACGGCCAGCGCGAGCGAGCCAACGACATAGGCGAAGGGGAAGTTGGAGAAATCGATCCCGAGCCCGTCGACCCCGGCGGCGAGGCCGATGCCGAGGAAGAGTAGAAGAAGTGGTGCGCCGAAGCGAAAGGCGATCAGACTGGAAAAGGCAGCCAAGAGTACCAGCGCGGTCGCGACCAATGTGACGGCGTAGAATTCAGTCAATCCTTCTCCCCTTCCCGACAGCCGCGGGGGCGGCTGCCTCTCAATGCTGCCTCGCACCGCTTCCGGTTGTCAAACCGTCGAGCGGACATTTCTCCCGCTGTCATGGCGGGTTGGCGATGTAAGATTATGCAGATGTGCCGGATGGCACTCGTCTTTTTGGAACAAGATCATGATGAGAGTGGGGCGAAATTCAAAAAATTTAATTCGCCGGCTCCTTTTTTTAACTGGTTCTGCGTGCCGACGAGCTCTGGTGAGCGCGAAAGCAAGAACGAACAAAAAAGGGCGGGTTCTTGCGAACCCGCCCTTGTGAGACAGCGATTTCTAGGGATCAGAAGGTTTTGGACAGGGCTACCGCCGTGTCCGACATACGGTTGGAGAAGCCCCACTCGTTGTCGTACCAGGTCAGGATGCGGACGAAATTCCCCTCAAGAACCTTGGTCTGGTCAAGGGCGAAGATCGAGGAGTGGCTGTCGTGGTTGAAGTCGCGGGAGACCAGCGGCTCGTCGGTGTAGCCGAGAATGCCCTTCAGCGCGCCGTTGGAGGCGGCGATGATGGCGTCGTTGACTTCCTGGACCGAGGTCGTCTTCTTGGCGACGAACTTGAAGTCGACGACGGAGACGTTCGGGGTCGGCACGCGGATCGAGGTGCCGTCCAGCTTGCCCTTCAGTTCCGGCAGCACTAGGCCGACGGCCTTGGCGGCGCCGGTCGAGGTCGGGATCATCGAGAGCGCTGCCGCGCGGGCACGGTAGAGATCCTTGTGCATGGTGTCGAGCGTCGGCTGGTCACCGGTGTAGGAGTGGATCGTGGTCATGAAGCCGTGATCGATGCCGATGGCGTCGTTCAGGACCTTGACGACCGGAACCAGGCAGTTGGTCGTGCAGGAGGCGTTGGAGATGACCAGGTGGTCCTTGGTCAGCTTGTCGTGGTTTACGCCGAAGACGACGGTCAGGTCAGCGCCGTCAGCCGGGGCCGAGACGATGACGCGCTTGGCGCCAGCGGTCAGGTGGGCCGAGGCCTTTTCCTTCGAGGTGAAGATGCCGGTGCATTCCATGGCGATGTCGACGCCGAGTTCCTTGTGCGGAAGGGTGGCCGGATCCTTGATCGCGGTGACCTTGATCGGCTTGCCGCCGCCGACGATGATCGTGTCGCCTTCGACCTTCACATCGGCCGGGAACTTGCCGTGGATGGAATCGTAACGGAGCAGATGGGCGTTGGTCTCGACTGGGCCGAGGTCGTTGATCGCGACGACCTCGATGTCGGTGCGGCCGGATTCGACGATCGCGCGCAGAACGTTACGTCCGATACGGCCGAAACCGTTGATGGCAACTTTTACAGTCATTGGTGGACTCCCGATTGAATAGTGAGCTCTTGGGCAATGTCAGGGCGCCACAAGGACGCCCTGGCGGGAAGGTCAGGCAAGTTTGGCTTCGGCAGCCGCGACGACTGCTTCTGCGGTGATGCCGAAATGCTTGTAGAGATCCTTGGCCGGGCCGGAGGCGCCGAAGGACTTCATGCCGATAAAGGCGCCGGTCGAGCCGATAATCGCGTCCCAGCCCTGGCGGATACCAGCCTCGACGCCGATCTTCACCGGCGCATTGCCGATGATGGCTTCCCGGTAGTCGGCATCCTGCTCGGCGAACAGCTCGAAGCAGGGGACCGAGACGACGCGGGTCGAAATGCCCTTGGCGGCCAGCTGCTGCTGCGCCTTGATGGCGATTTCGACTTCAGAGCCGGACGCGAAGATCGAAACCTTGGCGTCGCTGGCCGAGATCAGCTCATAGGCACCGTGGGCGCAGAGGTTCTTGTCTTCGTATTCGGTGCGGGCCGGGATCAGGTTCTGGCGGGTCAGCGCCAGGCCGGACGGACGGTGCTTTTCCTTCAGCGCAATCTGCCAGCATTCCGCCGTTTCGGTTTCGTCGGCCGGACGGAAGAGGAGCAGGTTCGGGATTGCGCGCAGGGCGGCGAAATGCTCGACCGGCTGATGGGTCGGGCCGTCTTCGCCGACGCCGATGGAGTCATGCGTCCAGACATGCACGACGCGGATGCCCATGAGGGCGGCCAGACGCACCGACGGACGGCAATAATCGGAGAAGATCAGGAAGCCGCCGGAATAGGGGATCAGACCGCCATGCAGCGCGATACCGTTCATGGCAGCCGCTGTCGCATGTTCGCGAATGCCCCAGTGCATGTAGCGGCCGGAGAAGTCGGTCGGGGTGATCGACTTCATCTGGCTGGTCTTAGTGTTGTTCGACGGCGTCAGGTCAGCGGAACCGCCAAGCGTTTCCGGCAGCAGCCCGTTGATCACTTCCAGGACGTCTTCCGAAGCCTTGCGGGTGGCAACCGTCGGGTTATTGGCGGCGATCTTCTGCTTGAAGGCGTCGATCGCGGTGTCGAAGCCACCTGGCAGGTCGCCGGCAAAGCGGCGGTTGAACTCGGCGCGCTTCTCCGTGTCGGCTTTCGCCAGGCGCTCTTCCCATTCCTTGCGCGCCTTGTTGGAGCGCAGGCCGACCAGACGCCAAGCGTCCAGCACGTCAGCCGGAACGGAGAAGGCTTCGGCTTCCCAGTTGAGCGATTTGCGGGCGGCAGCGATTTCTTCTGCACCAAGCGGCGAGCCGTGAACCTTGTGGGTGCCCTGCTTGTTCGGGGCGCCGAAGCCGATAATGGTCTTGGCGGCAATGAAGGTCGGCTTGTCGGACTTGTGCGCGGCTTCGATCGCGGCTGCGATCTCGTCCGGGTTGTGACCGTCGATCTCGATGGTGTTCCAGTTGGCCGACTTCAGGCGGGCGATCTGGTCGGTCGAGTCCGACAGCGAGACAGCGCCGTCGATGGTAATCTTGTTGTCGTCCCAGATGACGATGAGCTTGTTCAGCTTCAGGTGGCCGGCAAGCGCGATGGCCTCCTGGCTGATGCCTTCCATGAGGCAGCCGTCGCCGACCAGCGCATAGGTGTAGTGGCTCTGCAGGTCGGAGCCGAACTCTTCGGAGAGCTTGCGCTCGGCGATCGCCATGCCGACGGCATTGGCAATGCCCTGGCCGAGCGGACCGGTGGTGGTTTCAATGCCGGAGGCATGCCCGTATTCCGGATGGCCGGCGGTCTTGGCGCCGAGTTGACGGAAGGACTTGATGTCCTCGATCGTCATGTCCTCGTAGCCGGTTAGATAGAGCAACGAATAGAGGAGCATCGAGCCATGGCCGGCCGACAGCACGAAACGGTCGCGGTCGGGCCAGAGCGGGTTCTTCGGATCGAACTTCAGATAACGGCCGAACAGGACCGTGGCGACGTCAGCCGCGCCGAGGGGAAGGCCGGGATGGCCGGAATTGGCCTTCTCGACGGCATCCATGGCGAGGAAACGGATCGCGTTCGCCATCCGGTTATGTTTTTCTGGAGAGATCATGGCTAGTCCGCTGGTTCGCAGTGTCAATCACGGCCCTTTCACAGGACCAAATGAGAAGCGAGCGATCCATATCAGGTGCGTCGCGCAAGTCAACAAAATGGCCCGATAGAAGCCTTTTATCGTGCAAGATCACATCGGTTTGCCGCTTTCCTGTGCGATCTCGCCCGCTGGCTTCCGTACGGGCAGATCGCACGTGTATTCCACAGAATTGGACTGTGCCGGATGGCCGCGCTTTATTGACGCGTGCCGAGCGCGGGGCTTACTGTCGCCGCTCAAATCACCCGGATTGCTTGGACGATTCGTGAAAACGAACGCGCAGCAACGAGGCAGAGGTCAAGGATGCCGGTGGAAAATTCGGTCGAAGCCGCGCTCGCGGCGCTTCGTCAGGCCGTGGGCGGCCTCGAAAATGCCGTCGACATGCGCTTTGAGGCGGAGCGGGAAAGCAGTGAAATCGACGCAGAGGTGCGCCGCGTTCATGCCGACCGCGCGCGGTTGGCACAGGAACTCGACGAGTCGCAGTTCCGGGCCAACAGCCTGGAAGAGGTCAACCGCGAGGTATCGCGGAGGCTTGTGACGGCCATGGAGACGATCCGGGCCGTCCTCGATCGGTGAGTGGTCCGGGCGTCGGCGCCTGCCAATTGTGTGATTTGGTGTTGGGCGTCGTCCCGGCCTTGTAAACGAAGAGTGGGATGGCCGATGGCCCAGGTGACAGTCACGATCGACGGCAAGGCCTATCGCATGGCGTGCGAGGAGGGGCAGGAGCCCCATCTGACCACGCTCGCCGGCCAGTTCGACCGTTATGTCAGCCATTTGAAGAGCCAGTTCGGTGAGATCGGCGATCTCAGGATCACCGTCATGGCCGGTATCATGGTGATGGACGAGATGGCGGAACTCAACCGCCGGCTTTCCTCGGCCGAACGCGAGCTAGCCGATCTGAGGCAAGGGCGCGACAGTGTGCTCGATGGTGCAAGCAAGCGCGACGAGGCGGTGGCCCAGACACTGATCGAAGTCGCCGAGCGGCTGAACGGCATTACCCGCAAGCTCACCCAGCGGCCGGCACCGGCAAGCCAGGACAGCTGATCTTTGCTTCTGATCTCGCGCGTCAGTTTGTTATTCTTGCCACTGGCGGATCGGTCCCGAAACGCCTATATCTGACTTGCGGTCTGCGCCTCACGACAGGAACCACAATCCCTGGGGCCATACTCGATCCAAAGGGAGCTGTCCCTGACCGGGCCCGTGGGCTCGGACATATGGCGCCCACCTACGTTTGTAGGCACCCAGGATCGTAAATCTCCATCGGTTGCCGTGGATCGCACTTTATTCAAGACATCACGCAAAAAGCCGCCGCGATTGCTCGCAACGGCTTTGTCTTTGAAGCTACTCGTCGGTCAGAATTCTTCCCAGTTGTCTCGTGCTGCGGCCGTTGCGGTGGCAGCGCCGCCGAAAGCTTTCGTCAGCTTGCCGACCATGGAACGGGCCGGCGAGGGCGCCGGGCGAGACTGGCTTTCGATTGCACGCGGTGCGGCCGACCGCGGGGCAGGGGCGGCCGACTGATAAGACGGGGCCGGAGCCTGTACGGCGCGATGGCCATCTGCGGTCTGGAACTGGCCGATCAGGCCCGCCAGCACGCGCGCGCTGTCTGCCAGGCGATGGGTAACGGCGGTTGCCTCCTCGACCATGGCGGCGTTCTTCTGGGTGAACTGGTCCATGTGGTTGACCGAGCCGTTGATCTCGTTCAGCGCCGTCGACTGTTCGCGGGCAGCAGAGGCGATAGCCGAGATGTGTTCGTTGATCGAAGCCACCTGGCCGGAGATTTCGCCGAGTGCCGTTCCCGTCTGCTGGACGAGAGAAACGCCGCCGGCAACGGCTTCGCCCGACTTGTTGATCAGCGCCTTGATATCCTTGGCGGCATTGGCCGAGCGCTGGGCGAGTTCGCGCACTTCCTGGGCAACAACGGCAAAACCCTTGCCGGCTTCACCGGCACGCGCCGCTTCGACGCCGGCGTTGAGGGCGAGCAAGTTGGTCTGGAAGGCGATCTCGTCGATCACGTTGATGATCTTGGAGATTTCGCTGGAGGCCTGTTCGATGCGGCTCATGGCATCGATGGCATCAGAGACGACCTTGCTCGAGCTTTCCGTGCTCTGGCGGGCGACGGCCGCGATCTGGGCAGCCTGGTCGGCCTTGGCCGAGGATCCACGGACGGTCGCCGTAATCTCTTCGAGCGCCGCAGAGGTCTCTTCCAGCGAGGCGGCCTGCTGTTCGGTCCGCTTTGACAGGTCATCGGTTGCAGAGCGCATTTCGGCGGAGCTCGCTTCGATGCCGGAGGTCTCGGCACGGATGTCGCCGAGGGTGCTGCTCAGCTTCTCGACGGAGGTGTTGAAGTCGACGCGCAGCTTGTCGAGATTGCCGGTGAAGGCCTGATCGATCCGCACGGTCAGGTCACCGTCGCTCAGCTTGTGTAGACACTGTGCCAGCACATCGACGGCCTGTTCGACGGCCTTGGCGTCCTCGGCCTTGGCGGCTTCGCGTTCCTGGCGTTCGCGCTCGCCCTGGGCGACGGCGTCGGCGGCGCGGCGTTCGATCTCGATCTTCTGGATCGCGCTTTCACGGAAGACGTTGATTGAACGCGCAAGTGCGCCAATCTCGTTCTTCAGGTCCTGATGCGGCACGTCGGTTTCCAGATGGCCGCTTGCCAATTGGTCGGCGACGCCGGTGATGCGCGGCAGGGCGCCGACGATCTGACGGACGAAGAGTGCGATGAGGGCAGTTGCAATGACGAGAACGATCAGGGCCGTTGTGCCGATCGCCCAAGCCATTTCGGTCGCGATGCCGTTGATGTCGGCCGAGCGGACGCCGGCATAGAGAATGCCGATGACGTCACCTGTCGGAGAGAAGATCGGCTGGTAGATGGTGTAATAGGGTACATCCAGGATCACGGCCTCGCCGCGATAGACCTCACCCTTGCTGGCGAAGGGATAGACGGCGCCCGTCTGTCCAAGTGCGGTTCCGACGGCGCGCTTGCCATCCGGCTTGATGATATTGGTCGTCCGGCGCCAGAAGTCCTTGCTCTCGGCATCCCAGGCGAAGATCGTCGCGGTCTGGCCCGTCATCCGTCCGATCGTGTCGATCATCGTGTGGTCGTTGAATTCCTTCGGGATCGCCTGCATGACGATCCGGTCGACGTTGCCGTTCGAAGCCCACGTGATCTTGGTGCCCGGCAGGTCGCGCTCAATGATCGTGGCAGCCGTGCGCAAGCTGGCATCCTGGCCGCTGATCGCCTGTTCCTGAATGCGGGTTGCAATGCTGCCCGAGATGACCCAGGAGACGGCGCCGAGCGACGCGACCAGGATCAAAACTGTCGTGGCGGTGATTGTCTTTGTGATGCCGAAGCGCGAGAGGATCTTCATGCAATGGTGCCCCTTAAATATTCGCTCTTGCTTGAATATAGAGCTATTCAGTTAGTCCTCCCTTTTGATGCTTAGCTCCCAAGATCTTGACGAATGATAAAATTGACAAAAGTCATCGATCACCCTCCCCAAATGTGGGGGTCTTCGGTCTGTGAGGTGAGAATGTTGGAAAAACGGGCTTTGAAGGCGGCGCTGCGCAATGAGCGCCTGGCACTGCGGGATCAGATCGATCCAGCCGTCAGGCTGGAGTTTGGTCTGGCCATGGCCGACTTCGCGGGCGAGGCGATCGATCTCGAACCCGGGATGGTGGTGTCGGGCTTCTTCCCGATCCGGTCGGAGGCGGATATCCGGCCATTGATGGCACGGTTGAAGGCGCGGGGCGCGCGTCTCTGCCTGCCTGTGGTGATGGACAAGGAAACCATCGTCTTTCGCGAACTCGTTACCGGCGCGGAACTGGTCGATACCGGGTTCGGGACGCGCGGACCCGGGCCGGAGGCCGAGGTTCTGGATCCCGACCTCCTGCTCGTGCCGCTCTCGGCATTCGATGCAAAGGGCAACCGGATCGGCTATGGAGCGGGCCATTATGACCGCGCAATCGCGCGTTTGCGGGAAAAAGGACGTAATCCGCGCCTGATCGGCATTGCATTCGACTGTCAGGAGGTGGCAGAAGTGCCCGATGAAGCGCATGACGTCCGGCTCGAGGCCGTTCTGACGGAAAGTGGCCTCAGAACATTCATGGAGTGATTGGACGAAATGCGACTTCTGTTTCTCGGAGATATGGTGGGCAAAACCGGACGGACGGCTGTGTGGGAGCGGTTGCCGGGCCTCATTTCCGATCTGAAACTGGATTTCGTCATCGTCAATGGCGAAAATGCCGCCGGCGGCTTCGGCATTACCGAGGACATCTATCTCGAGACGATCAATGCCGGCGCCGATGTCGTTACCACCGGCAACCATGTCTGGGACCAGAAGGAAGCCGTCTCCTTCTGCACCCGGCATGACCAGTTCCTGCGGCCGGCCAATTATCCTGCCGGCACACCGGGCAAGGGCTCGGGCCTCTTCTATGCCCGCAACGGCGCGCGCGTGCTCGTCGCCAACATCATGGGCCGCGTCTTCATGCATCCGGAACTCGACGATCCCTTCAAGTCGGCGGAGAGCATCCTTGCTGCCGCCCCGCTGAAGGAGCAGGCAGATGTCATCGTCTTCGACTTCCATGCGGAAGCAACGAGCGAGAAGCAGTGTTTCGGCCATTTCGTCGATGGGCGCGCCAGCTTCGTCGTCGGCACCCACACCCATGTCCCGACCGCCGACCACCAGATCCTGAACGGCGGCACGGCCTATATGTCGGATGCCGGCATGTGCGGCGATTACGACTCCTCGCTCGGCATGGAGAAGGAAGAGCCGCTCAACCGCTTCATCTCGAAAATGCCCAAGGGCCGCTTCGAGGCAGCATCCGGCCCGGCGACCATCTGCGGCGTCGGCGTCGAGATTTCCGATGCCACGGGGCTGGCGGAGAAGATTGCGCCGCTGCGTATCGGACCCCGGCTGGCAGAAACGATCCCGCCTTTCTGGGCGTGACTTTCCCTCGATAACACCATTGTGACGCCTCGGAGCCGACCGCTCCGCTTTACGCGCTGCCGCCGGTGCCGCATGCTTCGTTTATGGACGCGAAGGCGATGCGGGAGCGGCATGATGCTGAGACTGGTGTTTTCGAGCTTGGCCCTATTGCTGGTTGCGCAAGGTGTTCTTGCGCAGGAGGCCGAGCGACCGCCGGTCAGCCAATGCCAGTTGATCGCGCAAGCCCTGCCGCAGGTTCAGTTCGCGAGCTACAATCCAACCGCCAGCGTCGGTGGATCCGTCATTCCGGCACAGCTTCAGGAAGACGTGACGATCAGCTTCGTCGGCCATTCGACCTTCCAGATCGACACACCGGGTGGCGTCTCGATCGCCACCGACTTCAACGGTTGGCTTCGCACCTCACGGACACCCGATGTCGTGACGATGAACAAGGCGCATTCGAGCCACTACACAATGAACCCTGATCCGGCGATTGCAACGGTGTTGCAGGGCTGGAATGAAGCGCGGCCGGGCGAGAAGATCGAGCACAGGATCGTCGTCGGTGACGCTTATGTCCGCAATGTCTCGACCGATATTCGCAGCTGGGGCGGGGAGTTCGAGCCGAACGGCAATTCAATCTTCATCTTCGAGGTGGCTGGCCTGTGCATCGGCCATCTCGGTCACCTGCATCACGAGCTCACCGATGCGCATTATGCGGAGATCGGTCGGCTGGATATCGTGATGGTGCCGGTGGATGGTGGGCTCACCATGGGCGCAGAGAGCATGAGCCGGACGATCAAGCGCCTGAGGTCGGCCGTAGTCCTGCCGATGCATCGCCGCGGACCGATCGTCGATAGCTTCCTGGCGATGTTCGACGACAGCTTCGACATCGAGCGGTCGCAAAACAGCGGCTTCACGGTGTCCATGCGGACCTTGCCGAAGAAGCCGCTGATCCTGGTTCTCGCGGGGGTGTGACGCTTCCCTCAGGCGAAGCGGACGTGGCGGTGGACGCCGACGTCGGGCATCTTTTCGGGATCGAGGTTCGCCTTGGCGATTTCCCAGCCAAACTTGACCGTGCTGCCGGTCGAAGCCCAGATCTCGCCGTCGTCGAGCGACAGCGACAGGAGCACGAGGCTCGGGTCCGACTTGCCGCCTTCATACCAGGCGGCGACGACCGAATTCCAGTATTCGTCGATCTTCGCGCTGTCCTTGACGGCCGTCAGAGGGCCGGAGAGGCAGGCGTGGTAATCGTGGTTCTTGCCGACGACGCAGAAATGACCACGGCTGCCGGGACGCAGCGCCTTGACGAGATCGGTGTCGGTCTTGGTGAAGAACCAGATGGTGTTGGTGCGGTGATCGGCAAAGGGCGCCATGGGCCGCATATGCATGTCGGAACCGGCGAGGCCGAGCATGCCGGCATGAATATCCTCGATCTCTTCCCAGAGCTGTTCTACCGGGTTTTCGCGGGCTTCGCTGAAGCTTGCCATCTGTCCTGTCTCCTTGTCGTTTTGCGAGGAGAGCAACGAGCAGAGCAGGGACTTGTTCCGCGTCTTTCCGGCTCTCCCAATCGGTCGGCGCCCTTGAACCCGACCAGATTCGCCCGTATAAGGCGCCCATTCCAAACAATCAGACCTGATCAGGGGTGCCATGGCTGGCCATTCACAGTTCAAAAACATCATGCACCGCAAGGGGAAACAGGACGGTATCCGTTCGAAGATGTTCTCCAAGCTGGCGCGCGAAATCACGGTTGCTGCCAAGACCGGTCTGCCCGATCCGGCGATGAACGCGGCCCTTCGCCTGGCCGTGCAGAACGCCAAGGCGCAATCCATGCCCAAGGACAACATCGAGCGCGCCATCAAGAAGGCCTCCGGCGCCGATGCCGAGACCTATGATGCGATCCGCTACGAAGGCTACGGTCCGGGCGGCGTTGCCGTCATCGTGGAGACCTTGACCGACAACCGCAACCGCACCGCTTCCTCCGTGCGTTCCACCTTCTCCAAGGCCGGCGGCGCATTGGGCGAAACCGGCTCGGTGTCCTTCTCCTTCGACCATGTCGGCGAGATCACCTACAAGGCCTCCGTCGGCGATGCCGACAAGGTCATGGAAGCGGCGATCGAGGCCGGTGCCGAAGACGTCGTCTCGGACGAAGACGGTCACACGATCTACTGCGCCTTCGAGGACATGAACGAAGTTTCCAAGGCGCTGGAAGCGGTTCTCGGCGGTGCCGAATCCGTCAAGGCGATCTGGAAGCCGCAGAACACGATCGAAGTCGACGAAGAGAAGGCGACCTCGCTGATGAAGCTGATCGATACGCTGGAAGACGATGACGACGTGCAGAACGTCTATTCGAACTTCGAAGTGTCGGATGAGGTCATGGCCAAGCTCTCGGCCTGATTTTCAAAGACATCCGCAGAAACAAGAAGCCCGGCTGTGTGAACAGCCGGGCTTCTTGCATTTCGCCTTGGATGCGGCGGTGGATTCTCGTCTCAGGCAGCGGCGCTGCGGACGCTGGCGATCACGTCAACGAGGCCGTTGACGATGCGCTCGACCTGTTCCTTGTCGTCGCCTTCGGCCATGACGCGGATCAGCGGCTCAGTGCCGGAGGGGCGGATGACCAGGCGGCCGGTTTTGGCAAGCTCGGCTTCCGCGTCTGCGATCGCCTGCTTGACCACAACGTCTTCCAGCGGCTTGCCGCCGGAGAAGCGGACATTGCGCAGCAACTGCGGCACGGGATCGAAGCGGTGGCAGATTTCGCTGACCGTCTTGCCGGTGCGCTTGACGGCGGCCAGGATCTGCAGGGCGGCCACGAGGCCGTCGCCGGTGGTACCATAGTCGGAGAGCACGATGTGGCCCGACTGTTCGCCGCCGACGTTGAAGTTGTGGCTGCGCATATGTTCGACGACGTAGCGATCGCCGACCTTGGTCCGGGCAAGCGTGAGGCCCTTGTCGCTGAGGAAGCGTTCCAGGCCGAGATTGGACATGACAGTTGCGACGATACCGTCGCCGCGCAGCGTGCCGTCCTGTGCCCAGGTTTCGGCCACGACGGCCATCAGCTGGTCGCCGTCGATCACGGTGCCGTTCTCGTCGACGATGATGACGCGGTCGGCGTCGCCATCGAGCGCGATGCCGATGTCGGCGCGCACTTCATGGACCTTCTTCTGCAGCGCGTCGGGGTGGGTCGAGCCGCATTCGAGGTTGATGTTTGTCCCGTTCGGCTCGTTGCCGATGGTCACGACTTCGGCGCCGAGCTCCCAGAGCACGGCGGGGGCGACCTTGTAGGCAGCACCATTGGCGCAGTCGATTGCAACACGTAGGCCCTGCAGGGTCACGTCGCGGGGCAGGGTGCGCTTGGCGAATTCGACGTAGCGGTCATGGACACCATCGATACGTTTGGCGCGGCCGATGTCGTGGGCAGACGCCAGCTGGCCGTAGATGTCCTTCTCCAGCAGGTCCTCAATCTGCGATTCCAGTTCGTCGGAGAGCTTGTAGCCATCGGGGCCGAAGAGCTTGATGCCATTGTCGGCGAAGGGATTGTGCGAGGCCGAGATCATGACGCCGAGGTCGCAGCGCAGCGAGCGGGTGAGCATGGCAACGGCGGGCGTCGGGATCGGGCCAAGGACGAAGGCATCGAGACCAGCGGCCGTGAAGCCCGCAACCATGGCGTTTTCCAGCATGTAACCGGAAAGGCGGGTATCCTTGCCTATCACCACGCGATGGCGATGTCCGCCACGGCGGAACAGGGTGCCGGCGGCGATGCCGACGCGCATGGCAAGATCCGGGGTCATGGGGAAACGGTTCGACAGGCCGCGAATGCCGTCCGTGCCAAAATAACGACGTGTCATCTGTATTCCTTCAAGTCAGGGCCGAGGCCTTCGCTGCCCTTCAAGAGGGCGCGCCAACGGACTGCGTAGGCTGCTCATGCCACATCTCGCGGCAAAGAACACATAAATTACCGCAAAAATTGATTACATCCCGTTACCATTCGCCGTTACGGCCAAGACGGCAGCTACGGGACAAAAAAGGCCATCCGCGAGGATGGCCTTATGTTCGACGATCTGGTCGTGCGGCTCAGTGCGGCTGTGGTTCCAGCCCGCCTTCGGTTTCGCCGCCCTTGTTCAAGTCCTTGCGGCCAGTCGAAGGGACGGCCGAGCTGCGACTCGTGGGGCCTTCGTCGCCGCTGTCACGCGACGGCTTTTCCCCGCGGATCAGCGCCTTTATCTCTTCACCCGAGAGCGTTTCGTATTCGAGCAGCCCTTCGGCGACGGCAACGAACTCGTCGTGGTGGTCGGTCAGGATGCGGCGGGCCTCTGTATAGGCTTCGTCGATCAGGCGACGGACTTCGGTGTCGATCTTCTGGGCCGTGGATTCAGAGACGTTCTTCGACTGCGATACGGAATGGCCGAGGAATACTTCCTGCTGGTTCTCACCATAGGCAACCTGACCGAGCACGTCGGAGAAGCCCCACTGGGTGACCATGGCACGGGCGAGCTTGGTGGCCTGCTCGATGTCGGATGAGGCGCCGGAGGTGATGTTCTCCTTGCCGAAGGTCAGTTCTTCGGCAACGCGGCCGCCCATCATGATGACGAGGCGCGAGACCATCCACTTGTAGCTCATCGAGTAGCGGTCGCCCTCGGGGAGCTGCATGACCATGCCGAGCGCACGGCCCCGCGGAATGATCGTCGCCTTGTGCAGCGGGTCGGCAACCGGCACCTGCAGTGCGGTGATCGCGTGGCCGGCTTCATGATAGGCGGTCAGCTTCTTTTCGGCTTCGGTCATGGCGGAGGAGCGGCGTTCCGCGCCCATCATGATCTTGTCCTTGGCGTCTTCGAATTCCGACATGGTGACGACGCGCTTGTTGCGGCGGGCGGCCATGAGGGCGGCTTCGTTGACAAGGTTCATCAGGTCGGCACCGGAGAAGCCGGGCGTACCACGGGCGAGAACCTTGAGGTCGACGTTCGGGGCAAGCGGCACGTTGCGGGCGTGGACCTTGAGGATACGCTCGCGGCCGATGATGTCTGGGTTCGGCACGACGACCTGACGGTCGAAGCGGCCCGGACGCAGAAGCGCGGGGTCGAGGACGTCGGGACGGTTGGTGGCCGCGATCAGGATGATGCCTTCGTTGGCCTCAAAGCCGTCCATCTCGACGAGCAACTGGTTGAGCGTCTGCTCGCGTTCGTCGTTACCGCCGCCGAGGCCGGCGCCACGATGACGGCCGACGGCGTCGATTTCGTCGATGAAGATGATGCAAGGCGCGTTTTTCTTCGCCTGTTCGAACATGTCGCGGACGCGGCTTGCACCGACACCGACGAACATTTCGACGAAGTCCGAACCGGAGATGGTGAAGAAGGGCACGTTGGCCTCGCCGGCAACCGAGCGGGCGAGCAGGGTCTTACCGGTACCCGGAGGGCCGACGAGCAGCACGCCGCGCGGGATCTTGCCGCCGAGGCGCTGGAACTTCTGCGGGTCGCGGAGGAATTCGACGATTTCTTCCAGGTCCTGCTTGGCTTCGTCAACGCCTGCAACGTCGTCAAACGTGACGCGTCCGTGGGCTTCGGTGAGGAGCTTCGCCTTGGACTTGCCAAAACCCATGGCGCCGCGCGAGCCGCCCTGCATCTGGCGCATGAAGAACAGCCAGACGCCGAGGATCAGCAGCATGGGGAGAAGCGTGCCGATATAGCTCAGGAAGCCGGACGAGCCGTCGGTTTCCGGACGGGCGACGATCATGACGTTCTTGGCTTCGAGCTTGCTCAAAAGGTTGTCGTCGACGACGGGCGCATAGGTCTGGAAGGCGGTGCCGTTTTCGGAATAGGTGCCGAGAACGCGATTGCCGGTGACGGTGACGTCGCGCACCCGACCCGAATCAACCTCGCGCAGGAACTGCGAATACGGAATCTCGCGCGAGCTCGATTGCGACGGTGACGTCTGGAACATGCTGAACAGGGCGATCAGCAGAAGGGCGATGATCGCCCAGAGCGCGAAATTGCGAAAATTTGGGTTCATGGAATTCCCCGAACAGGTGTTGCAGGACGAAGTCCCGCTGTCTTAACGGCTAACATAGGAGCGCAGTGCGCCATTGCCAAGGCAAACCGGCCGTCTCGCATCGTTTTCCGTCAATAAGTCTTAAACGGGACAGGCAATTGCGGGTTCCCGGCCGAAAAGGCGCGCGATCTGGTCGGCGAGCGGGAGATCGAAGTCGGATAGATATGGATCGAAGAGGGACAGCCGCGTGGTCAAGGTCACCTGTGGCGGAGCCCGGCCATCGGCATCGGGCAAAGTCCGGATTTCCGGGCTGTTTCCGCTAATGGCGCTGCGGATGGGATAAGGCAGCTCGGGCGAAATCGCCGACGTCGCGCCCGGTACCACAACTGCGTCAACCGGACCGTGGTTCGTGATTTCATATCGCCCGTCCCAGACGATGATCCTGCCCGAGGGCAGGGGGAGCGGCAAAAGACCGCGCCTCTCGCGCGTCAGGAACAAATCCAATTTTCGCCGGACGACGAGGCAGCCGGAAAGCGTGAGGGCGAAGTCATTGCCGTTCGCCAATTGTGTAAGCAAGCGATGCAATGATTGTGTCGAGGGCCGGTGGGGACGCCCGCCGAGCGCGGCCGACAGGGTCGAGAGCGCATGCCCGACCGCGGGTTCCGGGTGCGACGTCGTCCCGTCGAGACGGAGCCGGATGACTTGTTCGACGGCGCAGTCCGCCTTTTCGGCGAGCCAGGCCGCCGCCCGTTTCGACAGATGCCTGCGCTCCTCTGCGGCGCTAAGGATCGCTACGAGATCAGGTTCCAGATGACGGGTGCGGATGCGCGCACGCTCGGAGCGGAGATCCTCGTTGCTGGGGTCGTCGATCCAATTCTGGTTGCGTGCATCCAGATAGGATCGGATGGCGGCACGCCGCGTCTGCAGGAAGGGCCGCAGGATCCACAGACGGCGCGCGTACAGCGTGGCGGCGGCCATGCCGGAGAGGCCGAGCGAGCCTTCGGACGATCGTGCGGAGCGCATCGCGATGGTCTCGACCTGATCGTCGAGCGTATGGCCGGTCACGACGGCGTCGGCGCCGAACCTCGTGGCGGTTTCCGCAAGCAGGCGGTAACGGGCGTCGCGTGCGGCGGCAGAAAGACCGGTCTTCGGCTTTTCGCCCGTCCAGCGGAGGATCTCGTGGGGAATGGAATGGGCCCGGCACAGGGCCTGGACCGCCAGCGCTTCATCGGCAGAGGCCGGACGAAGACCATGATCGACGGTGACGGCGCAGAGCGAATGGGGGAGCTTGTCGGCGTCGAGCGCCTCTTTGAGCGCAATCAGCACACCGGTCGAGTCGCTACCGCCGGAAATGGCGACGAGCAGACGCGCGGGCTTTTTCAAGGATGACAGAAAGGCGTGAGCAGCCCGTTGCGGCGTACGAGGGCCAGGCAGGACTGATGCCCCGGCCTCTGTTCTCATCAGCAACGCAGGCGCTTCTGCTCGCTCGCGACCTTGGAGACGACGGCGCGGGAGGCTTTCGGGTAACGCTTGGAGACTTCGCGCAGGGTGGCGCAGGCGGTTTCTGTATTATCAAGGGCTGCGAGAGACATGCCGAGCTTCAGCAGCATTTCAGGCGCCTTGGGGGAGGTGTTATAGGTCTGGTGGGCGTTGAGGAAGGTCTTGGCCGCCTCGTTGTAATTGCCCTGCGAGTAGAGCGCTTCGCCGAGCCAGAAGTTGGCGTCTGCAATCTTGGCGCTGCTCGGATAGGCTTCGATGAAATCGCGGAATTCGCTTTCGGCGAGGCTGTAGTCGCCCGAGAGCACATGGCCGTAGGCGACCTGGTAGACGTCGGCCTCGGAGTTCAGCGATGCGGTCTGCTTCGGCGCGGCAGGCGGCGTGACAGAGGGGGCAATCGTCGGGGCGTCTACGCCGGGAAGCGTGGAGGCATTGGCACCGGGCGCTTCATTGATGGTGGCGTCAACGGGTACACCCGAGGTGTCCAGGGCGATCTCGCCCAAAGTCTGTTCGCCGGGTGCAGTACCGGAAACGTCGGCGCTGGCGCCGACGTCGGGGGTATCCGTGATGATTTCGGCGACGGAATCGGAGCCACCGCCGCTATCGACCGGTTTCGTCAGCGAGCCGGTCTTCTTCTTTTCGAGATCCTGGAAGCGGAACTCGTTGTCTTCCTGCTGCTTGCGGATCGTTTCCTGCATCTGCAGAAGCTGGAAGCTCATTTCTTCGATACGGCCGTTGAGCGCGCGCAGCTCTTCCTCGAGCTGCTGAACGCGCACCGTTGGATCGGTGGCCTGGGCGAGGTGGAGCTCGGCCTTCGGCTGCTCCGGCGCTTTCTTGTGGCCGAGCGAGACGGTCGGAAACAGCTGGAACGCGTCTGCGCTGCCATGCAGTCCCGTGAGCGAGGCCGTCGCTAGGAGAGCGGCCATCACAAGTTTCTTCATGTCCCTTTTCCTGTTTTCGCGATGAAGTGCACCGAACCGGCGCTTACAGGAGATTTTTCCAATTGCCTGCAAAAAGCAACCAAGTTCGGCCAAACTAAGGAGAAATGTAAAAGGCGGCCCGGGGGCCGCCTTTCGTGTTCAGGCGATCCGTTGCGGATCACATGCCGGCGCCACCGAGAACGGTGACCGCGCGGCGGTTCTGCGACCAGCAGGAGATGTCGTCGCAGACGGCGACCGGACGTTCCTTGCCGTAGGAGATGGTCTTCATGCGCTGCGCCGGGACGCCACGCTGGGCGAGGTAGTCGCGGGTTGCGGCTGCACGGCGCGCGCCAAGTGCCAGGTTGTATTCGCGGGTGCCGCGTTCGTCGGCATGGCCTTCGATGGTGATGGCGTAGTTCGGGTAGCGAGCCAGCCACTGGGCCTGACGGTCGAGCGTCTGGGCGGCATCGGCGCGGATCGAGGTCGAATCCGTGTCGAAGAAGATGCGGTCGCCGACATTGACGGTGAAGTCCTGGGTCGAACCCGGGGTGGCGGCACCTGCGCCACCGGCGCCGAGGCCGAGGTCACCTGCGCTGTTGGGCAGGTTCTTCTTGTTGGCGCAGCCGGCGAGCGCCAGAGCGACCGTCAGGGCGATGAGGGCCGGGTTGCTGGCGAGGGTCTGCAGACGGCTCTTGGCCGGAGTGTGAATGCGGCTCATGCCGGTCTCCTTGAATTTCCTGTTAGGGTTGCTGGACCATAACCAATCGCGGTTAACCGGCTTCCAACAATCATGGTTAACAAATCGACAATTCGAATGGGATGACGCTCGATTTGCTTGAGTTTACGGCGAAAAAGAGGCGCTTTCGCGCCTCTTTTCAGTCAGTGCTATTCCATCAACGGCGACCAGGCCGGGTCGGATGCAAAGGAGGGCGTCTTGACCAGCTGCTCGTTGTAACCGGAGAGGTCGATCGAGTAGAGTTGCGGGCCACCGGCGCCGGCATTCTGGCGGAAGAACATCAACACGCGGCCGTTCGGTGCCCAGGTCGGGCCTTCGTTGTGGAAGCCGGTGGTCAGGATGCGTTCGCCCGAGCCGTCGGTCTTCATCACGCCGATCGAGAACTTGCCGCCCGACTGCTTGGTGAAGGCGATCAGGTCACCGCGCGGAGACCAGACCGGGGTCGAGTAGGAGCCATCGCCGAAGGAGATGCGGCGCTGGCCGGAGCCGTCGGCACCCATGACATAGAGCTGCTGGCGGCCGCCACGGTCACTTTCGAACACGATCTGGCTACCATCCGGAGAGTAGGAGGGCGAGGTGTCGATCGCGGCGGTCGAAGTCAGGCGGGTGGTCGTGCGGGAGCGCAGGTCCATGGTGTAGATATTAGCATTGCCATCCTGCTGCAGGCTCATGATGACACGCTGGCCATCGGGCGAGAAGCGGGGGGCAAACGTCATACCTGGGAAATTGCCGACAACTTCACGGCCACCGGTCTCCAGCTGGAGCAGGTAGACGCGGGGCTGGTCGCCCTCGAAGGACATGTAGGTGATTTCCTGGCGGCTCGGGGAGAAACGCGGGGTCAGAACGATGTCCTTGCTGTTGGTCAGCATGCGGACGTTTTCACCGTCCTGGTCCATGATCGCCAACTGGCGCTTGCGGTCCGTCTTCGGGCCGCTTTCGGAGACGAAGACGACGCGGGTGTCGAAATAGCCCTTTTCGCCGGTGATGCGCTCGTAGATGGCGTCGGCGATGATGTGGGCCACGCGGCGCCAGTTCTTCGGGTCGGTGAAGAACTGCTGGCCGGTCATCTGCTGGCCGCCGAAGGTGTCCCACAGGCGGAATTCGGCGCGCAGCCGGCCATCGGCCTCGCGGGTGATGCGGCCGACGACAAGCGCGTCTGCCTTGATAACCTTCCAGTCCTCGAAGCGCGGCGGCTGGTCGGGATTGGAGATCTTCTCGATGAAGGCCTGGCGGTTGATCGGGGCGAACAGGCCGGATCGCTTCAGGTCGGCCTCGACCACGGCCGAGATCTGCGCACCGATGCCGTCGCCCGAGATGAAGTCGGTGATGGCGATCGGCAGCGGCTGGACGTTGCCACGATTGATATTGATTTCCACGGCTGCGTTCGCGGGGGAAACGAAGGCACCGGCCAGGCCGGCACAGACCAGCAGAAGTCGGAGGAATGCGTTTTTCATGCTCTCGAAGCCTTTCAGCTCTTACATCAGTTCGCTGGGGTCGAAATTGACGACAACTTCAGACCAAGCGTCGTATTTGTCCCGCGGCAGATTGGTGAACGGGGCGGATTTGCGAACGGCACGCACGGCGCCGCTCATGAGGACCTGTTGAGCGCTGGGGGAGCCACCGGTGGCGCTTGCCTCCGGTTCACCGACCAGTTCGCCGTTTTCGTCCAGGCGGAAGGTGACGCGGATGCGCACGTCGGCGGCATCGGCCATGCCCGGGGTGATCAGCCAGTTGTTCTGAATGATGCCGCGCAGGGCATCGAGTTCGCTCTGGCTGAGCTTGGAGCCACCGGTATTGGTCTTGCCGCCAAGTGCTGCCTTGTCGGTCGAGCGCTTGGCGCCGCCACCGGCCGCATCCGTCTTGTTGAGCAGGGCGGCCACTTCGTCAGCGTTGAAATCGCTTTCCATCTGCTGCTTCGACTTGGCGGTTTCCTGCGTCTTGGTATCCTGCTTGGCGTCCTTCTTCGGCGTCGACTTCGGCTCCGGCTTTTTCTCGGCGGGCTTGGCGACTTCCGGCTGCGGACGGGCGGCCGGGATCGGCGCCTGTTCGGGAAGTGGGATTTCCTCGGCAGCGGCCTGCTCGGCGGGCGCGGGTTCGGGCGGCTTGGTCTCTTCCGGCGGCGTCGGCTCGGCGGGTTTCGGCTCCGGTGGCGGCGCCGTCTCTTCCTTGACGATTTCCTTGACGTCGTTGACCTCGGGATCGGGCTCCGGCACCGGGGTCTCGACCTTTTCCGGGGCGGCAGCGACTTCCTGCTCCACGGGACGCTGCGACGGCGTCGGCGGCGATTTCAGGTCGACTTCATTGTCGCCGAAGTTTTCGGCGGGCTGGGCAATCGGCGGCTTTTTGGTCGGAACGGGCGCGGATTTTTCGGCGGGCGGGGCTTTCTTGTCGCCCTGCTGGATCTGGGTGAACTCCTCGATCGGCACGATGTCGACCGGAAGCGATTCCATGTTGACCACTTCCAGCTTTTCAGGCGAGCCGAGGCTCACCAGCGTCGCTACGAGCGCCAGTCCATGCAGAAACGAGGATGTGAAGAGGCTGCCCTTCATGTCGTCCGATCAGTTCTGCTGTTCCTGTAGGGTCACGAGACCGATATTGGTGAAACCGGCGGCCGAGATCCGCGCCATGACCTGCATGACAATGCCATAGGTGGCGGCGGTATCGGCGCGCACGTAGATGCGTTCGTTGTAGCCGGTGGTGGCGATCGCCTGCAGCTTGGGCACGACCTCGTCGATGGGGATCGCCGTTTCCTGCAGATAGATCTCGCCCTTCGGATTGACCGAGACGGTGATCGGCTGGGTTTCGCTGTTCATCGCCTTGGCCTGCGTCTGCGGCAGGTCGATGGGAACGCCAACCGTCATCATCGGCGCTGCGACCATGAAAATGATCAGAAGCACCAGCATGACGTCGACCATCGGGGTGACGTTGATTTCGCTGACGAGGGCGCGCTTGCCGCTGCGACGTCCGCGACGGCCTCCGCCTCCTCCACCTGAACCGACCGACATACCCATGCGCTAATCTCCTGCTGTCGAGGCCTTATTGCGCCGCCTGGCGGGGCTGCAGCTTCTCGTCGATCTGGCGCGAGAGGATGGCCGAGAATTCGTCGGCGAAGCCTTCCATGCGGGCCGTCAGCTTGCCGGCTTCGCCGGAAAACTTGTTGTAGGCGATGACCGCGGGGATAGCGGCAACGAGGCCGATCGCGGTCGCGAGCAGTGCTTCGGCGATACCGGGGGCGACGACGGCGAGGCTGGTGTTCTTCGAACCGGCAATCGCCTGGAACGAGGTCATGATACCGATGACGGTACCGAACAGGCCAATGAATGGCGCGGCAGAGCCGATGGTGGCGAGCGAGGAGAGGCGACCTTCCAGTGTCTCGGACTCACGGGCCATGGTCACGTCCATGGCGCGGTCGATACGCATCTGCAGGCCGATCGGCGAGCGGGCGCCGCGCTCAAAACTCTTCTTCCACTCGCGCATGGCGGCGACGAACATGGCGGCAAGGCCGGTGTTGTTGCGCTCGGCGAGTGTGCGGTAAAGCTCTTCCAGCGACTGACCGGACCAGAAGACCTGTTCGAACTGGTCGAACTGGCGGCGCGCACGGGCATAGCTCAGATATTTGTCGATGACGATCGCCCAGGTCCAGACCGAGGCGGCCAAGAGGCCGAGCATGACCAGCTTGACGATCAGGCCTGCCTGCATGAACAGTCCCCACAAGCTTACGTCGTGGGTCGCTGCTGCCATTCCAACTTGTTCCATCGCCTAAAAATCCCCGAAATCCAAACGCCCGGTGAGAGGACCGGGCGGCGACATGAGCTGTGCTGCTGGAAGAATGCGGTCGCTGCCGCCGACATCCCTATCCCGCCTAAGCTCCCAGAATGCCTTCTGGGCTGAAAATTTGGTCAAAGGAAGGCGTGCGGTGCACAAACTCCCACTCCGGAGTAAGACCCTATTATGGTTAAGAAGGCGTTACTTTCGGGGTCGATCACGGGCTTGTCAGCTTTCGCCGAGAAACTGCGCGGCGAGGGATTCGGGCAGGCGGCGGGGACGCCCGTACCGATTGACCACAGCGATGACGACTTTGGCAGCGATCAGCAGCCGGTCATCGCGCACGATCTCCTGCTGCAACACCATCTTGGCACCACCGGCCTTTTCGGTGCGGGTGCGGACGGTGATGACGTCGTCCATGCGGGCCGGGGCCTTGAAGTCGATTTCCATGCGATGAACCATGAAGGCGAGGCCTTCATCCGAACTCTCGAACAGCGCCGACTGCTCGACGCCGAGGCAGCGCAGATAATCGGTTCGGGCGCGCTCCATGAAATGCAGATAGCGGGCGTGATAGACGGCGCCGGAAAAGTCGGTGTCTTCGTAGTAGACGCGCTGTGTGAGGGAATGCACGCCGTCAGTGATTTCGCCGGAGAGGGAAATGGATAGGGATGTCATGGCATTCTCCGGCGGCGAAAGTCTCAACGGCTCCTCCCCTCGATCGACTGCCGAGGGGACAAGGGCTTCACGTGCTGCGCTCGCTAGCGCATCACGGTCTCACCTGTCCAGATCCATCACGTCTGCTTCCGTCAACCCCAACCTCTCCATCACGTCGACGCGGCTCGCCGCATCATCAGCGACGATGAATTCGTCCAGTTGCGGCGGCTTGACGCTGGTGCCGGACAGCATGGCATGCGCCTGGCCGCGATGATGGGTCTGATGCTGGAAGAGATGGGAGAGCACGTCGTCCGTGCGCTCCACCTGAATGCGGCCCGTGCGGTGGACGCGGGTCGGCCGTCCGAGATCTTCGTCCCCAAGCTTTCGGCACAAGGTCAACAGGCGACGGTCGGATGCCAATTGCGCGGCCCGGAGTTCGGCTGCGTCGGAGTATGGCACCGCGTTCTGCCAGGCTCTCGGGCCAAGGTCGCCACCCTCCAGGGCGTCGATGTAGAACCAGTCGATGATCAGGATGTGATTGAGGGTTGCGACCAGCGACGGAAAGAAGCCGGTTCGCGGCGCCTCGAATTCGCCGGGCTTAAGGGCGGAAACCGCCTCGTGCAGCCGGTCGTTGGCCAGCATATTGGCAAAAGCGAGCTTGCGAATGAACCGGAGGGCATTGGTCATGGCGTATCCAGGTCTCCGTCGTGCCAGACAATGTGCTTCGGCGCGGTCGGCAGGGTCTCGATTTCGTCGGCGATGAAATAAGGCGGGATATCGAGCGCGGTCAGGGCTTGCCGCGTTGCCGGTACCCATTTGAATTCGAGGCTGTTCTTGCCGTCCTCGTTGCGGTGGACGATGTCAGAGGTATGGAAGGGGAAGTGATCCGGGATCTCCATGCGGTAGTAAAAGCCGAGTTCGTGCCACGCCTTGCCCTCGTAGTCGAAGAAATTCTCGACGATCCAGAGGAGGGGGCCGACGACGGCCTCGACGCCGAGTTCCTCCTGCATCTCTCGTATCAGCGTCTCCGTAGACGTCTCGCCGATCTCGGCCCGACCGCCCGGAAAGGTCCAGAAGGTCTCGTGGGTGGCGCGGTGGACGAGGACGTGACCATCGCGAAAGGCGAGGCCGGCGATGCGGTGGTTGAAGCGCCGCTTGCCGTCCTTGATGGTGATGAGGGTGCGTTTGGACATCAGGCGGAACCCAATTCTAGCAGGAGGATTTCCGGTCTGACACCGACGCGAATTGGCAGGAACGAACAGCCGAGACCACGCGAGACGATGAGATGGCGGTCTCGCTCATGAAAGTGGCCGCCCGGGTATCGCCAGGAGCCGCGCGATGCGGCGACGGGATGCCAGCCGAACAGATTGATCTGACCACCATGTGTATGGCCGCAGAGCGTCAGGGCGACGCGCTCGGTGACTTGAGGGAAGATATCGGGTTCGTGCGCCATCAGGATGACGGGCGCGTCGTCGGTTACAATGCGCATAGTGGAGGGCAGATCATCGATTCCGGTCATGGTCTTGCGGTTGAAGTGCTTGCCAGGCCTCAAGGCCATCTGATCGCCAAGGCCTGCTATCCAGAATGCCTGGCCATCCTTTTCCAGCCGCACAGCCTCGTTCACGTAGGTCGCGATGCCCACCTGCTGCAGGGCCCTGGTGGCAATGTTGCCTGCCGAGGGATCGCGCTGAAAGGTAAGATCCTCCCAATAATCGTGATTGCCGAGGATCGCATGGATGCCGAGCGGAGCTCGAAGGGTAGCAAGTGCGGCCGCCCAGTCCACCGCATCGACGTAGTCGCTGACGACATTGGTTCCCGCAGCATAGTCCCCGAGAAGCAGGCAAATGTCCGGGTCCAGCGCATTCGCCATGGCGCAGACGTCCTCGATCCGAGAGCGACTCATCCACGGTTCGCAGGCGTGAAAGTCCGCCAACACGGCCACACGCAGCTTCAATTCCGTTGGCCAATTCTTCGGAGTCACGGCGTAGCGGCGTATTTCTGGGCGCCTGAAAACCTCCGTGAAGGGATAGGCTGCTGTTGCGATCAGGCTCAGGAACCCGGCTCCGAAGAGCTTCAATAGTCCCCGTCGTGTGATCATTCAGTCGTCCTCGAGCGTCAGCCGGAATTGCGCCGCCTCCAGATCCTTGGGTGGCTGCATTCCCAGATGCTTCCATGCGTTTGCGGTCAAAACACGGCCGCGTGGGGTGCGCTGAATGAAGCCCTGCTGGATCATGTAGGGCTCGATAATGTCCTCGATGGCGTCGCGTGGCTCGGAGAGACCGGCGGCAATCGTTTCGATGCCGACCGGGCCGCCGCCGAAATTGACGGCGATCATCGAGAGGTAGCGCATGTCGAGCTGGTCGAGGCCCATATTGTCGACGTTGAGGCGCGTCAGCGCCTCGTCGGCGATCTCGCGGGTGACAGCCTCGGCGCGGGCGACTTCGGCGAAGTCCCGGACGCGGCGGAGCAGGCGGCCGGCGATGCGAGGCGTGCCACGGGCGCGGCGGGCGACTTCGCGGGCGCCGTCCTCCGTCATCGGCAGGTTCAACAGGCGGGCGCCACGGCGGACGATCGATTCCAGTTCTTCGACGGTGTAAAAATTGAGCCGCACGGGAATGCCGAAGCGGTCGCGCAGCGGCGTCGTCAGCAGGCCAAGGCGGGTGGTGGCGGCAACGAGGGTGAATTTCGACAGGTCGATCTTCACCGAGCGGGCGGCCGGGCCTTCACCGATGATCAGGTCGAGCTGGAAATCCTCCATGGCCGGATAGAGGATTTCCTCGACGGCGGGGCTCAGGCGATGGATTTCGTCGATGAAGAGCACATCGCGCTCTTCGAGATTGGTTAGAAGTGCGGCGAGATCGCCGGCCTTGGCAATGACCGGGCCGGAGGTCGAGCGGAAGTTGACACCGAGCTCTTTGGCCATGATCTGGGCGAGCGTCGTCTTGCCGAGGCCGGGCGGGCCGACGAAGAGTACGTGGTCCAGTGCCTCACCGCGGTTCTTCGCCGCCTCGATGAAGATCTTCAGATTGGCGCGCGCCTCCGCCTGGCCGGTGAAGTCGTCGAGCGTCTGCGGGCGCAGTGCCGCGTCCAGGTCTTCGCCACGCTTTTCCGGGGTCAGGATGGGGTTGTTGGTCATCATGCGAGAAGTTCCATGCCGGGCACGCGAGAGGCGGCGCGTTTGTCGAAGGTCAGAGTTGTGCGGGCTCCCGCACGTTTTGCCGCCCACGCGATCAGGTGGTCCGCCAGATCGGCCAGGGGTTGGCCGGTGCTCAGCAGGGCGTCGAGTTCTTCCGTGTATTCGATGACGAGGCCATCTGCCGCTAGGAGGCTTTGAAGAAGCTCGACCACGGTGGACATCTGGTATTTCATCGTGTTGTGCAGGATCCAGACGGTTTCCGCGATGACGATTGCACTGACATAGGCCGGGTCCTCGGCCGTTTTTGCTGAAAGGAAACTGCGCGCCAAAGCGTTCTGGGTGGGGTCGTCGTCAACCAGAAATCGAACCAGAATATTGGTATCGATGCCAATCACACCTGCGTCTCCGACCATCCGCGTTTGATCCGCTCGTCGTCTTCGGACACCGCCTTGGCTATAGCCTCGTCCATCTCTTCGATGGACAGGCTGACGCCGGACGGGGGAGTGCCGAGGATGCCAGCCAAATCTGCGAGCCTGATGTTTTTCGGGATCGCCACGACCTGACCGTTACGTGCAGAGACATAGAAGCGTGTTCCCGGCTCGAGCTTCAGCTCTTCGCGCACTTCGCTCGGGATCGTGATCTGACCTTTGGAGGTCATCGTGGTAAAGGCACCCATGTCTTACCTCGTCAAAGAATTCTTACGAGAAGCATAGCAGTATTTCGTCTATCGACCAATTCCTACCGCGATAGCTCCTTCAGCCCCAACCGGATCAGCTTGGCGCTATCGACCCCTTCGCCGCCATTCTTCAGCGCTGCGGCTATGGCATTGGCTGCCTGGTCTCGGGAATAACCGAGATTGGTGAGCGCCGAGACGGCATCGGCGACAGGAGCGGAGGCGACGCCTTCGCCGAGTTCCTGCTTGAGGCCGATATTGGCTGCAGCTTCGCCGGCGAAGGCGGGGGCCTTGTTCTTCAGTTCGGTGACGAGGCGCAGCGCCACCTTGGGGCCGACGCCGGGGGCGCGGGAGATGGCGGCCTTGTCCTGCAGGGCAATCGCGTTGGCGAGTTCCGACGGCGTGAGGGTCGAGAGTACGGCGAGCGCCACCTTGGCGCCGACACCCTGGACGCTCTGCAGGAGGTTGAACCATTCGCGCTCCAGCGCGCTCATGAAGCCGAAGAGTTTCAGCTGGTCTTCGCGCACATAGGTCTCGATGAACAGCACGACCGCTTCGCCGGCCGAGCCGATGCGCGACAGGGTACGCGACGAGCAATGGGCGACGTAGCAGACGCCGTGGACGTCGACGAGCACGTAATCGTCGCCGATCTCGTCGATAGTGCCTTTGAGTTTGCCGATCATGGGAAGCGTCCGTCGCGTTAAAGAGGATGGGTTTCTGGGGAGATGATATCGATATCCGGGAAGTAGCTGCGGTAGCGCGCTGCATCTCTTGTCAGAAGGCGATGAGACCGCACGGCGGCATGAGCACCGATGAAGAAGTCCGGCAATGTGCGCTCGCGCTGCCCGCCGTTCCGTCGGTAGAACAGATGCGCCTTGCCTGCGCGGAAGGCTACTTCGTATGACAAGGGTTCTTTCTTCAAGTCGAGCCAATCGAGCGCCTGGCTGAGCTGTTGCTCGCTCAACGGCGATGCAGCCAACTCCGACCATATTACCGGGTTGATCACCAGCGGACCCTCCTCAAAGCAGCGGCGCATTGCGCTGACTGACCACGCCCGCGTCGCACTATCTGGCCCGAGCACATCAATCAGCGCAGTGGTGTCAATGATGGTCGAGGTCATCACGCGGTCCTCGCAGCCAATCGACATATTCGTTTGCGGTCATGCCATTGGTATCGAAAATCCCTTCGACACTTCTCGCCCAGGCGTCGAAGTCCTTGAACGCATCGCTGGTATCGCCGTTCTTGACCAGCATGACGCCGTCCTCAGCCACAACGAAATCGACGTTCGATCCCGGCTTGATGTCGAGCCGATCGCGGATGTCCTTAGGGATGGTGACTTGGCCTTTTTCTGTGACGCGCATGGTAATACCTCTTCGGTATTACTTAAGGGAGGAAGTGGAACAAGTCAAGAACAAATCAGGCGGAGGCCAGCACCTTGCGCATGCGCTCCCCGCCGCGGTTGTGGGCGTGGCAGATGGCGATTGCGAGTGCGTCGGCGGCGTCGTTGCCCTTGAATTCGGCCTTGGGCATCAGGATCTTCAGCATCATGTGGATCTGCGCCTTTTCGCCGTGACCCACGCCGATAACTGCCTTCTTCACGGCATTCGGCGCGTATTCCGCAACGCGCAGGCCGGCACGGGCGGGGACGAGCATGGCGATGCCGCGAGCCTGGCCGAGCTTCAGGGTGGCAACGGCGTCCTTGTTAACGAAGGTTTGTTCGACAGCTGCTTCGTCCGGCTTATAGGCATGAACGACCTCGGAAAGGCCGTCATGCAACTGGCACAGGCGCGAGGCAAGGTCCATGTCGCCGTCAGAGGTCACGGTGCCTGAGGCGACGAAGCGCAGGGAGTTGCCGAGCGTCTCGATGACGCCCCAGCCGCAGCGGCGCAGGCCCGGATCTATGCCGATGATGCGAATCGTGGAAGTCATGGGAGACCCTAGTTCAGAATGGCCGATCAGTGCCAGTGAAATGTGAACAAAGCGAAAACATAAGAAGTGGTTATAATTTATTATCGTCACCTCTTGGGTCACCGCGCCCGGCTGACTACATGACACAGAACAGCGCAGCACAGGATTGATGCCATGATCCCCTTTTCCATTCTCGACCTTTCGCCGATCGCCGAGGGCCATTCGGTCCGCGATGCGCTGGATGCGTCGAGACGGCTGGCGCAAGTGGCGGAAGCCAACGGTTATCAACGGTTCTGGCTGGCCGAGCACCACGGCATGCCTGGCATCGCGAGTGCCGCGACATCCATCGTGATTGCCCATGTCGGGGCAGGGACCTCGACCATCCGCATCGGCTCGGGCGGCATCATGTTGCCCAATCATTCGCCGCTCGTCATTGCCGAGCAGTTCGGCACGCTGGAGGCGCTCTTTCCGGGGCGCGTCGATCTCGGCCTCGGTCGTGCACCGGGCACCGACATGCGGACCGCCCGCGCTTTGAGGCGCAACATGGATGCCGGCGTTGAAAGTTTTCCGCATGATATCATCGAGTTGCAGCGGCTGCTTGGCGAGCCGACAGAGGATCAGGGACTGCTGGCAGTGCCGGGAATGCGCAGCAATGTGCCGATCTGGCTGCTCGGCTCCAGCCTCTACAGCGCGCATCTCGCCGCAGCGCTCGGCCTGCCTTACGCCTTTGCGTCGCATTTCGCGCCCGACCAGCTGGGCGAGGCGGTGGAAATCTATCGCCAGCGCTTCGAGCCGTCAGAGGCGTTGCAGTCTCCGCATGTGATGGTGGGTGTGATGGCCGCTGTCGCCGAGACCGATCAGGAGGCAGCGCGCCTCTTTACGTCGGCACAGCAGCAGTTCGTCAATCTGAGACGCAATGTGCGCCGGCCGTTCCCGCGGCCTGTCGACAGCATGGACGGCTTCTGGACCGAGATCGAGCGGATCGGCGTCGAACACACGTTGCGTTACGCCATCGTCGGTTCGCCCGATACGGCAGCCCGCAAACTCGATGCGCTGATGGCGGAAGTGGCGCCAGACGAGGTCATCGTCTCGACGCCGATCCACGATCTCACTGCGCGGCTGCGTTCGGTCGAATTGTTCGCCGAGTTGCGCGACCGCGCCGATATCGGTGTTGCAGCTGAGTAAGTATCGCAGATGGCGATCCTGAAATGCGGCGCACCGACGCCCCTGATAGGCAGGGTCGCCGGTGCTTTCACTTCAAAATCCTCCCGATATCTGTCGGGAAGACTGCCGCTTGAAGTATCGCGTCCGCACGATATTTGTTGGCTATAGTTAACGCCCGTAGTTAATCCGAACTTAACTTTTCCTCTCCATTATCCGTCGCAGTTCACATTCTCAGGCAGCAGACGGCCTGATGAGACAACTCTGGGATTTTGGAGTCTCCTGTCATGACCAAAATGATTCTTGCAGTTGCTGCAGTTGCCATGCTGGCAAGCTCGGCAGCCCATTCTGCCGACCTTTATCAGCCCGAGCCGCAGCCGCAGCCCTATATCGACGCTCCGGAAGTCACCGTTTCCGAGGCTTCTGGATGGTACCTGCGTGGCGATCTGGGTTACAGCTTCAACAAGCTGCGCGGGGCGCAGTTTTTTCAGGGCTCGAACGCTGACCTAAGCGATTTCACCACCGCATCGATCAAAGACAATTTCACCGTAGGCGGTGGTGTCGGTTACCAGGTCAACAGCTATCTGCGCACCGATCTGACCTTTGACTACATGTTCAAGTCCGATTTCAAGGGCTCGACAAGTGGCACCTGCGGCGACGGCGTCGGTAACCCGTTTGTAGCCTGCAGCTCGTCGGATGTCGCCGCCATGCGCGCCTACACTCTGATGGCAAACGCCTATGTTGACCTTGGTTCCTATGCCTATTTCACTCCGTACATCGGCGCCGGCATCGGCGGTTCCTACGTGAAGTGGGACAAGCTGCGAAACACCATCTGTGACGACCCTTATGCTGCCGGCTGCTACTCGGAAGAGCATGAAGGGAAGGGCAGCTGGCGCTTCGCCTATCAGCTGATGGCCGGCGCCTCGATCGACGTTACCTGCAACGTCAAGGCCGATGTCGGTTACCGCTTCCGCCACACCCTCGGTGGTGACATGTTCGGCTACGCTTCGAACGGCGGCCCGGGCTATGACAAGGGCTTCTACAGCCACGACATCCATGCCGGCGCCCGTTACATCTTCGGCGGTTGCGAACAGCCCGTCGCCTATGAGCCGCCGCCACAGCCGATCGTCTACAAGTGATCCGGGCAGCGGGCGGCCGTGGTTGCTCGTGCAGAACTCTCTCGTATGAAAGGGCTCCAAAAGGAGCCCTTTCTGCTTTCATGCTCAGAGGATGCCGGTTCGCCGGAGTACCCACCAAGACAGCATCACCGAGATGACGATGAAGGCGAATGCATATCCGGTGCCGTGCATCCCATCGGCGAGGGGGAGATTGGTGGTGTTCATGCCGAAGAAACCCGTGACCAGCGACGGCGGCAGGAGCAGGGCGGTCATTAGCGACAAGATGTAAAGATGCCGGTTGGTCTCTGCACTTTGCTTAGAGTCCAGTTCTTCATGCAAAAGCCTCGCGCGATCGGCGAGCGCCTGAACGTCCTGGTCGACCGCTTCCAACCGGCCCGAAAGGCGGATCAGGCTGTCCTCGACGCCGTCGGGTATCTCGTCGTCGTCCGTGGCGGACGCACGGCGCATGATCAGCAGCATGGTGCGCAAATGGCGATGCAGCCTGACGATCAGGCGGCGCACGGGCGTCAGGCGTCGGCGTTCGTCGCGTAACTCGCTGCCATAGACCAGATCCTCGATCTGATTCAATTCGTCCGTCAGTTCCAGCACCACCGCGATCAGGCCGCGCTGGAACTCCGCAACCAGAACTTCGAAGAGCTGGAGCGGTGTGGCATAGCGGGCGGCATTCTTCTCGACGGCGGCGCGTACCTTATCGACGGAGCGGATCGGCTGCAGCCGTGTGGTGATGATGAAGCGATCCGTGAGTGCGAAATGCAGCCAGCCTATGTCTCGGGTCGTGGCATCGAATTCCCGTTGAAAATCGATGAGCGTACCGAACAGCAGGCCCTCGTCGATGGCCAAAGCTGCATGGGTGTCGTGGGTGGTGAGCGCCGAGAGGACAGGCTGCGTCAGGCCGGGAAACTGCTCCAGGAAAGCGGGCAGGCGCGTGTCGGCGAGGTTGAGGTGCAGCCAGATAAAGTCATCGCCCGGCTGGACGTCCAGTGCCGAGCAGTCCGCCGGTAAGCGCTCGCTGCGAAGGCCCGGGATGATGCGATAGGCCCATACTAGGCCGGGAATGGGGCTGGTCAGCGGAAACATCGGTGGTTGAGCCCTCGCAGCAGGTGGTCGTTGCGCGCATCGGGTGAGCGGGAGTTTGAGATGCGCTCCCTGCGTGACGGATTAATGACAGCGGTCGTGCAGGTGGCTGCCAAGCGAGTGACGCCGGCGTTGCAGGTCTGGCGCGGACGGAACAAAAATTTTGCTCATCGCGACGCAACCCCGCTTGACGGGGAAACGCGACAAGAGTAGTTCCGACGGCGGGACACCTCTCCCCAACGAGAGGCTAATTACCTGGAAGGGTATCTATATGGCTGATGTGATCGCCCCCGCCGCGCGTCCGGCAAACACTCATTTTTCGTCTGGCCCCTGCTCGAAGCGCCCCGGTTGGTCGCTCGATGCGCTCTCCGATGCCCCGCTCGGTCGTTCGCACCGTGCCAAGGTCGGCAAGGACAAGCTGAAGCTGGCCATCGACCTCACCCGCGAAATTCTGAAAGTTCCCGCTGACTACCGCATCGGCATCGTTCCGGCCTCCGACACGGGCGCCGTCGAGATGGCCATGTGGTCGCTGCTCGGTGAACGCGGCGTCGACATGCTCTCCTGGGAAAGCTTCGGCGCCGGCTGGGTCACCGATGTGGTGAAGCAGCTGAAGCTCGCCGATGTCCGCAAGTTCAATGCCGATTACGGTCTTCTGCCGGACCTGACGCAGGTCGATTTCGACCGCGACGTCGTCTTCACCTGGAACGGCACCACGTCTGGCGTCCGCGTTGCCAATGCCGATTTCATTCCGGCCGACCGCAAGGGTCTCACCATCTGCGACGCCACCTCGGCAGCCTTTGCGCAGGATATGGACTTCTCCAAGCTCGATGTCACCACCTTCTCCTGGCAGAAGGTTCTGGGCGGCGAGGGCGGTCACGGCGTGATCATCCTTTCCCCGCGCGCCGTCGAGCGTCTGACGACCTATGTCCCGGCCTGGCCGCTGCCGAAGATTTTTCGCATGACCTCGGGCGGCAAGCTGATCGAAGGCATCTTCGTCGGCGAGACGATCAACACGCCTTCCATGCTCTGCGTCGAGGACTATATCGATGCGCTCAAGTGGGCGAAGTCGATCGGTGGCCTCGAAGCTCTGATCGCGCGAGCCGATGCCAATGCTAAGGTCATCTTCGATTTCATCGAGAAGAACGACTGGATCGCCAATCTCGCCGTTGATCCGGCGACGCGCTCCAACACTTCGGTTTGCGTCAAGATCGTCGACCCTGAGGTTACAGCACTTGATGCCGACGCTCAGGCCGCCTTTGCCAAGGGCATTGCCAGCACGCTCGAGAAACAGGGTGTCGCCTTCGATATCGGCGCCTATCGCGATGCGCCGGCTGGCCTTCGCATCTGGGCCGGTGCCACGATCGAGACCGCCGACATGGAAGCGCTGATGCCGTGGCTCTCCTTCGCCTATGAGACGCAGAAGGCGTCTGTCGCCAAGGCGGCTGCCTGATCCTTGACGAATTTGGCTCCGCCTGACCGGCGGAGCCCCGCAATTCTCATCATTTTCTTCAAACGAACTCTCTGAAGGAGGCCTCGTCATGGCACCTCGCGTTCTCGTATCCGACGAACTCTCGGAAACCGCCGTCCAGATCTTCCGTGATCGCGGCGTAGACGTTGATTTCCAGCCGCAGCTCGGCAAGGACAAGGACAAGCTTGCCGAAATCATCGGCAATTATGATGGTCTCGCCATCCGCTCCGCCACCAAGGCAACGGAAAAGCTGATCGCGGCGGCGACCAACCTCAAGGTCATCGGCCGCGCGGGCATCGGTGTCGACAATGTCGATATCCCGGCTGCTTCCAAGCGCGGCATCATCGTGATGAACACGCCCTTCGGCAACTCGATCACGACGGCCGAACACGCGATTGCCCTGATGTTTGCCGTTGCCCGCCAGCTGCCGCAGGCGGATGCCTCGACCCAGGCCGGCAAGTGGGAGAAGTCGAAGTTCATGGGTGTCGAAATCACCGGCAAGACGCTCGGCGTCATCGGTGCCGGCAATATCGGCGGCATTGTCTGCAAGAAGGCCATCGGCCTTGGCATGCATGTGATTGCCTATGACCCCTTCCTGTCGGCCGAACGCGCCCAGGAAATGGGCGTCGAAAAGGTCGAGCTCGACGAGCTGCTGCCGCGCGCCGATTTCATCACCCTGCATGTGCCGATGACCGACAAGACCCGCGGCATCCTGGGCAAGGAAAACATCGCCAAGACGAAGCCGGGCGTGCGCATCATCAACTGCGCCCGTGGTGGTCTCGTCGATGAGGCGGCACTCGCCGAAGCGATCAAGTCCGGCCACGTCGCTGGTGCCGGTTTCGACGTCTTCGAGGTCGAACCGGCCAAGGAAAGCCCGCTGTTCGGCCTTCCCAATGTCGTCTGCACGCCGCATCTCGGCGCTTCCACCACGGAAGCCCAGGAAAACGTCGCCCTGCAGGTCGCCGAGCAGATGTCGGATTATCTGGTCAAGGGTGCGGTTTCGAACGCCATCAATATGCCGTCGATCACGGCCGAGGAAGCGCCGATCCTGAAGCCGTTCATCCGTCTTGCCGACGTGCTCGGCTCGTTTGCCGGCCAGATGACCGAAGATCCGATCAAGGAAATCGAGATCCTCTATGACGGTGTCACCTCGACCATGAACACCAAGGCGCTCACTTCGGCACTTCTGGCCGGTCTGATCCGCCCGCAGGTGGCCGACGTCAACATGGTCTCGGCTCCGATCATGATCAAGGAAAAGGGCGTCATCGTCGCCGAAGTGAAGCGCGACAAGACCGGCGTCTATGACGGTTACATCAAGCTCACGGTCACGACCGATAAGCAGACCCGCTCGGTCGCCGGCACGGTCTTTTCGGATGGCAAGCCGCGCTTCATCCAGATCAAGGGCATCAACATGGATGCGGATGTCGGTCAGAACATGATCTACATCTCGAACACTGACGTTCCCGGCATGATCGGCTTCATGGGCACCACGCTCGGCAATGCCAAGGTCAACATCGCGAACTTCCAGCTCGGTCGCGACAAGGAAGGCGGCGACGCGATCGCTCTCCTTTATGTCGACGGTCCGGTTGAGAAGGCCGTGCTCGACCAGTTGACCGCCAACCCGGCGGTCAAGCAGGCGAAGCCGCTGGTATTCAACGTCGATTAAGCGGCGGGGCCCTGCGGCCATCGCGACGAATAAACGCTGCGGCGCGGGATCAAACCCGCGCCGTCTTTGTTTGTGGAACAACCGAGACAATGGGCAGGGCCCATATAAGGAACAATCGATGCGTTGAACCGTCGCATGGCGGCTTGTCGCATTGAACGCGGGGTACAAGGCTATACTTGACTTCTGTCACCTCGAGCGCCGTTTGGCTGCGGGGTCGAAAACGAAGGATGCAGTCATCATGTTCGAAAACTTCGACGCACAGATCCTCGCGCGGATCCAGTTCGCGTTCACGATTTCCTTCCACATCATCTTCCCGGCTTTCTCCATCGGTCTGGCGAGCTATCTGGCCGTGCTCGAAGGCCTTTATCTATGGAAGAAGGACAAGGTTTATCTGGAGCTTTTCGACTTCTGGAAGACGATCTTCGCGGTCGCCTTCGGGATGGGAGTCGTGTCGGGGATTGTGATGTCCTATCAATTCGGCACGAACTGGTCGGTCTTCTCTGACAAGGCTGGGCCGGTGATCGGCCCGCTGATGGGCTATGAGGTGCTGACGGCCTTCTTCCTCGAAGCCGGCTTCCTCGGTGTGATGCTTTTCGGTCGGCAGAAAGTTGGCCCAGGCTTACATTTCTTCGCCACCGCCATGGTCGCCATCGGAACACTGATCTCGGCGACCTGGATCCTCTCGGTCAATTCCTGGATGCAGACGCCAGATGGTTTCGCCATCAACGAGGTCGGGCAGTTCGTGCCAGTCGACTGGTGGAAGATCGTCTTCAATCCGTCCTTCCCCTACCGCCTCACACATATGGTGATCGCCGCCTATTTGACCACCGCCTTCGTGGTCGGTGCGGTCGGCGCCTGGCACCTGCTGCGCGGCACGGCACCCCGCCGCGCCGGCGTGATGTTCTCGATGGCGATGTGGATGGCCGCAATCGTCGCGCCGATCCAGATCGCCGCTGGCGATGCGCATGGGCTCAACACGCTGGAACACCAGCCGGTCAAGGTCATGGCCATGGAGGGCCATTTCGACAGCCATCCCGGCGGCGCGCCGCTGATCCTGTTCGGCATTCCGAACACCGAGGAAAAGCGGATCGACTATGCGATCCAGATCCCCAAGCTGTCGAGCCTGATCCTCAAGCACGACCTCAACGCGCCGCTCGATGGCCTGGATACGGTTCCCGATGACAAGGAGCCGCCGGTTGCGATTGTCTTCTGGTCGTTCCGCGTCATGGTGGCCATCGGTTTTGCCATGCTCGGCGTCGGTCTGTTCTCGCTCTGGTGTCGCTGGAAGGGCACGCTGTTGCAGAACCACTGGCTGCATCGCGTGGCGCTCGTCATGGGCCCGTCCGGTTTCGTGGCGGTGCTCGCCGGCTGGATCACCACCGAAGTCGGTCGTCAGCCCTATACGGTCTATGGCCATCTGCTCACGGCTGACTCCATCTCCCCGATCGCGGCACCGGCCGTTGCCGCCTCGTTGATTGCCTTCATCGTGGTCTATTTCGTCGTCTTCGGTGCGGGCACCTTCTACATTTTGCGTCTTATGGCCCGTCTGCCGCGCGATCCGATGCCGGATCTCGATGATGGCCCGATCCGCTCGTCCGGCATCACGCCGGCCGCCCAACCCGGTCACCATGGAGGCAAACATGCCCATTGATCTTCCCTTCATCTGGGCCGGCATCATCGCCTTCGCCGTGCTCGCCTATGTCATTCTCGATGGCTTCGATCTCGGCATCGGCATCCTCTTCCCCTTCTTCCCGGAGAAGCACGAGAAGGACCTGATGATGAATTCGGTGGCGCCGGTCTGGGATGGCAACGAGACCTGGCTGGTGCTCGGGGGCGGCGGGCTGCTCGCCGTCTTCCCGCTTGCTTATGCGACGATCCTGCCGGCAATCTATGCGCCGATCATCCTCATGCTGCTCGGGCTCATCTTCCGCGGTGTCGCTTTCGAATATCGCTGGCGCACCAAGCGGGCGGAGCACTTGTGGAACTGGGCCTTCACCGGCGGGTCGGTGGTTGCGGCATTCTTTCAGGGCGTGGCACTCGGTGCGCTGGTGCAGGGCATTCCCGTCACCGATCGCGCCTATTCCGGCGGCTGGTGGGACTGGCTGACCCCGTTCTCGATCGCCACAGGTCTTGCCCTGTTGATTGGTTATGGCCTGCTCGGAGCCACCTGGCTCGTGATGAAAACGGAGGGCGAGATCGCTGAGCGGGCGAAGGTTTTTGCCTTCCGGCTTGCCTTTGCCACGGTCGCCGCCATGGGTGTGTTCAGCCTCTGGACTCCCTGGCTGGAACCGGCCTATCTCGATCGCTGGTTCGGCTATCCGACGATCGTCTTCTCGTTCATCGTACCGCTGATGGTGCTCGGTTGCCTGTGGGTGATCGTTTCAGGCTTACGCAATGGCCGCGATGTGCAGCCTTTCGTGGCGGCACTGGGGCTTTTTGTGCTCGGTTACGCCGGCATCGGGATTTCATTTTATCCCTATATCGTGCCGACCTCGCTGACGATCTGGGAAGCGGCGGCCCCCGATTCAAGCCTGTCCTTCCTGCTCGTCGGAGCGGTCGTGCTGGTGCCGATGATCCTGTGCTACACTGCCTATGCCTATTGGGTCTTCCGAGGGAAGCTCAACCCTGACGAGGGCTATCACTGATGCAAACGCGCGAGACACTCAGCCGACTGCTTTGGTTCGTCGGCCTTTGGGCGGCGGGCGTGGGCACGATCACGGTCGTCGGCCTGATCATCAAGTTCTGGCTGAGAGCCTGACGCGATCACTTCAATTTCAATCAATAATTGATCGCTCGACCTTCCAAAGAGGTCGGGCGGTCTCCATATGGGCTGCAAGGCCCTTTGGGCCACGACCGTTCGAGGAGGAGGGGAGATCCCCATGCGACAATACGGAAAATTTTTTGCGGCGCTGGCGCTCGGGATGATGGTGACGCTGATGGCCGTCGACTTTGCCGAAGCGCGTCGCGCCAGTGGCGGCTTCGGCAGCCGGGGCACGCGCACCTTCAGCCAGCCGTCGATCACCCGCACGGCGCCCGCACCAGCAGCGCCGATCGAGCGCACCATGACGCCGCGCACGAATGCGACCCAGCCGGGCACTAACCAGACAGCGACACAAGGGTTCAACCGTCCGGGCGGCCTGTTCGGTGGTCTTGCCGGTGGCCTGATGGGCGGCCTGCTGCTCGGCGGTCTGTTCGGCATGTTGATGGGCACCGGCTTTGGCGGCGGTTTCGGCTTGATCGGCCTGCTCCTTCAGGGTCTGCTGATCTTCTTCCTGGTGCGTTTTGCCATGCGGGCCTTCGCCAATCGCCAACCAGCCTCTGCGGGAGCCGGCAGCAATTCCGGCATCGGTGGTTTCCCTGGCATAGGTGGTCTTGCCCGCGACAACCAGGGCGATGCCGGCCGCTCCAGCTTCCAGATCCCGAAGATCGGTAGCGGCGGTGTGGCAGCGGCTTCTGCGGCCCGTCCCGGCCAGCCGGACGAACTCGGTATCACCCAGGGCGACCTTGAGCGCTTCGAGCAGTTGCTGAAGGACATGCAGGCGGCTTTCGCGGCCGAGGACTATGGCACGCTGCGCCGGATCACGACGCCGGAGGCCATGTCCTATCTGGCGGAAGAACTGAGCGAAAACGCCACCAAGGGCGTCAAGAACGTCGTGCGTGACGTTCACCTCGTGCAGGGTGACGTTGCCGAGAGCTGGGCCGAAGAGAAGGCCGAATATGCGACGGTCGCGATGCGCTACGAAGCCGTCGACTACATGGTCGATCGTCAGACCAATGCGGTCGTCGAGGGCGATCCGAAGACGCCTTCGGAATCGGTCGAGATCTGGACCTTCGTCCGCCGTCCCGGCACGTTGTGGCAGATCTCGGCGATCCAGAGCGCCAACTGATTTGATCTGCTCCGGTCGTTCAAACCTCCCCATCGGATTCGGCGGGGAGGTTTTTGTTTGGGGGAGGTCGCTGGAAATGAAATTCTGCGGGGCACTCCCCTCTGTCCTGCCGGACATCTCCCCCTCAAGGGGGGAGATTGGATTGGGGATGCGGATCTGGCTGCCACTGAGGTCGAGGTTGAGATCCACTTCGATACCGATTGTGCCGTTCGAGGGCGCAATTTGGTCAGGCGGTCACAAGGACAAACCGCAATCTCCCCCTTGAGGGGGAGATGTCGGCGTAGCCGACAGAGGGTGGTAACGCAGACCGGCCAATTTCAACCCGGCGCCCAAAGAACTTAAACCCTCACCCCGGGCACTGCTGCAGCTGTCGGGCGTAAGTATAGGTAATCTCGGTGAACCGCTTCGCCCCCTTCAACGCTTCCGGGCGGTTCTTGTAGGCGCCGCGCAGATAGCCTGTCAGCCCTGAGTGATAGGCGAGGTAGAGATTGTACGGGTCGTTGAGCTGGATCTTCAGCTTGTCGGCCGTCTCGCGGTGATACCAGCCGATGAAGCGGATGGCGTCGGCGAAATCGGTGCGGCGGGCGCCCCAGCGGCCGGTCTCCTGGCGATAGCGGTCCCAGGTGCCGTCGAGCGCCTGGGAATAACCGTAGGCCGAAGACGCGCGCTTGCCGGGGATGAAGCCGAGATACCATTTGCGCGGCGGCTTGGCATTATGACGGAAGCTCGATTCCGTATAGATCGTCGCCATCAGGATCGGCACGGGAACGCCGTATTCGCGTTCGGCCGAGACGGCGGCGCGACGCCAGTTGTTGAACAGGCCGTCGCGCTGCTCGAAGATCGCGCAGGCGTTGCGCGTCTGGGAGGGCGGCTTGGCGCAGGCCGACAGCATCAGCATGACGCCGAGGGCGGAATAAAGAGCGGTACGCATGACAAAACCTCGCTACTGGCCCGTCATTGTATTCACTAAAATTTAACGAAAGGTTTTCCCATCGGACCCCCGATCTGGCCTCCCCAGGATTGGGGGCGGCCTGGACCAGGGGATAGGATAAGGCTTGCGTCTTCTGCGGGAAAAGTGCCCGAATGCGCGTTGACCTTCGTCGCATTTGCGACCAGTCTGCGGCTCTTGCGCCGGGACGGCGAGGAGAGGTGATCCAGTCACCTTCGTCCCAGGACGCATAGAAGAGACCAGGGAGAGAGGACGCGGCCATCATGCAGCAAGTCGGCATCGGCATCATCGGATGCGGCAATATTTCAAGCGCTTATCTGAAAACCCTGCCGCAGTTTCCCATATTGAAGGTCTGCGGGGTCGCCGACCTCAATGCGGATCTGGCAGCAGCACGGGCCGCGGAATTCAACGTTCCGGTCCGCTCGATCGAGGACCTCTATGTCGATCCCGAGATCCGCATCATCCTCAACCTGACGGTGCCGAAGGCGCATGTGGCGGTGGGGCTTAAGGCGCTGGAAGCCGGCAAACACGTCTATTCGGAAAAGCCGCTTGGCGTCACCTTTGCCGAGGGGCTGCACCTGTCCAGTGTGGCGCGGGCTCTGGGGCTCCGCATCGGCTCGGCGCCCGACACGTTTCTCGGCGGCGCGCATCAGACGGCGCGCGCACTGGTCGATGATGGCGCGATCGGCCAGCCGATCGGCGGCACGGCCTACTTCATGTGCCCCGGCCACGAGCGATGGCATCCCAATCCTGACTTCTACTACGAGGCCGGCGGCGGGCCGATGCTCGACATGGGGCCGTATTACATCACCGATCTGGTCAACCTGCTCGGGCCCGTCGAGAAGGTGGCGGGTTTTGCCACCAAGGTGCGCGATACGAGAAAGATCGGCAGCGAGCCGCGCCGGGGCGAGGTGATCCCGGTGCATGTGCCGACCCATGTCACGGGACTGATGTCCTTCGCCAACGGCGCCGTGGTGCAGATCTCCATGAGCTTCGACGTCGCCGGCCATCGCCACACGCCGCTTGAGATCTACGGCACGGAGGCGAGCCTGATCGTGCCCGATCCCAATCATTTCGGCGGTGACCTCTTCCTTTTGCCGCTCGTTGGCGAAGCCCAGGGGAAGCCCGTCAGCCTGCCTTACGCCGAGGGCAACTGGCGCTCGCTCGGGCTCGCCGACATGGCGCATGCGATCATTGAGGATCGTCCACACCGGGCGAACGGGGATCTCGCGCTGCATGTGCTTGAAGTCATGGAGGCCTTTCAGACGGCTTCGGACCGGGGCGAAACCGTCGCGATCACCACCCGTGTCGAGCGCCCGGCGCCGCTCTCCGATTCCCTCGTCGATGGCCTGCTCGGCCGCTGACCTCTCGTTATTTCAAGAAGGATTTCATCATGCGTCAGGCTCTGATCTGCTGGGGCGGCTGGGACGGGCACCAGCCCGAACAATGCGCCGCCCTCATCTCCGACATGCTGGAGGCGGAGGGCTTTTCGGTCCGCGTCGAGCCGGGCACGGAGGCTTTTGCCGACCCTGCTATCCGCGACTACAGCCTCATCGTGCCGATGCTGACGATGACCAAGATCGAAAAGCCGGAGATCGAGAACCTGGAGCTTGCCATCCGCGGCGGCGTCGGCCTCGGCGGCTTCCACGGGCAGGCGGGCGACAGCTTTCGCGACTGCGTCCAGTATCAATACATGATCGGCGGCCAGTGGGTCGCCCATCCCGGCAATATCTATGATTACACGGTCAATATCGTGAAGCCCGAGGACCCGCTCGTCTCCGGCATCGGCGATTTTCCTTATCGCTCCGAGCAGTATTACATGCATGTCGACCCGAATAACGAGGTGCTGGCGACGACCACCTTTACCGGCGAGCACGATGCCTGGATCGACGGCCACGTGATGCCGGTCGTCTGGAAGCGACGCCACGGGCAGGGCAGGGTGTTCTATTCCTCGCTCGGCCATCAGGCGACGGAGTTCGAGGTGCCGCAGATGCGGGAGATTGTGCGGCGGGGTTTGGTTTGGGCGGCGCGATAGCTGATCGTCAGCTGATTAGAACAAGCTTCAGCCTGTCTCCCCTGTAGTTTCGAGCGCCACATCATGCGACTGCTTAAATTTGTTCGCAGGCCGAATTAGTTGTACCTTCTCGGCCTTAGCCAATCTCTCAAGCCCAGCAATGACCTCAATTCGAGAAGTTGCCATTTCTCGCGTAACGATATTCATTCGCTGCTGGAAATCAGCTGACATTTTCTCACCTTTTCGGGCGCTATTGTAGATGTCGCTGATTTCGTCTCGCGCTTCATTCGCCGCACTTCGAAGTTTTCTTAATTCCGCTGCCGCCTTCCCGTCTAAGAGCTTCTCAGCGTCGCGGAACTGTTGCCGGCTAACTGCTTCAATAGTGCCCCTCACGATGTAATCAAAAGCATCCACGTCCTGTGTAAGATCTTTAATTATCTGAGGTATTCGTATCGCAGCCCAATCGTCTATCTCGCAGAGTTCTTCATAGGCAGGCGTCAGAGCTCTCTGGACAATCAATTTTGTGGAATTGTCTTGTTTCCGGACGAGTTCGTAATGACGTCTGTTGGCTCTGTTTTCTGCCCAAATCAAAGCAACGACACTTGCTGCCGATACGAGAAGGCCCAGCAGGACTTGGTATTCCTTTACCGTCTCCCAAATCCATGATTCTCGACACCGGCTTAGGCCCAATGACTGGGTGAAGTCACAGTACGACGCGACCATCGTTTTTGCGGTCACTTCGATTGCTACCAAAGCATCTTTCAGCATTATGCACATTCCCCATCCGAAATATATTAGGGGTTGTGATTGCTGCAATCAATGATTTGTTTGCTGTCGCCAGTTTTGCGAACTGTTCGCGCCAGTGGAGACACTGCCCATGCAAACGCCATCAAAAACTAGTCTGTCAAAATTGGAGTTTTGGTAGCGGGGGGCGGACTTGAACCGCCGACCTTGGGGTTATGAATCCCACGCTCTAACCACCTGAGCTACCCCGCCACACATCGAACATTCGGGCCTTGAAGCCGTCGCCGTCCGAAGCGATGGGCGGCTTATAAGGCGAGGGTCCGATCAAAGTCAAGCGCGTTGAAAGCAAAAAGGATTGTGCTTTCCACTGCAGCAGACGTCCCCCTGCTCAGGCCGCCACCGGGCTTGCCAGAAGCGCCTTCAGCGAGGCTTCCGCCGTGCCGGAGCGTTCGGACCGCTCGATGAAACCGCCGCCATAGACGCGGGCGTCGGCACCGGTTGCCGAATAAAGCACGCAGGCCTGGCCCGGGGCGACACCGGCTTCGCCGATTTCGAGATCGATATAAACACCCTTTTCGTCGGCATGCAGCACGGCCGGTGTCGGCGGGCGGGTGGAGCGCACCTTGGCGAAGCAGGGCATGCCGTCGGCTGCATCTTCCGCCAGCGTGCGGTCGCCCAGCCAGTTGATGTCGCGCAGATAGACGCGGTGGGTTTCCAGCGCTTCCTTCGGGCCGACGATGACGCGGCGCGAGCGGGCATCGAGATAGATGACATAGAGCGGTTCGCCCGTGGCGACGCCCAATCCCTTCCTCTGGCCGATGGTGTAATGCAGTATGCCTTCGTGATTGCCGAGTACGCGTCCATCGAGATGCACGATCTCACCGGCCAGAGCCGCATTCGGCTTCAGCTTGTTGATGACGTCGGCATATTTTCCCTGCGGCACGAAACAGATGTCCTGGCTGTCGGCCTTCTGGGCAACGACGAGGCCCATGTCTTCGGCGAGCTTGCGCGTTTCCGCCTTCGACATGGCACCGAGCGGGAAGCGCAGATAGTCGATCTGCTCCTGCGTGGTGGCAAAGAGGAAATAGCTCTGGTCGCGCTCGCTGTCGATCGGGCGGAAGAGGGCGCGGTGGCCGGGGTCATTGGGCAGCGGCACGGACTTCGAGCGGATGTAATGGCCGGTCGCCAGCGCATCGGCGCCGAGTTCCTTCGCCGTCGCCAAGAGATCGGCGAACTTGACCGTCTGGTTGCAGGCGACACAGGGGATCGGCGTTTCGCCGGCGACATAACTTTCCATGAACGGGTTGATCACGGTGTCGCGGAAGCGCTGTTCGTAGTCGAGCACGTAATGGGGAATGCCGAGCGTTTCGCAGACGCGGCGGGCATCGTCGATGTCCTGGCCGGCGCAGCAGGAGCCGGCGCGATGGACGGCGGCGCCATGGTCGTAAAGCTGCAGCGTGATGCCGAGGACGTCATAACCCTCGCGCTTCAGGATGCCGGCGACGACGGAGCTATCCACGCCGCCCGACATGGCGACGACAACGCGCGTATCTTCCGGTCTCTTGTCAAAATCCAGCGTGTTCACGGGCTTCGTCTCTGTGCTTCATGCGACCGTTGATGATCCCACTTGCGGGATTTTGGCCGAACTCACAGGGCCTTTTCGCCCTCGGCCGCTGCCGGTCTGATTGTTGACGGATATAGAAAGGATTGCTTGTTCATGCAAGAGCGGCGATTCGGGGCGCCACTTGCCCTTTTCCCCGCCACCGGAGGTCCTGCCATGCCGATCCAGATGACCGTCACGCCCGAGAGCTTTCCGATCGCCGGCACCTTTACCATCTCGCGCGGCTCTAAGACTGAGGCGAAGGTGGTGACGGTGCGGCTGACGGATGGCGTGTTTGTCGGGCAGGGCGAATGCGTGCCCTATGCGCGTTACGGCGAGACGGTGGAGAGTGTCGTCCAGGTGCTTTCGGCGCTGGTTCCGGAGGTGGCTGACGGTCTGGATCGGGTGGGCCTGCAGACCCGGCTGAAGCCGGGTGCGGCGCGCAATGCGCTGGACTGCGCCTTCTGGGATCTGGAGGCCAAGCGCGCTGGTAAGCCGGTCTGGCAACTTGCGAAGTTGCCGGAGCCGAAGCCGCTGTCGGTCACCTATACGCTGTCGCTCGGCACGCCCGAGAGCATGCGTGCGGCGGCGGAGAAGGAGGCGCACCGACCGCTCCTCAAGGTCAAGCTCGGCGGCGAGGGGGATGTCGAGCGCATTCGGGCCGTCAGGGCGGGTGCGCCGAACGCCGCCATCATCGTCGATGCCAATGAGGGCTGGAGCCTCGATCAATACAAGGCACTGGCGCCTGTTTTCCTCGATCTCGGGGTGAAGCTTGTCGAGCAGCCGTTTCCGGCGGGTAATGACGAGGCGCTTCTCGGTCTGGATCGGGTCCTGCCTGTCTGTGCCGACGAAAGCTGCCACGACACGGCATCGCTGGCGAGCCTCAAGGGCAAGTATGATGCTGTTAACATCAAGCTCGACAAGACTGGCGGGCTAACCGAAGCGCTTCTCATGCGCGATGCGGCTGTGGAAGCGGGTTTTCAGATCATGATCGGCTGCATGGTCGGCTCCTCGCTTGCCATGGCACCGGCTTTTCTGGTGGGCCAAGGAGCGGCGTTTGTCGATCTCGACGGGCCGCTGCTCTTGGCGCGGGATAGGGAGCCTTCGATTGCCTATGACGGGGCGGTGATGTCGGTGCCGCCGCGTGGGTTGTGGGGGTAGGCGAGAAGCAAGTCCCCTCCCAAACCCTCCCCACAAGGCGGAGGGCTTAACCCAGCCCTGCCGTCTGCGCCTCCAATTCACCTCTTTGCCACCAATTGGCGGTTCGTGTCGTTCGAATTGGCGACAGCATCTGCGATTATTCACTTCGCTTGTTAAGGAGATAGGCGGCCGTCCGAGGGGCCAGTCAAGGGGCAACTCCGGTGGCAAATCGTTTTCCCGCGAATGGGGAGATTATCCGGTGATGTTTCTTGCTCCACCTCAAGGCGGGATGCGGCGCAAAGCCCCTCACCCTTGTGGGGAGGGGTTGGGGAGGGGACTTGCTGTCTAAAAGAACGCTAACCTCAGGCCTTCGCCATCCAGATCACATGCTTCTTGCCGCGACCGGTCCGGCCGGCCCTGACCGGAATCTCTTCAACCACATAGCCGCACCCCTTGAGGCGCTGGGTGAAGCGCGGGTCGGGACCGGAGGACCAGACGCCGAGCACGCCGCCGCGGGTGAGGGCGTTCTTCGATTTGCGAATCCCGTCATAGGCATAGAGGTCGTCGTTCTCTTCGCGCGTCAGGCCGTCGGGGCCGTTGTCGACATCGAGCAGGATGGCGTCGAACTGGCCCCTGGATTTGGCGATCAAGGCGCCGACATCGCCGACATGGATGGTCACGCGCGGGTCGTCGAGGCTGCCCTGATAAATCTCCGCCATCGGGCCGCGCGCCCAGTCGACGACGGCGGGCACCAGTTCGGCGACGGTCACCTTGGCGTCCTGAGGCAGGACGGCAAGGGCTGCGCGCAGCGTAAAACCCATGCCGAGGCCGCCGATCAGGATATGCGGGCGCTTATGATCAGCGATCCGCTCGAAGGCGAGGGTGGCGAGCGCCTCTTCCGAGCCGCTGAGCCGGCTGTTCATCAGCTCGTTGGTGCCGAGCATGATGGAGAATTCCGTACCGCGTTGCTTCAGGCGTAATTCGCCGCCGCCGGGTATCTTGGCCGTGTCGAGCTGGATCCAGGGCAGCATGGCAAAAACGTCCTCTCGTGCAATCGGCCGTCCCCGTATCACGGGGCAGGTGTCGGGTTCAATCTGCCGGCCCTAAGGTTGGTGCCGTACCGGCGTTCGCGAATTGAGGCTTGCGGGGTTCGGCCTTCCGGGGCTAGCTCTCGGGGGACCAGCCGAGACCGCGTCGGCCACGCTGCCGGTGCAGCACATTGCAGCAAAAATCCAGGAGACTGCCCATGCCCGCGCCCGTCAATTCCTTCAAGGCCGCCCTCCAATCCGGCGGTGATCTGCTGACCGGGCTCTGGGTGGCGCTCGCCAATCCCCATTCGGCGGAAATCTGCGCCGGAGCCGGCTTCGACTGGATCCTGATCGATGCCGAGCATGGGCCGAACGACATTCCGCTCATCGCAGCCCAGCTTGCCGCCGTCACCCGTCATCCCGCCCATCCGGTCGTCAGGCTGCCGGTCGGCGAACCTTGGCTGATCAAGCAGGCGCTCGATATCGGGGCGCAGACGCTGATGATCCCGATGGTCGAGACGGCGGCGCAGGCGGAGCTTCTGGCCAAGGCGCTGCGCTATCCGCCCGACGGTATCAGAGGCATGGGGGCGAGCCTCGGGCGCGCCTCAAACTTTGGCCGGATCACCGATTACGCCGAAACGGCCAATGATCAGGTCTGCCTGATCGCCCAGATCGAAAGCCGTCTCGGGGTGCAAAATGCCGAGGCGATCCTCGCCACCGACGGGGTCGATGCCGTGCTGATCGGTCCGGCGGATCTGGCTGCCGACATCGGGTATCGCGGCAAGGTGACGGTGCCGGAGGTGATGGAGACGGTCGAGGCGCTGATCGGCAAGATCAAGGCTGCGGGCAAGCCGGCGGGCATCATGACCGGAGACCCGGAGATGATCGCGCTCGCGCGGCGCGCCGGCGTGCGCTTCATGGCCAATGGGACGGATACGGGCCTGCTTGGCAAGGCTGCCGCAACCATGGCGGCCGAGATGCGCAATCCGCAGGCGGCGTCGAAGGGCGGCGCGTCGTCGGGCTCTACCGGTTACTGATAGTCCGCCCGGTTGATGCCGTGGCGTTGCAGCTTGTCATAGAAAGTCTTGCGCGGAATCCCGAGAGCTTCGATCGTTTCGCGCACATCGCCTCGGGTCTGGCGCAGCGTCTCGCGGATCAGGGTCGCCTCGTGCTCCTCCATGCGTTCGGGCAGGCTGAGACCGGGGGGTGACGCCGGCATGTTTTGCGGGGGCGTCTGGGTCAGGCCCAGAACCACGCGTTCGGCGAAATGAGCGAGCTCGCGGACATTGCCGGGAAAGGCATGGGTGTCGAGGTGGCGGCTCACGCCGGCCGTCATCTGCGGCAGATCACGGCGGAAACGCTGGGCGGCCCGGGCGGCAAAATGGGCAAACAGCAGCGGGATATCGGCCCGGCGCTCGCGCAGCGGCGGGATCGAGATCGTCACCACGTTCAGGCGATAATAGAGGTCCTCGCGGAAGGTGCCACGCGCTTCAGAATCGCCGAGATCCACCTTGGCGGCGGCAACGACGCGCAGGTCGACGGGCCGGATCTCGTTGGTGCCGAGCGGGGAGACCTCGCGCATTTCCAGAACCCGCAGCATCTTCACCTGGGTCGAAAGCGGCATGCTCTCGATCTCGTCGAGAAACAGCGTACCGCCGCTCGAATGTTCGATCCGGCCGATGCGCTTCTTCTGGGCGCCGGTGAAGGCGCCTGGTTCGTGACCGAAGAGTTCGCTTTCGATCACGGTGTCCGGTAATGCGCCGCAATTGAGGGCGACGAAGTTGCCTTTGGTGCGGCGGCTCCAGCGATGCAGGAGGGTTGCCACCACTTCCTTGCCGCTGCCGGTCTCGCCGGCAATCAGCACATCGACATCGGTGTCAGCGATCTGCCGGAGTGTCTGGCGCAGATGCTCCATGGCCGGGGTCTGGCCGATCAGCGGCAGATCCTCGGGCGTCGCTGAGGCGGCCTCGCGCAGAAGCCGGTTTTCCAGCACCAGCCGGCGCTTTTCGGCGGCCCGCGCCACGCTCTGCACGAGACGATCAGCGGGGAAGGGTTTCGGGATAAAATCATAGGCACCGTCCTGCAGCGCTTTCACCGCCATGTCGACGTCGCCATGACCGGTGATCAGCAGCACGGGCAGGTCGGGGTCGAGTGCATGGATGCGGGCGAAGAGTTCGAGCCCGTCCATGCCGACCATGCGGATATCGCTAATGACTACCGCTTCACTTTCCCCTGCCAGTTCGGCAAGCGCTTGCTGCGCGCCGGCAAAATCCCGCACCGCATAACCTGCAAGTTCCAGCGTCTGGCGCGTGGCGCGGCGCAGATCCGTGTCGTCGTCGACCAGGATGATCTCGATGCCTGCGGTCAAGGCTCAGCTCTTTTCAAGGTTACGGTAAAGGTCGTGCCGGCAGCAGAGCTTTCGGCGATGATCGTGCCGCCATATTCGGTGACAATGTCGCGTGCAATGACCAGCCCGAGGCCGAGGCCGCTGTCTTTGGAGGTGTTGAAGGGGATGAACAGGTTGTCGCGGATGGCGGCCGGAATGCCTGGACCATTGTCGCTCACGGCGATCACCACGTCCGCCTGATCGACGCGCACCACCTGCACCTCGATCCTGGCGCCGTCGCGCCCTTCGAGCGCTTCGAGGGCATTTTGCAGGAGGTTGATCAACACCTGTTCGAGGCGCACCCGCTGGCCGGTGACGGTGAGATCGTCCGGGATCGGGCCGACGATCAGCATGTCCATGCTGCCGGAAAAACGGCTGCGCAGCAGGAACAGCGCGCCTTCCACGGCCGCTTTCAGGTTGACTGGCTCTGCCGCCAGTCGTCCCTTTCGGGCAAGGCCGCGCAACTGGCTGGTGATGGTGCCGATGCGGTCGGTGAGGTCGGCGATGAGGCCGAGGTTCTGGCCTGCGGTCGTTGTGTCGCCGCGATCAAGAAAAGCGCGTGCATTGTCCGCATAAGCTCGAATGGTGGCAACCGGCTGGTTGATCTCGTGGGCGACGCCTGCTGCCACCTGCCCCAGGATCGCCAGTCGGTTGGCTTGGACGAGATCCTGCTGGACGCTCTGCAGCCGGGCGTTTGTCGCGTGGTGTTCGGCAATTTCCGCCTGCAGCCTGTCGCGCGCGTCGGTCAATTCGATGGTGCGGCGGCCAACCTGTCGTTCGAGTTCTGCGCGAGCGGCCTGTTCTGCGGCACGGCGACGGGACGCCCGGCCGCTCAGATAAACCAGCCATGCGGCAGCGGCAATCAGCGGCACGCCGATGGTGACGGCGATGAGCCGGCCTTCCCAGATGCCGGCATCGAGTGCCGCCACAGCGGGGGCCAGGACATGAAGGGTCCAGGGGGTGCCGGGCACCGCCATGGTGGTCGCATAATGGGGCTCGCTGGGCAGGCCGCCGCCGACGTCCGTGGCCACCATCTTGTATCCGGCGAGGTCGAACAGGGACCAGATGGGGATGGGGGTGAGCGGCGCCTCGCCGAATTGCAGGCTGTCTCGGATCTTGCTCAACTCTTTCGGTGGAATGTCAGCGATGGTCAGAAAGCGCCAGGCATTCTGGCTGGTAATCAGCACGATTCCATGGCTGTCGGTGACGAAGGTAAGTTTGCCGGAGCGGCGCCAGCTTTCTTCCAGTTCGCCGAACTCGACCTTTACCACGACGACGCCCAAGGCTTTGCCACCCTCACCGGAAACGCGTCGGGAGAGATAGAGGCCAGGCCTGCGGCTGACGCTGCCGAGCGCGTATTGCTCGGCGCTGCCTTCTGCCAAAGCACCGCTGAAATAGTCGCGAAAGCCGTAATTGCTCCCAACGAAGCTGTCCGGCTGGTTCCAGTTGCTGGCCGCGATCGCCGTGCCGTCGAGCCGGATGACGTAGATGGCGGAGGCGCGGGTCTCCTCGGCAAGGCTCTGCAGTTTGCGGTTCAGCCGGGTCAGATCCGCAGGCTGCTGGCTCACAAGCGTTCGGGCAAGATCCGGATCGCCCGCCAGCACCAGCGGCAGACTGCGGGAGCGGTCGAGCACGGCGAGAAGCAGCGCCCGTTTAAGCTCGGCATCTGCTTCCGTTTCCTCGACCACGCCGACGATGGCCGAACGTTTGAAGGTTTCCTCGCTGACAAACAGGCCCGCCCAGAGGAGGCCGACCGAGATCACCACGAAGGCAGGCCAGCGGCGGGACAGCCGGGGATAGGGGGATTTCAAGGGCATGGCCGGCTCGGTGATTGTTGTCATGCTATTGTGCGGTTTTTCGCACTCCTTGCCAAGAGTGTCGTGCGGAGTTTCGCACTTTTTGACGGACTTCTGAAGCCGGCCTCGATCCAGAACATAATGAAAACAAACCTTTGCGACGTTTCCTCAAAGTTGGCACGCCCCTTGCTGACCTAGAACGTCAGGCGGCACTCGGCTGCCATTCACGTGCAGCAACGGCCCGGGAGGACGGAACTCGTTCCGTCAGGGCGACGATGGAGGAAATCATGCAGATCGATACCGCAGGGCACGCGCCCCAGGGGCGGCAGCCCTTCTACAAGCATCTCTATGTCCAGGTTCTCGCGGCCATTGCCGCCGGCATCCTGCTCGGCCATTTCTACCCGGAGATCGGCGCGCAGTTGAAGCCGCTCGGCGACGCCTTCATCAAGCTCGTCAAGATGATCATCGCGCCGGTCATCTTCCTGACGGTTGCCACCGGCATTGCCGGCATGACCGACATGAAGAAGGTCGGCCGCGTCGCCGGCAAGGCAATGCTCTACTTCCTGACCTTCTCGACGCTCGCGCTGATCATCGGCCTTATCGTCGCCAATGTCGTGCAGCCGGGCTCGGGCATGCATATTGATCCGGCGTCGCTCGATGCCAAGGCCGTCGCGACATATACCGAAAAGGCGCATGACTCGACCGTCGTCGGCTTCCTGATGAACATCATCCCGACCACCATTGTCGGTGCCTTTGCCGATGGCGACATCCTGCAGGTGCTGTTCTTTTCGGTGCTGTTCGGCATTTCGCTGGCGCTCGTCGGCGAGCGCGGCAAACCGGTCACCGACTTCCTCCAGGCGGTCATTGCACCGGTGTTCAAGCTGGTCTCCATCCTGATGAAGGCCGCTCCGATCGGCGCCTTTGGCGCCATGGCCTTCACCATCGGCAAGTATGGCATCGGCTCGGTCACCAATCTCGCCTTCCTGATCGGAACCTTCTATCTCACGTCCTTCCTGTTCATTATCGTGGTTCTCGGTGCCGTTGCCCGCTACAACGGCTTCTCGATCCTGTCGCTGATCCGCTACATCAAGGAAGAGTTGCTTCTCGTTCTCGGCACATCGTCTTCGGAAGCCGCCCTGCCGGGTCTGATGAGCAAGATGGAGAAGGCCGGCTGCAAGCGTTCGGTCGTCGGTCTGGTCATCCCGACCGGCTATTCCTTCAATCTCGACGGCACCAATATCTACATGACGCTGGCAGCGCTGTTCATCGCCCAGGCGACGGACATCCATCTGTCGCTCGGTCAGCAGATCCTGCTGCTCGCGGTCGCCATGCTGAGCTCGAAGGGGGCTGCCGGCATCACCGGCGCCGGCTTCATCACGCTGGCCGCCACGCTTTCGGTCGTGCCGTCGGTGCCAATCGCCGGCATGGCGCTCATTCTCGGCATCGACCGGTTCATGTCGGAATGCCGCGCCATCACCAATTTCATCGGCAATGCGGTCGCGACCGTGGTCGTCGCGCGCTGGGAAGGGGAACTCGACGAGACCCTGTTTCACGCCGCACTCGGCGGCAAGGTGCTGGAAGAGGTCGACTCACCCCGGGCGCAGTCCGTGCTGCAGGCGGCGGAGTAACACGTCCGCGCCGACCCAAGACGGCGATGGAGCAGAAGCGCGGCCCGGCATCAGTCGGGCCGTGCTTTTTGTTTACCGTCACTCGGCTGCGATAATGTGAAACTCCTGGCGTTCGCCCGGATGCTGGGCCTTGCTCATCAGGTGGATGAGACAGCTCGTCCGCAGCAGGGACGCGAAGTTGGAGACCGAGCCGTTGATCTCGAGCGCTTCATCGTAAAGCGTCGAGAGAAAGCGGGATGTCGAAAAGTTCTGGCTCGCGGCGATCTCGTCGATCAGCACCCAAAAGGCCGCTTCCAGCTGAATGCTGGTGGAATGGCCACCGATCCGGACGGAACGGTTGACCGCGCGGTAGCGGGCCGGGTCCTGTCCTGCAAAGACTTCACACATGGCATGCACCTCCCCAAGTTGGTGTACGATCAGTCTTCTGTTTTTTCCCATTATGTGGCGGCGCGTAGCCGGGGTCAATTTCGCTCTTCGCTAAACTGCGTGGCCAAACTGGCAACAATCCCGTCGACGCCGAGGAAAAAACGGGCTGCGGTAATGGGCTGCTACCCACCTTCGGACAAATCGCGGCAATCTCTCACCATGACAGTTGCCAGCCTGCGAGGAGAGCCCATTGGCGAAAATGATCCACTCGATGATCCGCGTCCTGGAGGAGGAGCGCTCACTCGCCTTCTACACGAAGGCCTTCGGGCTGGAGATCGCGGAACGTCTCGATTTCGAAACCTTCACCCTGATCTATCTCAGCAATTCGGAGAGCGAATTCGAGCTGGAGCTGACGGTCAACAAGGGCCGTGAGGAGGCTTATGACCTCGGTAATGGCTATGGCCATCTGGCCTTAAGCGTTTCGGATCTCGACGCCGAGCACAAGCGGCTGACCGATCTCGGCTTGAACCCCAACAAGATCGTCGAGTTCAACCGCGACGGTGCGCTGCTCGCCCGCTTCTTCTTCATCACCGATCCCGATGGCTACAAGATCGAGGTCCTGCAGCGGCACGGTCGGTACAAATGATCGGATGGCCGGGGAAGAGGAGCCCCGGCCTTCTTTGTCTCGCAGCCGGTGGGCGCGGTTTCGCGCCTGCCTCCGCAGACGGCAGACAAGCCGTTGCGCATCATCTCATGGGAGGAGAATGACGTGGTTACAATACTCGACACGACCGGCGGCATATCACGCCGGCAGCTTCTGAAGACCGGCGCGGCGAGTGCCGTGCTGATGATCACGGGGACCGCGGTGATCTGTCCCGAGCAGGCCTGGGGGCTCGAAGCTACGGCGCTGAAGCCGGAGACGCTGGCGACGCTGATCAAGATGGCGCGCGACATCTATCCGCATGACCAGCTCGCCGACCGGTTCTATGCTGCGGCCGTCAAAGGCCAGGACACGATGGCCGGCAAAGATGAAAAGCACAAGACGCTGATCGAGGACGGTATTGCCGATCTCGACAAGCGCGCCGGTGCCGGCGGTTATCGCGGCCTCGGCTGGGAAGACGACCGCGTGGCGATCCTGCGCGACATCGAGACGACCCCCTTCTTCCAGGCGGTGCGCGGCGATCTCGTGGTCAGCCTCTATAACCAGAAGGAGATCTGGCCGATCTTCGGCTACGAGGGCGAGTCCTATTCCAAGGGCGGCTATATCGAGCGCGGGTTCAACGACATCACCTGGCTCTGAGCTACCCCAGACACGCATTCATCGTCGCCGGAAGGAGGCCCATCACAGATGGGAACGGCGGCGCTTACCCAAATTGACCGATTTCCCGGGAGGAAAACATGGCAGCGCCCTATGATCTCAACGACGACAGCGTGGTCGTCATCATCGGTTCCGGTGCAGGCGGCGGCACGCTTGCCAACGAACTTGCCCAGAAGGGCATCGACGTCGTCGTGCTCGAAGCCGGTGCCCGCATCGAGCACGAAGACTTCATCAACGACGAGTGGGACAGTTTCGCCCAGCTCGCCTGGCTCGATCATCGCACGACCGGCGGCGGCTGGCGGGTGGCGAAGGATTTTCCCAACCTGCCGGCCTGGATCGTGAAAGCCGTCGGCGGCACGACCACCCACTGGGCCGGCGCGTCGCTCCGTTTCCAGGAGCACGAATTCAAGACGCTGACCCATTACGGCAAGGTGGAAGGCGCCAACCTTCTCGACTGGCCGATCACGCTTGCCGATCTCGAGCCATATTATGCCAAGGCTGAGGACAAGATGGGGGTTACCCGGACCAATGGCATTGAAGGCCTGCCCGGCAACAACAATTTCAAGGTGTTGAAGGCTGGTGCCGACAAGCTGGGTTACAAGGAATGTCACACCGGCAACATGGCGATCAACTCCGCCGATCGCGACGACCGGATGAGCTGTCAACAGACCGGGTTCTGTTTCCAGGGCTGCAAATGGGGTGCGAAGTGGTCGACGCTCTATACGGAAATCCCGAAGGGTGAGGCGACCGGCAAGCTGGAGGTGCGGCCAAATTCGCATGTCGTCAAGATCGAGCATGACGCGTCGGGCAAGGTGACGGCCGTCGTCTATGCCGACAAGGACGGCAAGCTGCAGAGCCAGAAGGCCCGCATCATCTGCGTCGCCGGCAATTCGATCGAAAGCCCCCGCCTGCTTTTGAACTCAGCCTCGTCGAAGTTCCCGGATGGTCTCGCCAATTCTTCCGGTCAAGTCGGCAAGAACTACATGCGCCACACGACCGGCTCGGTCTATGCCGTCTTCGACAAGCCGGTGCATATGTATCGCGGCACGACCATGGCCGGCATCATCCGCGACGAGGCACGCCACGATCCGTCACGCGGCTTTGTCGGTGGCTATGAATTCGAGACGCTGTCGCTGGGCCTTCCCTTCATGGCGGCCTTCCTCGATCCGGGCGGTTGGGGTCGTTCGTTCACCTCGGCGCTCGACAACTACGCGAACATGGCCGGTCTCTGGATCGTCGGGGAAGACATGCCGCAGGAACAGAATGCGGTGAAGTTGCATGGCGAGCTCAAGGACAAATACGGCATGCCGATCCCGGATGTCTGGTTCACCGATCATCCGAACGACGTTGCCATGCGCAACCATGCCTATAAGCAGGGTGTCGCCCTTTACGAGGCGGTCGGTGCGCACCGGGCCTTCCCGACGCCGCCCTATCCGTCGACCCACAATCTCGGCACCAACCGCATGAGCGAGAAGGCGCAGGACGGCGTGGTCAACAAGCACGGCCAGACACACGACATCCAGAACCTGTTCGTGTCCGATGGCAGCCAGTTCACCACGGGGGCAGCGGAGAACCCGACGCTCACCATCGTGACGCTGGCGATCCGTCAGGCAGATTACATCGCCGAGCAGATGGGCCAGGGCACGATCTGATCCATCCCGACATTACCCGAACCTCCCTGCGGGCGGTCGTAGCCTTTCGTGGCTACGATCGCCCGGCTTTTTGTCTGGTGTCAGGAGGTGCGGGTGGTGACGAAGGCGCGGGCCTTGTCGGTGGTGCGGCGGACCGCTGTGCGGAGACGACCCGGCAGGGGCGGGCGGTCCTCAGCGACTGTCATGGCATTGCCGCGCCAGACGAAACCGTTGCCGAACCAGGCGGCGACGAAGAGTGCTGGAAGCGCGAGGTCGCGCAGCAGCATGGCAGGCAGGGCGCGCCGGCCGATCGGCCAGCGATAGGCCCGGCAGAGCAAGGCTTCGGCGCCATACCAGACGGCGAGATAGACCGGCAATGCCAAGACGGGCAGAGCGCCCGCGATCGACAGAGCGATCACGGCGGAGGCCGGCAGGGCGGCACCGGTCGCGATTTCCGGCAAGAAATACAGTGGGAAGGAGGCGCGACGCAGGCGCGCCCAGCGCAACTGCCGCTTCCAGACGGCGGACAAGTCGCGCCGGCCAAGCGGTTGTTCGAACGGCAGGGTCACCAGGCGAACGTTGAGGCCAGCATTGCGGACGAGCAAGGTCGCAGCCGCATCTTCAGCGACCTCCTCGCCGAGGCGCTCGAATCCGCCCATCTCACTCATCAGGTGGCGGTTGAAGAGCATCGACTTACCCTGGGCAAAGCCGAAGCCGACGCTATCGGCGAGGAGCTGCCAACGCGCCTGAAAACTGTTCAGCCAGACGCTCTCGACCATCGCACCAAAGCCTTCCGGCTCGGTCCCGACGGGCGGCGAGCAGACGAGGCCAGTTTCCTCATCCCAGCGGGACAACGTTCGGGTAAAATGGTCCGGCGGCATCAGAACATTGCTGTCGGCGAGCACGATCCAGTCATGCCTGGCCGAGCGCCAGCCTTTGACGAGATTGTTCATCTTCGGATTGACACTCATGCGGTCTTCGCCAACGAGCAGACGGGCGGGAACCCGGGGATGCGCTTCGATCAGACGGCGGGCGGTTGCGGCGGCTGGATCGCCTTGCTCGGCCACGCAAAAGATGATCTCGTAGGTGGGCCAGTCGAGCGTGAAGGAGGAGGCAAGGCAGCGTTCGAGATTGTTCTCCTCACCGCAGATGGGTCGCAGCAGTGTCACCGGTGGCCGCGTGGCCAGATGGTCGCTGCTTATGCGGTTGCGCTGTCTCCAAAGGAGTGCCAGGGCAACACTGCCCAGCTGGACGACAAGGGCGGTCGCGGCAAACCAGATCAGCAGTGTCATGGCGCATCCTCGGAAACGGTGGCCACCGATAACATCCGAGTGTGACAGTTCGGCGAAAGCAGTGTGTCACTGATCGCCAGCGTCGCGTGAACTGCCGTCACGTTGACATCCGCCCCTAGCAGCACTTTATCCTTTTGTTGCAAGGCAGGTAAAGGGAAGAAGACGATGGCCGCAGAGGTGAATCTCGAAGACAGCTGGAAAGCGGCTCTCGGGGATGAGTTCAAGAAGCCCTATATGCGGGAGCTGAAGGATTTTCTGAGAGCGGAAAAGGCGGCCGGCAAGCACATCTTTCCCAAGGGGTCGGAGTATTTTCGCGCACTCGATCTCACGCCGCTTGATCAGGTCAATGTGGTCATCCTTGGCCAGGATCCCTATCACGGTGCGGGTCAGGCCCATGGTCTATGCTTCAGTGTGCAGCCGGGCGTGCGCATCCCGCCTTCGCTCGTCAACATCTATAAGGAATTGCAGAGCGATCTGGGCATCGCCCCGGCGCGGCATGGTTTTCTCGAACACTGGGCAAAGCAGGGCGTGCTCCTGCTCAACAGTGTTTTGACCGTGGAGGAGGCGCGGGCTGCATCTCACCAGGGTCGGGGCTGGGAGCACTTTACCGATCAGGTCATCCGCCGGGTGAATGACGACTGCGAAAACGTCGTCTTCCTGCTGTGGGGCTCCTATGCGCAGAAAAAGGCGGCCTTCGTCGATACCAACCGGCACCTGGTGTTGAAGGCGGCGCATCCGTCGCCGCTGTCGGCCCATAACGGTTTCTTCGGGTGCCGTCATTTCTCGAAAGCAAATGCCTATCTTGAAGCCAACGGCCTGCTTCCCATCGACTGGAAACTGCCGGACCAACCTGTTTCTACGGCTGCTTAATTAGTAGAGTGAAGATTATACGTTGGAATTATAGAATATTTTGACTATAGATTAATTTTTACAGCCGGACGTTAGTGGATTTCTCAGTAGCGATCGTCAAAATCAGTCCATTCTTTCGTTCTTTTCAGGTTTTCTGCATGTTCCCTTCCTTGCCGGGTTTGCCCGTGTGGCGCCGCCCTGCCGGCACGCCGACGCTCGGGTTTATCGATGGCCAGGTGGACCTGCTCGTGGTCGGTGGCGGCTATCAGGGGTTGTCTGCGGCCTATCATGCGGCACGACTGGGGCTGAAGGTTCAGGTGATCGAGGCGCGGGGGCTCGGGGAAGGTGCCTCCGGCGTCAACGGCGGTCAGGTGATCCCAGGTCTCAAGCATGATCCAGAAAGCCTCCGCCAGTTGCTGGGCGAGGAGGCGGGGCAAAGGCTCGCTGATTTTTCCGCTGGCACGGCCGATTCCGTCTTCGATTTGATCCGCACCGAAGGGCTTGATGTCGAGCACCAGCGGAACGGCTGGATCCTTGCGGCCCATACGGAGAGCGCGCTCCAGGCGGCGGTTCGGCGAAACCGGCAATGGCGAATGCGGGGCGCCGATGTAAGGCTGCTCAACGAGGCGGAAATCGCACTCCTGATCGGGGCACAGGGCTACCGCGGCGGGTGGCTGGATCGGCGGGCGGGCGCGGTCAATCCGCTTGCTCTGATTTTCGAACTCGCACGACTTGCCACGCGATCCGGCGCCGGCCTGTTGCTCAACGAGGCGGTGACTGATCTGCAGCGGCGCGGGTCTTTGTGGGTAGCCTCCACCGATAGCGGGCGAACGCTTCTCGCCAAGAAGGTGTTGGTCGCGACGAATGCCTATTCGGGCGCTCTTATTCCGGGCCTTGCGGAAAGCCTGGTCTGGCTGCATTCCTTTCAGATCGCCACCGCCCCCTTGCCAAGTACCCTGCTGGATCAGGTGCTGCCGGGTGGACAACCGGTGTCCGACAGCCGGCGGATCCTCGTCTATTACAGGCGCAGCCCGGATGGCCGGCTCATCGTGGGCGGACGTGGACCGATGCGCGAGCCGCGGTCCAAGGAGGATTGGGCGCATCTGGAGCGGGCGATGCTGCGGCTATTTCCGGCGCTTCGGGACGTGGCGGTAACCCATCGCTGGTTCGGTCGGGTCGCCATAACGCCGGACTATCTGCCGCATCTGCACGAACCGGCTCCGGGGCTGTTGATGGTCGCGGGCTGTCAGGGACGCGGGATCGGCTTGATGACAGCGCTCGGCCCAAACCTTGCCGCCTATGCTGCGTCCGGCGATGCGCGGGTGCTGCCGCTCCCCGTCACGCCGCTTCGCCCGATCCCGTTTCATCGTTTCCGACGGATCGGTGTCGCGGCTCATGTGGCCTGGTACCGTTTGCTGGACAGTCTGGAACGCTGAAATGCAAGCATGGTTGGGGATAGGTCTGGCTGCAACGCAGCCTTGCTTGCAGTCCGCATCCGCATCACCAATAGTGACCCATCAGTTCTTTTGTCCGCCCTGGAGGCTCGATGTCCAACCATCTGAAATTCTTTATCGACGGCGCATGGGTAGACCCGATGGTGCCGGCGCTGCTGGACGTCATCGATCCCTCGACCGAGGACCCCTTTACGCAGATCTCGATGGGCAGCAAGGGGGATGTCGACCGGGCGGTTGCCGCCGCGAAAGCAGCCTTCGCAACATTCTCCGTGACCGAGCATGCCGAGCGGCTGGCGCTGCTCAAGCGGATCCTCGAGATCTATAACGAGCGTTACGAGGATATCGCCCAGGCGGTAAGCCGCGAAATGGGCGCACCGATCGGCTTTGCCCGTGATGCTCAGGCCTGGGCCGGGCGCGCGCATCTGGAATCGACCATCGCTGCCTTTGAGGAGTTCCAGTTTTCGGAACTGCGTGGTTCGACCATGATCGTCCGCGAGCCGATCGGCGTCTGTGCGCTGATCACGCCGTGGAACTGGCCGCTCAACCAGATCGTCTGCAAGGTCGCGCCCGCGATTGCTGCCGGCTGCACTGTGGTGCTGAAGCCATCGGAGATTGCGCCGATCTCCGGTGTCATCTTCGCCGAGGTCATGGAAGCCGCCGGGACACCGAAGGGCGTGTTCAATCTGGTGCAGGGACGGGGTCCCGAGGTCGGCCAGGTCATGGCCGGGCATCCGGATGTCGACATGGTATCGTTCACCGGCTCGACGCGTGCCGGCATCATCGTGGCGAAGACGGCGGCCGACACGGTCAAGCGCGTGGCGCAGGAACTGGGCGGCAAGTCGGCCAATATCATCCTGCCCGATGCCGATCTGGAAACCGCCGTACGCAAGGGCGTCGAGGGCTGCTTCGGCAATTCCGGCCAATCCTGTGATGCACCGACCCGCATGCTGGTGCCGGCCGAATGGCATGACGAGGCACTGCTAATTGCCCGCGAAGCGGCCGAAGCCCATACCGTCGGCGATCCGCAGGCGGAAGGAACGGTTCTCGGGCCCGTCGTCAGCGAGGTTCAGTTCAACAAGATCCAGCGACTGATCGAAACCGGCATCGAAGAGGGCGCGCTGCTCGTCACCGGCGGGCCGGGCCGGCCAGAAAATCTCAATCGCGGCTACTACATCCGCCCGACGATTTTCGGCCATGTCACGCCCGACATGACGATCGCGCGGGAAGAGATTTTCGGGCCGGTGCTGTCGATCCTGCCTTATGAGACCGAGGAGCAGGCAATCGAAATCGCCAATGACACGGTCTACGGCCTCGCCGCCTATGTTCAGTCGGGCGATCTTGCCCATGCGCGGCGGGTGGCCGCGCGGATGCGGGCGGGTTCAGTCTATCTCAACTATCCCGACTGGGACACGATGGCTCCGTTCGGTGGCTACAAGCAATCAGGCAATGGCCGCGAATATGCGGACTGGGGCATCCACGACTTCCTCGAGATCAAGGGCATCGTCGGCTATGGCAGCTGACGGAGCATGCCCGGAATGACGCTTCTGCCATGAGCCTCGACAATCCCCGCCAATACCGCCTCGGCCTTGTCTACGGCGCCATTTCGGCGCTGGCGTGGTCGTCGTCCGGCCTCTTCATTCGCCATATCGGCACGGATCTAATGACCATGCTGTTCTGGCGCGGGCTCTTCTCGGGTACCTGCGTCTTCCTGTTCTTCGTCTATCTCGAGCGCAGCCGGGTGCCCGGAATCCTCAGGCGGATGGGCTGGCCGAGCGTCTGGACGATGATCTTCTCCGCCGCCAGCATGGTGACCGGCATCGGCTCGATGTATTACACGGCGATTGCTGATGCGATGGTGATCTATGCCACCGTGCCCTTCGTGACGGCGGCGGTCGCCTTTGTCTTCATCGGGGAGCGGCCAAGCCGTTCTACACTGATTGCCAGTGGCGTTGCCATGGTTGGCGTGCTGGTGATGTTGACCGACAGTCACGGAGAGAGCGGCGGGCTGTTCGGCAAGTTTCTGGCGGCCGTCATGACGCTCTGTGTTGCAGCTATGGCAACACTGATGCGCAAGCATCGCGACGTGCCGATGCTGCCGGCGATGGCGGGTTCCGCCTGGCTCTGTTCCTTGGTTACCTTCTGGTTCGCTGCACCGCTGACGGTCACCGCCGTCGATCTCAGGCTGATCATCGTCTTCGCCATCGTGCAGAATGCAATGGGCCTGATCTTCTACACCGCCTCCACCCGGCGCCTGCCGGCGGCCGATGCGAGCCTTTTGACCGCGCTCGAAGTGCCACTGACGCCGCTGTGGGTGTGGCTGGTGTTGAGCGAGGTGCCGTCGGCCGGGACGTTGGTCGGCGGGCCGATCGTGCTTGCCGCGCTGTTCGGCCATATCCTCTACGAAGTGCAACGCAACCATTCGGCGCCTGTTGCGCCCCTGCCCTGAGAAAGGCCGAGCGCCATGAAACGCAGCTTCAATCCGGCATCCGTCCGCAAACCCTTCGGTCATTACAATCATGGTCTGCTGGTGCCGCCGGGAGCCAGCCTTTTGGTGACATCGGGTCAACTCGGCATCCGACCCGATGACAGCATTCCGCCTGACGTGACCGGACAGGCGGAGCTTTGCTTCGAGGCGATCTCCGCCATTCTGGAGGATGCCGGGATGAGCTTTGCCGATGTCATCCGCATTTCCGGCTTTGTCACCAAACGCGAGGACTTTCCAGCCTATATGGCGGTCCGTGACCGCTACACGCTGGAGCCGAAACCGGTCTCTACGCTTATCGTAGTCGGGGGATTTACCCGAGCAGAATTCCTCGTTGAAGTCGAAGTAACTGCGGCCAAGGTTTTTTGACATGCAGTGGTCATTCTCGATTTTGTTCCCTCTGAAGGGGGCAAATCTCTCTTTTTCTTGACGATTGAATCAATATTGTCCCCAGTCTTGGCAGGGGAACAATTCGTTCTTCCGGGTGTTCTTGTCGTCGATGGCAGTCAAACGGAAAGGATGAAGCCATGAAGACGAAGATTCTCGCTCTTGGAGCTTTGGTGATTGGTTCGATCGCGTCGCCCGTTCTCGCCCAGGAAGGCACTGTAACCGGTGCTGCCGGTGGCGCTGTAACCGGTGCAATTGTCGGCGGTCCGGTGGGGGCTGCGGTGGGTGGCGTCGTCGGCGCGATTGCCGGTACAGCCGTTGCCCCGCCGCCGCCCCCGGTCGTGACCTACGTCCAGCAGCAGCCGATGCCGGCCCAGCCGGTGGTGATCGAACAGCAGGTTGCTGTCGGTGAACCCCTGCCGCAGCAGGTCGTCCTGACCCCGATCCCGGATCAGCCGAAATATGCCTATGCCGTGGTCAACAACCAGCGCGTGATTGTAGATCCGCAGACCTATGTGGTCGTTGGCGTGGTTCAGTAATCCACGTTTCTGATCGATCCGATCAATCAGGCCGGTGACGCATACGAATATGCGCGCGGCCCATACCCAAGGAGTTACACCATGGACCAACGTCCTGATCCCCGCCTCGACACACGTCCGCACGTGACACAGCAGAATGCTGGCATGAGCGGCGCAAGCTGGGGCATTGCAATCCTGCTGATCGTCGTGATTGCAGCTGCGGCCTTCTTCGTTTTCGGCAACCGTGATACCGCTGATACCACGACCGCACCTGCGACTTCGACGAGCGAGCCCGCGACCCCGCCGGCAGCCAGTGATACGGCTCCTGCTACGCCGCCGGCCGCGACGACCCCGCCAGCCGACACCGCTCCGGCCACCCCGCCGGCCGCTGATCCGGCGACGCCTGCTCCGTCGACGACGCCGACGACTCCTCCGGCAACCACGCCGTAATCTCGGGCAGTCGTCGCTAGAATAACGAAGGCCAGTCCCTCAGGGGGCTGGCCTTTCGCGTGTCGGGCGTCGGTGGTTCCCAGTCAGAAATTCTCCATCTCTCGACGGACCTTCGCCATGAAAGCGGCGCGGGTTTGTTCCGTGCAGTTGTTCATGTCGTAATGGGCCAGATACTTCACCGGCGCGCCGATCTTGATCTGGGCGCGGATGACCCGCTTGACGATTTTCTTCGGTGGATTGCCGGCGAGGAAGGCACGCATTGGGGTCGCGCCATAGGTCATGACGGCGGCGAGCTTCTTGATGTGGCGCAGTGTCGGGGTGAGCTTGCCGTCCACGAGGTCGAAGGAGACGCCGGGCAGCCAGACGCGGTCGAAATAACCTTTCAGCATGGCCGGGAAACCAAAGTTCCAGACGGGAGTGACGATCACCAGCGCTTCCGCCTTCAGCAAACGGTCGACATAGGGTTTCACCAGCGTCAGGTTGTCGGGGATGTCATGATAGACGCGGCGGTCATGGGCCGAGAGCACCGGGTCGAAACCCTCCTCGTAGAGATTGCAGCCATCGACCTCGTGGCCGGCTTTTTCCAGGCTCTCGCAGGTGAGCTTGTAGAGCGCCCGACCGAAGCTTTCGTCGAGGGGATGGGAGTGGAGGACGAGTACGCGCATGTTCAAAAGCTCCAAGTCGTTGCCCGCCGCAACTGCAGTCGGGGTTCAATTCAAAACTTCCGCGCCGTTTGTCCCAGCATTCCGATCCTTCGCCGCCTGATGCCGAGGGATGGGGGATGCCATGTCGTCGAGAGCATGAGCCGGAGGAGGCCGGCCGGGAGTACCTTCGGAATAAGTTCTTTCCGGCGGTTCATCGTTGCGGCTCCGGAACGGGGAGCCGCAACTAATTTCAGGGGCCTCAGGAGGCTTCGGAAAACACCTCCAAGCCGGGGAACAGGTAATTCTTCCCCGCCGAAAAATCGAAATCGGGATTTTCCCAGGCGATCATCTTGCCGGGGTTCAACAGCCCCTTCGGGTCCGTCTCCTTCTTGAAGGCGAGCTGGACCTGGTCCGTCTGCTTCATCCCGCCTTCCTCCAGCGTGTAACGATGCGGGTTGAAGATCGGGCAGCCATTCTCCTCGTGGATGCGGATGATCTCTTCGAGCCTTTCCTTGGTCGTGTAGCGCACCAGAGGCAGGCCGGCGCACTGGATGTGGCCGTCGAATTTGATGAATTCGAGATGGCCGATGACCTCGTCGGGGAAGAGTTCGGTCATTACGCGGACCTTCTCGACATGGTCGGGGCCAGGATACTGGACCTGCAGATAGGTGATGTCGCTGTCGAGTTTTAGGGCGCGTAGCGTGGTGTGGTTCCAGGCGAGCTCATAGGCATGTGGGATGCCTTTCATGCTCTCGACCGTGTCGGAGCGGAAACGGACATCGCCCTTCATCTTGTCGGCGAGCGCCAGGAAGGGCTCCATGGAGTGCGGCGCCACCATCAGCACGACGACCGACTGACCCTCTTTCAGCCAGGGTTTGTGGCGGGTGAAGTAGTCGAAGGGGATCGGTGCGGCGATCGGGGCGACTTCCTTGAGCAGGATGCCGTTCTTGTGGGCGAGCGCATCGGCGAATTTCACCGCATCCATGAAGTCGTCATAGCCGACGATGACGTCGACCCAGTCATAGGCAGGCGCCAGCGGCATCTCGACTTCCGTAATGATGCCGTTGGTGCCATAGGCGTGGGAAACCTTCTGCAGATCCCAGGCGGAGAGTTCGAGCACGCGCGGTTCTGCTTCCATCGTGACGACGCGAAGCCGCAGGATGTTGCCGAGGTCGCGGAGACCACCCCAGGTGATCGAGCCGACGCCGCCGGAGCCGCCGGCAATAAAGCCTGCGATCGAGGCAGTCTGGGCGGTCGAGGGGTGGAAGCGCAGTTCCTGGCCGGAATGGGCCTTGGTCTGCTTGTCGAGCTCGGAGATGATGATGCCGGGTTCGCAGATCACGCGACCGGGCAGGATCTGCTTGATCTTGTTCATGTTGATGAGGTTGAGCACAATGCCACCCGAAAGCGGCATGGCTTGGCCGTAATTGCCAGTGCCGCCGCCACGCGGGGTGACCGGTACGCCATGGGCATAGGCAACCTTCAGCGTGCGGATCACCTCTTCTTCCGTCGTGGGCGAGACGATCAGGTCACCAATTACGTTTTCCAGCTCGGCCTTCAGGATCGGCGAATACCAGTAGAAATCGCGGCTTTTCTGTTTGACGAGCGCCGGATTGTCCTCGACGGCGATGCCCGCCAGCTCTTCCTTGATTTTGGCGTAGTCAGCCATGGCTAAACTCCAAGCAACGGGTCAAGTTCGCGGTAATCCGGCAGGCTGCGGTCGATGCCCATGCCATTCCGCATCACGATGCGGTCGGCCTGCGGACGGGAGAGGAATTCGCTCCAGCGGCGGGCGCTGAAGAGGACGAGATCCGCCTTGCCGCCAACGGCGATGCGGCCATGGTCGGGGCGCTTGAGGATATCGGCGGGAGTGCGGGTGACCACGCGGGCTGCGGTATCGAGCGGATGGTCGAGATGGATGATGCGGACGGCCTCGCGGAAGACCTCGACCGGATCGAGATCGCCATAGGCATAGAAGGGGTCGCGGGTGTTGTCGGAGGAGACGGCGGTGGCGACGCCGGCTGTCGTCAGTTCGTGGAACAGGGTGACGCCGCGCTGGCGGGGCGTGCGTCCAGAAACGCGGTCCTGCAGATACATGTTGCACATCGGCAGCGAGACGACCGAGAGGCCGGCCTCAGCCACCAGATCGATGGTGTGTTTTGCCAGATCATCGTCCTGGCGGGCGAGCGAGCAGCAGTGACCGACGGTGACGGACCCTTCGAAGCGGTTGCGGATCTTGGCTTCGGCAATGGTCTTCAGCGTCAGGGTTTCCTTGTCCTGCGTCTCGTCAACATGCAGGTCGATGTCGAGGCCCTTTTCGGTTGCCGTGCGGAAGAGAATGTCGAGCTTTTCGTCGAGGCCCGGCATCAGATAGGTGACGCCGCCGAGCAGGCCCTTATGCGCAACGATCACATCGACCAGATCCTTGAAGAAGGCCTCGTCGGTGATCTGGTCGAAGGGGAAGAGGGCGGCGGCCTGCAGGTCGACCTTGCCGGCCCAGGCATCGCGGACTTCGGCGAAGACTTCGAAGGAGATGCGGTGCTGGGGCGCAAGGCTGTCGAGATGGGTGCGGATCAGGCTGGTGCCGTGGGCGTAAGCCGTGCGCAGGGAAAATTCCATCCGGGCTTTGACGTCTTCGGCGGTCCACCGGGCCTCACGATCGGCTTTCACGGCTTCGAGGGCACCGATGAAGTCGCCTGTCGGGTTCGGCTTGCGGTCCCAGATATGGCCCTTGTCGAGATGGGTATGCATGTCGACGAAGGTTGGCCACACCATGCCGTTGCGAAGATCGGTCGAGGGCAGGCCCGATGGCGCCTCGCCGGGTTTCAGTATCGCCTCGACCTTGCCCTCGGCGACCACGATGTCGGCGCTGATCAGGCCCTCGCAGGCGGGTGCCTCGATGCCATCGACGCAGATATCGGGCAGCGTTGCGTTCGCGAGAACGAAGCGCTTGGCGGCGGGCAGAGTGGCAACGGCATTCGACATCAGTTTTCTCGTTTCAGGCTGCTCTCGTGCCAGCGATGCAGCGCCAGCCAGGAAATGAAGGAGGTAATGGCAAAGATCACGACGCCGAGGCAGGAGAGCAGGAAGAGGGCGGCAAACAGGCGGGGAATGTTAAGACGGAACTGGGCCTCGAGCAGGCGGAAGGCAAGGCCCGATCCGGCGCCGGCAGAACCTGCGGCAAATTCGGCGACGACGGCGGCGATCAGCGCGAGGCCGCCACCGATGCGCAAGCCCGTCATGAAATAGGGCAGGGAGGCCGGGAGCTTCAGGTAAAGCAGGGTCTGCCAGCGCGAGGCGCCGTAGAGGTCGAAGAGGTTCAGGAGATTGTGGTCGACGCTCTTCAGGCCCTGGACCATGTTCGAGAGGATCGGGAAGAAGGCGACGAGGAAGGCGCAGATCAGGAGCGCCACCTGTGTCGAGGGCGCGTAGATCAGGATCAGCGGTGCGATCGCCACGATCGGGGTCACCTGCAGGATGACGGTGATCGGATAGAAGGCGACCTCGATCCACTTCGACTGGACGAGGAAGACCGCGATGCCGACGCCGCCCAAAAGTGCCAGCCCGAGCGACATCAGGGTGATCTTGGTGGTGACCCAGAGCGCCGGCGAGAGCGTGCCCCAGTCCTTGACCAGGGCGCCGGCAATGGCGATCGGCCCTGGCAAAATGTATTGCGGCACGCCGGAGACCCAGACGCCGAGCTGCCAGATGACCAGCAGGGCGCAGACGACGAGGATCGGCACGAGGATTTTCAGCAGGGTTTCGGCCGGTCCGTTCATCAGTGTTCCTCCCCGCCGATCGCTTCGAGCAGTGTTCTGGAGACGGTTTCACAGGCCTGGCGATAGTCTTCCGAGGTCCGATAGAAGGCGTCGCGGTCGAGGCTGGTCTGCAGCGGGAAATCCGCATGCACCCGGCCGGGGCGCGCCTTCATGACGACGATGCGGCTCGAGAGATAGGCGCTTTCGTACACCGAATGGGTCACGAAGATGACGGTAATGCCCGTGTCCTTCCAGAGCTTCAGGACGTCGTCGTTCAGCTTCTGGCGGGTAATCTCGTCGAGGGCCGCAAAGGGTTCGTCCATCAGCAGCAGTTTCGGCTTGGTGACCAGCGCCCGGGCAATCGAGACGCGCATCTTCATGCCGCCGGAGAGTTCGCGGGGATAGGCATCCACGAAATCCTTCAGGCCGACGCGTTCCAGAGCGGCCATGATGTCGTCATAGGCGGCGTGTTTCGAGACGCCGCGGAGTTTCAGGGGCAGGTAGACATTGCCGAAGACGGTTGTCCAGGGCATCAGCGTCGGCTCCTGGAAGACGAAGGAGATGTCGCCGTCGGGGAGCCCCTTGGAGTTGATGCGCGAGCTTGGCCAGTCGATGGTGCCGGATGTGGTGTCGCCAAGACCGGCGATGATGCGGAGCGCCGTCGACTTGCCGCAGCCGGAGGGGCCGAGCAGCGAGACGAATTCGCCACCGTTGACGGTCAGCGACATGCCGGTCAGGGCAACCGTGCCGCTGGAGAAGACCTTGGACACGTCCTTCATCACCACCAGCGCCCGGCGCTGTTCTGGGGGAGGGGCGGTGATGGGATCGATCTCAGCCATGCGATACTCGGTTTGAAGGAATGCCATTCGGCAGTGCCAGCGGGTAAAAAGTCCCCCTCTGGCCTGCCGGCCATCTCCCCCACAAGGGGGGAGAGGATCCGTGGCGACCGCTCGCTTCCCCTGAAGCAAAGGCGGTGGCGGCTGGGTTAAGCCCTCCCCCTTGTGGGGAGGGTTTGGGAGGGGTTTTACTGTCAGTTAACGACGATCACCCCCACCCGCAGCTTTGCTGCGACCTCCCCCCTCACGGGGGGTGAGAAATCACTTCTTCAGCGCCATCCCGACGCCCTTGCAGACGAACTGCGTGGTATACGCCTTCTTGTAGTCGAGGTCGGCGGGCTGGACGCCGATCTGGACCATGGCGTCGAAGAAGGCCTTGTATTTGTCGTCGGTCATGCAGCCGATGCCCTTGTCGAGCGCTTCGGCGGATTCGACGATGCCGTATTCCTTCATCTTCTTGATCGAGTATTCGATCTGACCATCCGTCATTTCCGGATTGTCCTTCTTGATGAGGTCGTTGGCGGCCTTGTTGTCGCCGTAGAGATAGTTGTACCAGCCCTCGATCGAGGCGTCGACGAAGCGCTGCACGACATCCGGCTTGCTCTCGACCATGGTCGCGGTCGTGGTGATCATCGTCGAATAGGGGCTGTAGCCGTTGTCGGCGAGCAGGAAGACTTTTGGCGCCCAACCGGCCTGCTTCTCGATCTCATAGGGTTCGGAGGTCAAATAACCCTGCTGGGCCGACTTTGGATCGGCGATGAACGGGGCCGGGTTGAAGGTGTAGGGCTTGTACTTCTCGTCGGTGAAGCCCTCGAAGTTCTTCTTCATCCATTCGTAATAGGTAACGTAGCCGTCCTTGCCCATGAAGATGGTGTCGAGCTTGGCGAGGTCGGCGAACTTCTCGATGCCCTGATCGGGATGGGCGAGCAGGACCTGCGGGTCCTTCTGGAAGATCGCCGCGACATCGACCAGAGGGATGCCTTCCTTGACGGCGTCCATCTCGCCGAGCGGGCTGCCCATGTAGAAGTCGACCTTGCCGGCGATCAAGAGCGAGCGGTTGGCGGCCTGCGGGCCGCCCTGGACCACGGTGACCTTTAGGCCGTATTTTTCATAGGTACCGTCGGCCACGGCCTGATAGAAACCGCCATGTTCGGCCTGGGCGAGCCAGTTGGTGCCGTAGGTGACCTCGTCGAGTGCAAATGCCGCGGAGGTCGAAGATAGCGAAGCCGCAAGGCCCATCAGGGCAAGGAGGCTGGTCTTGGTGGGCATGTCGCGCATTGATCGTTCCCCTGTTCGTTGCAGGACCCGTTTTCGGGCTCCCTTTTTGGTCATTTGATCGGTCCGATTGCGTCTTGAAAAGCATCAAAATTCGTCCGCATCGATGCTTTTTTTGCACTGCTCGCGGGATTGCTGCATAGTGATGCGGCATGGCTAATTTTTGCGCAGCGGAGGTCTCATGCTTCACTCCCGGAAGCTGGTCTACATCAATGAAATCGTTCGATGCGGCTCGATCCGCAAGGCGGCCGCGCGGCTCAACGTGGCCTCGTCCGCCGTCAACCGGCAGATCCTGGCGCTGGAGGAGGAACTGGGTGCGCCGATCTTCGAGCGGCTGCCGAAGGGGCTCAGGCTCACGGCAGCCGGTGAACTCTGCGTCGAACATATCCGCGAGGTTCTGAAGAATTACGAGCGGCTGGAGGGACGGCTGCGCGGGCTCAAGACGCCGCAGATCGGCAAGGTCTCGCTGGTGACGACCGTCGGGCTCGCCTCCGGGCCGCTGCCCGCCGTTCTCGCGGGCTTCATCGCCAAGCATTCGCGGGTACAGATCAAGCTGCGCAGCGACGGCGGGGTGACGACGATCAATCCGGTGCTGACGGGCGAGGTCGATGTCGGTCTGGGCTTCAACATACCGGCGACGCCGGGCATCCGGACGCTCGCCAATTTCGACGTGCCGGTCGGTGTCGTGCTGCCACCCGGGCATCGGCTGGCGCTGGAGGAGGGGCCGGTCGATCTCGTTGACGTCGTGCAGGAACCCTTGATCCTGGCACAATCGGGTACCAGCCTGCGCAATATCATCGATCTGGCGCTGGCACCGCTGCCGCTTTTGGTCGAGCCGGTCCTTGAAACGAATTCGTCGGAGTTGATGAAGCAATTGGTCAAGGCTGGGACGGGGCTGACCTTGCTCAATCCGCTCGATGCGCTCGCCGAATGCCGGCGCGGCGAACTTGTGTTCCGGCCGCTGACCGAGGCGCATGTGCGCCATCAGCCGATGAAGCTGTTTGCCCGGGCGCGGGCGACGCTCGATTCGGCGACAAGCCTGTTCGTCGAATATCTGATGCAGGAACTGGTCGTGCTGGTCCAGGATCTCAAGGACCGGGGCCATATTCCTGAAAGCATTCGCGGCGGCGCGTGAGGCGACCGTTTCTCAGTCAGGCGTGTAGAGGTTCGACAGGGGATAGGCGGCGACGTCGCGCAGCAGCTCGATGAAACCGGCCACCTGATGTTTGCAGATGGCCTCGCCCTTTTCCGCCGTGCCCTTGGAGGCATCGCCAACCACGCCATGGGGGTTCAGGTCGTGGGCGATCCAGGCCAGCGAATGCGGCGGGAGCGGCGTCAGGTATTTCGAGTTCGCGCGCATCTGCTCGGCCTTCGAGACGAAGTTCTGAGCCTTGTCCATGCGCACCAATTCGGGGCGGAAATGCAGCATCAGGGAGGTCTCGACCTCGCCGCCATGAATGCCGTAGCGGCTCTCATGCTCGGAAATCATGCCGTCGGGATTTCCGAAACGGCCCCACTGGGTGGAGACGACGACCATCTGGTGGCGGACGCGCAGTTCGCGGGCGACGATGCTCATCACATCGACATTGCCGCCATGGGAGTTGACGATGACCAGCTTGCGGATGCCGGCCTCGGCCACCTTGCTGCCGATCGCCGTCCAGGCCGGGATCAGGAGTTCCGGGCCGAAGGACAGACTGCCGGGGCCGTAGACGTGTTCATTGGCCTTGCCGATTTCCTGGGTCGGCAGGACGAGGAAATCGAGGTCGTCGGGGCGCTGCGCCTTCAACTCCGCCAGCATGCCATTGGCAATCGCGACATCCGTGGCGATCGGCAGATGGGGGCCGTGCTGCTCGGTCGAGGCGATGGGCAGGACGGCGATCGTGGTGTCGGCGGAAAGGGCGGCGAAGTCCGTCGTCACCAGTTCGTTCCAGAAGAAGGGTTTCGCCATTGCCGTGCCTCTTTGTCTCGTTTCATCGACCGATAGGGCAAAACGGCAGGCTTCGAAAAGCATCATAATCAGTGCAGGCCGCTGCCTTTTTGGATACGCATGCGAAGGCTGTAGGTCAGACAGACGCGACGCTTCAATCCATGATAGAAGACAGCGGCACGGATAGCAGGCAAGGGGATGCGGCCATGGGAACGGACGAGGTGCAACAAGACGGATTGCGTCCGAGGGTGACGATCGAACCTGGAACCTATTCCGCGATCTATGCCGTGGGCGACGTGCATGGCTGTCTCGAGCCACTGCTCGCACTTGAAGATAAGATTAAAGAGGATGCGAGCCTGCGCGAGGGGCGCAAGCTGATTGTTATGCTGGGCGACTATATTGATCGGGGCCCGCAATCGGCTGCGGTGCTCTATCACCTCAGCGCCGCGCCACCGGTCGGCTTCGACCGCATCTGCCTGCGCGGCAACCACGATGATGCGTTTCTCGACTATCTCAAGGGCGATCCGGCGGGCGACTGGTATCTGGAGCATGGGGCGGATACGACGCTGCGATCCTATGGACTGGACGTCGAGGCGCATGGTCCGTTCGTTGGCTCGAACTTTGCTCTCCGGCAAGCGGTTCGATCGGTCGTTCCAGCCAGCCATGTCGAGTTTCTCGAGGCGACTGCGGTGATGGTGACGGTCGGCGCGGATGTCTTCGTGCATGCCGGGATCCGGCCGGGGCGGCCGCTGGTGGAGCAGGAGGACGAAGACCTCTTGTGGATCCGGCGGTCGTTTCTCGACCTCGGCCCCGGTTTGCCGGTGCGCGTCTTTCACGGCCATACGCCGATGCGCGAGGCCTTTGTCGGCCCTGACCGTGTGAGCCTCGACACGCATTGCTACAAGTCGGGCCGGCTGACGGCAGCCCGGCTCAGTGACGGCGAAGTGGACATCCTTTCAGTCGGCTAGGCATTCGCCTTGAGCGGTTCGCGCGGCTTGCCCCATTCTGCGATGGCGATGCCACCAAGCACAAGTGCGAGCGCCAGGATGTGGAAGTATTCCAGCGTCTCGCCGAGAAGCGTGATCGACAGCAACGTGCCGAAGACCGGCACGAGATTGATGAACAGCCCCGCCCGGTTGGCGCCGATGCCTTCCACCCCCTTGATGTAGAGGATCTGCGAGATTAGCGAGGGGAAGAAGCCGCAATAGAGGATGATCATCCAGCCGCGTGCGTCGGGCAGAATCATCTGGCCTTCGCCGGCTTCCCACCACAGGAGCGGCAGGCTGGTGAGGGCTGCGGCGAGCGCCGGCACGGCCATCAGGCTCTTCCAATGCACCGCCGGCTTCCAGCGCAGCGATATCGTGTAGACGGCATAGGCGATGCCGGCGCAGAGCATCAGCAGGTCGCCGTAATTCAGGGTGAGGGTGAGGAGCGTCTGCAGATTGCCGTGCGAGGCCGTGACGGCTGCACCGGCAAAGCTAATGACGAAGCCCAGGATCTGGATTGCGGAGACCGGGATGCGGAACAGCAGGAAATTGATGACGAAGATCAGGACCGGAATGGCGCCCTGTTCGATCGCGCCGTTTACGGCGCTCGTATATTTGAGCGCCGTGTAGAGGAAGCCGTTGAAGGCGGCGTAACCGACGGCGCCGTAGAAGATCAAAAGCTTCCAGTTCGCCTTCAGGAGATCCCAGTCCTTGCGGATCTGCGGGACCGAGATCGACGCGATCACCAGGGTCGCCACGGCCCAGCGGCCGAAGCTCAGGGCCATCGGGCTGACATGACCGAGCGCCAGTTTGCCGGCGATGGTGTTGCCGCCCCAGAGCAGTGTTGTGATGACGAGATAGATATAGGCGCGGATCGGCAAAGCGTTTCTTCCCTGCATGTCTGCGCTCGTTCCGGGAGACGTCAGAGCGCATCCATCGCAGCGCGAATTGCCTCGGAAATAGGCGAGGGGTCGACCTTTGTCACGCAAAAAGCCAAATCGCCCCGCAAAACGGGTCGATTTCCCAAAAACAACACAGTATAGATGCGCGGGTTTGGGTGAGGCGCAGGCACTGCGCGATAAACAGGATTTCGAAATGACGAATGTCGTGGTGATTGGTTCGCAATGGGGTGACGAGGGCAAGGGCAAGATTGTCGACTGGCTCTCCGAACGGGCGGATATCGTGGTCCGCTTCCAGGGTGGACACAATGCCGGCCATACGCTCGTCATCGACGGCGTGTCCTACAAGCTGTCTCTTCTGCCGTCTGGCGTCGTACGTCCGGGCAAGAAGGCCGTCATCGGAAATGGCGTGGTTGTCGACCCGCATGCGCTGATCGCCGAAATCGGCCGGTTGAAGGACCAGGGCGTGTCGGTCACGCCGGACAATCTGCGGATTGCCGAAAATGCCACCCTCATCCTGTCGCTGCACCGTGAACTCGACGGCATGCGCGAAGACGCTGCCTCCAACAGTGGCACCAAGATCGGCACGACTCGCCGCGGTATTGGTCCTGCCTATGAAGACAAGGTCGGTCGCCGTGCGATCCGTGTCATGGATCTCGCCGACCTCGACGCGCTGGAAGGCAAGGTCGAACGCATCCTCACCCATCACAACGCGCTGCGTCGCGGCTTCGGCGTGGCCGAAATCGAGCACAAGACGATCATGGAGGAATTGACCTCGATCGCCGACCGTGTGCTGCCTTTCATGGATTCGGTCTGGGTGCTCCTGGACAAGGAGCGCCGCAAGGGTTCGCGCATCCTGTTCGAAGGCGCTCAAGGGTCTCTGCTCGACATCGACCACGGCACCTATCCTTTCGTCACCTCCTCGAACACGGTTGCTGGCCAGGCCGCCGCCGGTTCCGGCATGGGCCCGGGTTCGCTCGGCTATATCCTCGGCATCACCAAGGCCTATACGACGCGCGTCGGCGAAGGTCCCTTCCCGACCGAGCTGCATGACGAGATCGGCCAGTTCCTTGGCGAGAAGGGCCATGAGTTCGGCACAGTCACGGGCCGCAAGCGTCGTTGCGGCTGGTTTGATGCTGCGCTCGTTCGCCAGTCGGTCGCCACCAATGGAATCACCGGCATCGCGCTCACCAAACTCGACGTTCTCGACGGTCTGGAAGAGCTGAAGATCTGCGTCGGCTACAAGCTGGACGGCCAGGAAATCGATTATCTGCCGGCCGCCCAGGCCGCTCAGGCCCGTGTCGAGCCCATCTACATCACGCTCGAAGGCTGGAAAGAGTCGACCGTCGGTGCCCGTAAATGGGCCGATTTGCCGGCCCAGGCGATCAAATATGTGCGCCAGGTCGAAGAACTGATCGGCGCGCCGGTCGCCCTTCTGTCGACAAGCCCAGAGCGGGACGACACGATACTTGTGACGGACCCTTTCGAGGACTAATCTGAAGTTTAATAAATTTTGCCGGTCGAATCCGCTCCGGCAATAATGAGAAAGTGCTGATGGCTGACTTTATCGCAGTGATTCGACGGGCCGTGGATGGCCTGTCGAACAATACTCCGGAAATGCGTGCACGGGTCTATGAAAAGGCCCGTTCGGCCGTTGTGCGGCAGCTTGAGAACATGTCGCCGCGTCCGCCGGAGCACATGCTGCAGCGGCAGTTGGAGAAGCTCGACGCCGCCATTCGGGAAGTTGAAGCTGAACACGCCGAGGCCTTGCCGGCGCTCGACGAGGTTGCGGTGCCGGCTTTCGAACCGCAAGCCGCACAGGCGCCAGAGCCGCACGCTGCCCACGAGCCGCAGCCGGTCTGGGCCGAGCCGGCACGTGGTCCTGAGCCGCTTTTTGCCGATCCGGGTACTGCGGCACATGCGTCTCCTGAGCCGGAACAGACGGTTCCTGAGGCCGCGGTCGAGCATGATTATGCGGCCGTCGAGCACACCGAATATCGCGAGCCCGAGGCGCCTGCTGTCACCGGCGACGACTGGGCCGATGCCCATATGAGCGAGCCCGCACCGGCATCGGCATCGGAGGTGTACGCATCCGAGGCCGAAGTCGTGGCAGAAGAACCGCGGCCCGCAGCTGCTGCCGAGCCCGCTCCGTCAGTCTGGTCCGATCCCGATTATGCCTTGACGGGCGGCGAGACCGATTACGCCAACATGTATGATGCGAAGGTGTTCGGCGATGCGCAAGCGCGCGACGCGGCACCAGCTGCCGAATCTCGGCTTGAGGCAGCCTTCTCCGCCGCCGAAGAACGTCGCATCGAGGCGAGCCCGGTAACGCCGGCGGAGCCTGCCTTTACCGGCTGGGCCAATGCGCCCGAGCCGGAATTCGCCGCAGACCGACCTGTTGCCCCGGCCTGGGGCGAGGTTGCCGATCGTGACCAAGCGGCGGAAACTGGCGATAGTCTCATCGAACCTGCCGATTTCGCCGCTCCGGCGGAAGAACCCCGGCCCGCCGTTTCCGATGCCGTGGACGACTGGCTGCAGAGCCGCGCGAGCGATCCGACGCCGGCCATCCCTGCTGCCAGCTGGGATTTGCCGCTGGGGATCGCTCCCGCGGCAAATAGGGTCCCGGAGCTACCGGAGATCGAGCCTGCGCCGGTTTCTATTTCCCACACGCCGACGGACGAATTCCCCGCCTATCAGGAACCCGTCCACGTTGAAGTCGAACAGGATTTTCCGGTGCCGGCCGGTCTCAGCCTGGAGCAGAGCCAGCCCGAGCCGTTCGAGACGGTCGCTGCCGCGCCCGCTGTCGCCCAGGCGGCCGCAACCATCGATCCCGACGATTTCAGCCAGTGGTTCCGCGACAATGCGGAGGTTCAGGCATCCGTCGCAACGGCTGCCCCCGGCACCAGCGAATTGCCTGCGACACCTGACTGGGATGCGCATCTCCAGAGCTTCTCGCCGGACGCCAAACCCGCGACCATCGATCAGGACAGTGATATCGGCCGGATGATGGGCGGCTATGATCAGCCTGCCTATCGACTGGAGCCCAAAAAGCGCCGCAACCTTGCCCCCATCGTCCTCGGTGTCGTTGGCCTGCTGGTTATCGCGGGTGTCGGCTATGCCGGCTGGACCTGGCGCGACGATATCGGCAGCATGGTCGCGAACCTGACCGGCGCGCCGGAAAAGGCGACCGAGGGAGAGACGACGCCGGCGGCGACAAGTCCGGCTGCAACGGATGCGGCGCCTGCAGCGACTGCGCCGACCACGCCCACGCCCACGCCCGCTGCGACGGCCACGGCCCCGGAAGACGGTGCCGCGAGCGGCCAGAAGTTCACCCAGCGGCTGCGCGCCGATGGCTCTGAGATCGATGAGGGCGCGGGCGCCGCTCCAGCCGGCACCGCCGAGGAGGGACGTTCCGTCTCTGCCCAGACCGTTGCTTCAACCATCGAACCGACCGATGCCCCGGCTTCGGCAACGCCGACAGCAGGCACCGCGCCCACCAATGCCGCATCGTCGGCAGCCCCCGTTGCCGGTGGCGAGAAGCTTTTCCTCTATGAAGAGCGTCTCGGTCAGGCCACCCCGGTTGCCGTACCGGGATCGATCATCTGGTCGGCCGTGCGCGAAACCGGCCCAGACGGCAAGCCCGACCCGCAGATCCAGGGCAAGCTCAACGTGCCCGAGCGCGGCATTTCGGCGCTCGTTACGATCAAGCGCAACACCGACAACTCGCTGCCGGCGAGCCACCTCATCGAAGTGGTGTTCTCGGTGCCGGCCGATTTCGAAGGCGGTGCCATCGACAATCTGCAACGCATCGCGATGAAGCGAACCGAGCAGGATCGCGGCGATCCGCTCGTGGCTGTTACCGCCAAGGTCACCGACGACACCTATCTGGTTGCGCTCAACGACTTTGCCGATGTGATCAAGCGCAATATGGAACTGCTCTCGACCCGCGGCTGGATCGACATCCCGGTCACCTACCGCAATGGTCGCCGGGCGCTCCTCACCTTCGACAAGGGCACACAGGGCGCCAAGGTCTTCGAACAGGTCATGCGCGAATGGGCAGCGCTTGCGCCGCCCGCAGCAGCGAACTGAGCGATCGGTTCTGGAATTTTCAAATCCGCCGAGAGACATTTCGGCGGATTTTTTATTGGGCGGGGGCTGAGGTGTCCCTGCCAGGGCGACAAGACCGCGTCCTGCTCGCGCTCGATTTCCGGGCCGCAGGCTGGCAAAAGGAGAGAGCCGATGACATCGATTGCCGGAGACCTGCGTGAACGTCCGGCGGATCATCCGGCTCCAGATTCGGCCATTACCTTCGTCTCCATCGAAAAACGGTTCGGGCGGAGCGGCGTGTCCGTGCAGGCGCTGGACGGCCTGAGTCTCGGCGTGCCCAAGGGCGCGGTTTACGGTCTGCTGGGGCCGAATGGTGCCGGCAAGAGTACGCTGCTCAGGATCCTTGCGGGACTTTTGACGCAAGATCGGGGTGAGGTGCGGATTTTCGGCGAGGCGGCGGGCACCGCAAATCGCCGCCGTCTCGGCATGCTGATCGAAACCCCGAGCTTTTACCCCTTCCTTAGTGCCCGTGAGCATCTGCAGATGCTGGGGCGCTTTACGAACACGTTGCCGCTCGTCGAACCGATCCTGCGACGTATCGGCCTGGAGCAGGCTGCAGACAAAACCGTGTCCGGCTTTTCTCTTGGCATGAAGCAGCGACTGGGCATTGGTTGCGCGCTGATCGGGCAGCCGGAGGCCATCATCCTTGATGAGCCGACCAATGGGCTCGATCCGGACGGCATCCTGGAAATGCGTGCGCTGATCGGTGAGCTTGCCCATCGCGACGGCCTGACTGTGCTCTTATCCAGCCATCTCCTAGACGAAGTACAACGGGTCTGCGACCGCGTTGCGATCCTGCAGCATGGGCGGTTGGTGGCAGAGGGTGCCGTCGCCGACATGCTCGACCGGGATGGGCGCTTCTGGATCTCGGTGGACACGCCTGATGTGCTGCTCCAACGGCTTGGCGCACAGGCGGAGGCGGGCGATGGCGGGATTTACGTGCGGACCGAAAGGGAGCAGGTGCCCGATTTGATCGCATCACTCTCGGCTGCAGGCATGCGCATCCATGAGGCGAAATGGGTGAAGCCCGATCTGGAAACCATCTTCCTGTCGCAGACGCGGGAGGCCGGCCGATGAGAGCGCTGTTGTCCAGTGAGATGCTGAAGCTTCGCCGCCAGCCGTCGACCCTATTCTGGGGCTTCCTCGCCGTGCCGATCGTGGCGCTGCTGTTCAAGCTAATCATCGAAGGGTTGCTGTTTGTCCGCATGGGGCGGCAAACCAGCGGAGATGTCGACCTATTCCTCTCGGCCGCCAAGAGCCTCAGCCTGTCCGGGAACTCGATCGGGCAACTGATCTATGCCATCGGCATCGGCTCCGTGTTCTTTCTCGATTATCGCCAGGCAACGTGGCGGCTTCTGGTGCCGCGACACGGTCGAGCGTCGCTGTTTACGGCGAAGGTCCTGACCTGCATTACGTGGCTTGCACTCGGGCTGCTGCTGGCAGCATTCGGCGACATGGCGCTCAATCTCGTCTTGTCTGTTGCCAAAGGCCAGGGCGCCGGTTTTGTCATGCTTTCCGGCCAATCCTTCTTAACGCTTGTTGCCGCCTTTATCTGCGCTCTTCTGGAACTGGCGGTGCTCGTCGCCTTTGTGACGACGCTCGTGGTGATTTTCCGCTCGATGATCGCTGCCGTGATCCCGGCATTTCTGCTCGCAATCGGTTCAACGGTGTTGCAGCTCTATCTCGGCGCGGATGCCGACCGCCTGCCGCTCCCGAGTTATGCAGCTGGGTGGTTGCGGGACTGGATACTCACCGGTGGGTCGCCGATGGCGGGCGTTGCGGGGCTGGTGATCCTCGTCGGATGGTGTGTCATCCTGTTTGCGCTGGGGCTCTTCCTCTTTTCGCGTCAGCAACTGGCGACGGAATAGACGCAGAAGGTGTTCGAGAAACAAAAAACCGCCCGATCTCTCGGGCGGCTCAGACTGTGTAGCGAAGGGGATCAGGTGCATTAAGCCTCGACGACCCTCAGCGCCTTGGCCCGTTCCATCGCGTCCTTCTGAACGGCTTCCTGGACCTTTTCGAAGGCACGCACCTCGATCTGGCGCACGCGTTCGCGACTGATGTCGAACTCGGCGGAAAGCTCTTCGAGCGTCACCGGGTCTTCCGCCAGGCGACGCGCCTCGAAGATGCGACGTTCGCGATCGTTCAGGACGCTCATCGCCCGCTGCAGCATGCGGCGGCGGGTTTCCAACTCGTCCTGCTCGATGAGCACGGCTTCCTGGCTTTCGTGGTCATCAACCAGCCAATCCTGCCATTGACCGCTCTCGCCTTCGGCAGCGCGCAAGGGCGCGTTCAGCGAGGCGTCGCCGGACAGGCGGCGGTTCATCGAGATGACTTCTTCCTCGGACACGTTCAGCTTGGTGGCGATCTCGGCCACCTGATCCGGCTTCAGATCGCCTTCCTCGATGGCCTGGATCTTGCCCTTCAGCCGACGCAGGTTGAAGAAGAGACGCTTCTGATTGGCGGTCGTGCCCATCTTGACCAGAGACCACGAGCGCAGGATGTATTCCTGAATCGAGGCCTTGATCCACCACATGGCATAGGTCGCCAGACGGAAGCCGCGTTCCGGATCGAACTTCTTGACGGCCTGCATCAGGCCGACATTGCCCTCCGAGACGACTTCGCCGATCGGCAGGCCGTAGCCGCGATAGCCCATGGCGATCTTCGCCACGAGGCGCAGATGGCTGGTCACCATGCGATGGGCAGCTTCACGGTCGCCATGTTCGGCATAGCGCTTGGCAAGCATGTATTCTTCCTGGGGTTCCAGCATCGGAAACTTGCGGATCTCGTCCAGGTAGCGATTGAGACCGGCTTCGCCGGCGGTGATGGAAGGCAGACTGTTGCGGGCCATATAGCACCCCCTTTTCTTCGTGGACTCCCTGAAAACCGGCGAGTCCCATCTCCGTGGATCTCTCTATCCCACAGAAATCCGTATGACAGATAAGTATGGCAAAACAGCGATACAAGATTTGCGTTCCCTCACGAGAGCGTGACGGTGTGTTCGGAATCCGAGATAATCGAACACGTCGAGTAACGTCGCCTGATGACGTCCCGGTGGCAGTTGGGGTCTGCTACAAGGGGGCTATAGTTTATGTCTTTCAGAAGGTGCGCCGCATGTCCATCTCCTCCTATTCGCGAGGGCTAATTGCCGTCACGGCCGCGACGGTGGCGCTGTCCACGGCGGGGCTGATGACGCGGCTCGTATCGATCGACGGGCCGACGCTGCTCTTTCTGCGCGGGACGATCGCAGGTCTGTTCCTTCTTCTCTGCCTCGTCGGGACGGCACGGGGGCAGGTGGTGGAGGATTTTGCCCGACTCGGCTGGGCGGGTCTCCTCATTTGTGCGACATCGGCCGCCTGCGCCGTGCTGTTCATCGGGGCGCTCTATACGACCTCCGTCGCCCATGTTGCGATCATTTTCGCCACCTGTCCGTTTCTGGCCGCCGGTCTCGGTTATCTGCTGCTCGGCGAGCGACCCGGTCGGCCGGCGCTGGTCGCCAGCGGCGTGGCGATGGCAGGGGTGGTGGTGATGATCGGCAGTGGCGAGGAAGGCACGCTTCTCGGCGATTTGCTGGCCTTCGCCATGACCGGCATGGTGGCGCTCTGGACGGTGCTGATCCGCCGTCATCCCGATAAACCGGCGCTGCCCTGTACGGTGGTTTCCTGCCTTATGAGTGCTGCCCTCGCATTGCCCTTTGCGGCGCCCTTTGCGGCATCCGGCCATGACCTGCTGGTGGTTCTCGGCTTCGGGGTGCTGGCCTTTTCGCTGGGCTTCCTGCTGCTGACTCTGGGGGCGAGGGACGTGCCGCCGGTGGAATCGGCGCTGATCGGAGCGCTGGATGCGCCGCTTGCGCCTTTCTGGGTCTGGCTGGTGGTGGGCGATCAGCCTTCGCCGACCACGCTGATCGGCGGGGTCATCGTTCTCGCCGCCGTGATCGGTCACGTTCTCCTGGCACGTCACGTGGTGGCGCCGGACGCTGCGGTGCCGGTCGATCGCTTAAGCGGTCCGCCCGCCGTCGTCAGATCGCCTTCAAGGCGTCGATGACCTTCTGCAGATCGGCCGGGACTGGGGCTTCGAAGTGCATGGTCTCACCCGTCGTCGGGTGTTCGAAGGCGAGCAGATAGGCATGCAGGGCCTGACGGTGGAACTTGCTCACCGCCCGCTTGGCGTCTTCCGGCAGAAGATTGGCCTTGGTCTTGAAGGCCGCGCCATATTCCTGGTCGCCGATCAGGGGATTGCCGATATGGGCCATGTGGACGCGGATCTGATGGGTGCGGCCGGTTTCCAGGCGGCACTCGACCAGCGAGGCGAGGCAGGTGGCATCCGGCTTTTCGCCGTAACGCTCCAGCACGGTGTAATGGGTGATCGCCTCGCGAGCATCGTCGGTGTCCTCGCGCTTCACCGTGCGCTTGGTGCGGTCGGCACCGGAGCGGCCGAGGGCCGCATCGATCGTGCCGGCAAGCGTGCGCGGGCGGCCCCAGACCACGGCGCGGTAGGCGCGCTCCAGCGGGCCGGTGCGGCCATGGTCGGCGAACTGGTCGGCGAGGTGACGATGGGCGATGTCGTTCTTGGCGACGACCATGACACCTGATGTGTCCTTGTCGAGGCGGTGGACGATGCCTGGGCGCTTGACGCCGCCGATGCCGGACAGGCTGTCGCCGCAGTGGTAGATCAGCGCATTGACCAGCGTGCCGTGCCAGTTGCCCGCACCCGGATGGACGACGAGGCCGGGCGGCTTGGCGATGACAATCAGGTCTTTGTCTTCATAGAGCACGTCGAGCGGGATGTTCTCGCCCTTCGGCTGCGGGTCTTCCGGCGCCGGCAGGTCGATGACGACGACGTCGCCGGTCTTGATCTTGCGGTTGGGCGAATCCAGCAGCACGCCGTTCACCTGCACGGCGCCTTGTTCGATCAGTGCCTTCACCCGGTTGCGGGAAAATTCTGCCCCCAGCGCCGCTGTCAGCCAGGCGTCGATGCGGCCTGCGGCATCCGCATCGGCAATCAGCTCTTTTCTTGCGGCAGTGCTTTCGGTAAAGGGGGCGCTCATCGTGTCATTCCGTCTTTCCTCGACCGACGGTGCGGCCCGGTTTTCCTGCCATGTGGCACAGACCGGCGCTTTCGACAATCGATTGCCGGATGATTTTGCTCCCGTTGCCCCGCGAGGGACACTGTGGATACGACCGTGAAGCTTCTAAAGGACCGACCGCGATCATGACCCATCTCGACGACGAACAGGACGAAAAGCCGCTGGATCCCGCGATGGAAAACGTGCGCCGCAAGATGATCAAGCTGCAGTTGGTCTCCGGCGGTATCATGGCGGTGCTGTTCCTCGCGGTACTGGTCGCCATCGGCTACAAGCTGACGCGAGATGACGGACGAACTGCGCCTGCCGCGACGGTCGCACAGCCCTTTGCCGTGCCGTCGGGCCAGCCACTATCGATGACGGCCGATCTGCCGGCCGGCTTCCGGGTTCTCTCAGCCTCGCTCTCGGGCAGCCAGATGCTGATCCTCGGAGAGACCGCTGGCGTCAAGAAGACGTTCATCTTCGATCTTTCGCTCGGCCGCATCATCGCCGACGTCACGCTGTCGGAAAAGTAACTGTCCATGGCCGGCGGGACCCCGATCGAGATCACCGATCCCGCCGATCCGCGGATTGCCGAATTCACTGACATCCGCGAGCGCGATCTTACCGGCCGCCATGGGCAGTTCATTGCCGAGGGCACGGTGGTGCTGTCGATGCTCGCGAAGGCGCAAGCGGCCGGCGGGGATGTGGTTGCGGAAAAGCTGCTGATCCTGAAGAACCGGCTCGCCGGACTTTCCGAACTGCGTGAGCGCTTTCCGGCCGACATCCCTGTTTACATCGCGGAAGCGCCCGTTCTCGATGCCATTGCCGGCTTTCATTTGCATCGCGGGGTGCTGGCCCTTGGACGGCGGTTGCCACCGCCTGATATAGCGGAGCGGATTGCCTCGCTGCCAAACGACGCGCTGGTGCTGGTCGGCTGCGGAATTTCCAACCATGACAATATCGGCTCGCTGTTTCGGAACGCCGCTGGCTTTACCGCCGATGCGGTGCTGCTCGACGAAACCTGTTGTGATCCGCTGTATCGCAAGGCGTTGCGCGTCTCGGTCGGTTCAGTGCTGACAATGCCCTATGGCCGGCAAGGGTCAGCCGAGGAGCTGTTGGGCGCGTTGGCGTCAGCGGGATTTGAAATCTGGGCGCTGTCGCCGGCGGGCAAGGTCGAGATCGGTGCAATTGCGCCTGGCCGGCGCGTGGCCCTGGTCATGGGCACCGAAGGCGAGGGGCTGCCGGAGGCGATCCTCAACCGCTTCCGCTCGGCCCGGATTGCTCAGGCACCGGGGCTGGACAGCCTCAATGTCGGTACGGCGAGCGGAATTGCGCTTTACGCAATCGCCCGCGCCATGGGGCGGCTGGGCTAATTCAGCGATTATTCCGCCGGCGAAGGTTGGCTGGCCGTTCTGCCGACAGAGGGGTCCAGCGCCATCACGCGGTCGACCAGGCTGCGCGGGGCATTCGGGCTGCGCGTCGGCTGGGTGATCAGGTCGCCCAGGGGAGTTACGCCTTCGCCGGAGCCTTCGCGCATGGAGGTCAGCAGGATCATCTTGGCGGCGATGTCGCCCAATTCTTCGCGCAGTTCATCGTCTTCGGCGGAGGAGGTTGCCTTCAGCAGCCGTTCGGTCAGGGCCGTCTGGCGATGGCGGATATCACTTTCGAGAAGGTCCGGGCTGAGGCGCGGGGCAGGTGTCAGGTCATCGGGCATGGTGTCCTCCGTCATGTCGGGCAGAGGCAGGCCCGCCTGCTTGAGGCTGCGCTGGGCAGTTCTGAGCTGCGCGTTGGCGCTCTTCAGCTTGGCCTTGAGGTCTGCCAGTTCACGCTGCCGGCGCTCCAGAGCCGAGCCGGTATCGGCCCGGTCGGCAGCATCCCGGGCGAGGCTGTCTTCAAGCCTCAGCACCTTATGCTCTTCCTGTGCCAGGCGGATTTCGGCGTCCTTGGCGCGTTTGACGAGCAGCTTGTTCTCGCGACGCAGTTCCTCGCGCTCGTCGCGCATGAACTGGATGCGTGTCTTCAGCGTGTCGATTTCGGTGTCGCGGCTCATGGCCTCGATGCGCATGTGATCGATGTCGCTCACCAGCCGGCCGATGCGATGTGCGCGCTCCTCCAGCTCGACATCCTTGGCGGCGGTGGCGATCTCGACCCGCCGCAGCGTTTCGCGGACGGTCGCGACGTCGAGGTCGGCGCGGCGCAAGCCGGAGCGCAAGTCGGCGGCTTCCGTGCTCATTTCATTGATCTGGGTGTGCAGATCCTGATTCTCGGCGACCAGGCGACCAGCGTCCGCTGCAAGCGTCTCGTTCTGAAGGCGAAGCGCGATTGCCTTTTCGCGCTCACGGGTGAGCTCGTGCTGGGTCTTGGCGTTTTCCGCGGCGTAGAGCGCGCGCACCATGTCCTTCTGAGCCCGGATCTCCTGAGGGCTCAGCGGCATCGTCGCCTTCAGGCGGTTCTCTGTATAATGGACGACGCGGCGATGGATAGCAGGCGCCAGCAGCATCGCGAGGAGCGCCGCGGCCATAAATCCCATTCCGAACAGTAGGGTATATTCAATCACGGCAGGGCCACAGCGTTTGCATGAGCGTTAGGACATATTTAATCATGGTGGCCTCCTCCCGGCAAGGTTGCCTGCCGGGGGAGCACCGGAATCTCGCACTATGCCTAACGACAGAGCAGAACCAACTTGCGTGAGCCTGAGTTCCCTGGTGTGATGTCAGAAGGGGTTCCAGGTGGGGGTGCGGGTCAACTTCAGATAGCCGACATTGACACCGAGGCGGGCACCGACGCCGGTGCGGATCGGCACCAGCACCACGTCGCGGCTTTTCAGGACCGTCATGCCGACGCCGGCGACGATATAGGCCGAGCCGCTGACGCCGCCATAGCGGGCATAGAGCGTGTCGACATTCGGCAGGTCGTAGACCAGCATCATGGCGCGTGTCCCATTGCCGCCGTAGTCGATGCCGAGCGAGGGGCCCTGCCAGAAGACGTCGTGCTGGCCGACATTCTTGGTGTAAAGCGTGCCTTCGCCGTAGGTGAGGCCCGCGATCAGTGCGCCGGAGCCTTCCTGGCCGAGGATGTAACCATTTGGCAGGCCATATTGCTCGAAAGCCTGTTCGATGACTTTGGCAAGGGCGCCACTGGTCTCGCCGAAGAAGCCGTGTCCGGCGTCGACGACTTCCTGGATCGTGTATTCGCCTGCCGCCTGGACCGGACGGGGGGCTGCGGCCAGTCCGGACAGAACAAACATGCCGAGGAGGAAGAGCCGCGCGGCGGGGAAGGTGCGGATTGTCAGGTGACGCATGGAGCCTCCTTGATGTGAAGTCGATGGATTCGGCTTCTCCGATGGGGGTAATTAAACCTAGCGAGCATCATCTTAATAATCGGTTTACCAAATATGGTGTCATTATGGCCGACACGGAATCCGGTGATGCTGCAGCCCCATGTTCCTGCTTGACCGCTGCGCAACCGACGACACTCTTCTGGAGATGACCATGGCGAAAAACCCCAATCTCACGCTCGCGGGTCCCGATCTCGCGGCCCTTTTGTGCAGCCGCGTCTGCCATGACGTGATCTCGCCGGTCGGTGCGATCAACAACGGTCTGGAACTGCTAGACGAGGGCGGCGCCGATGCCGACGCGATGGACCTGATCCGGACCAGCGCGCTCAATGCCTCGGTTCGCCTCAAGTTTGCCCGTCTCGCCTTCGGTGCCTCCGGCTCGGTCGGCGCGTCTATCGATACCGGCGAGGCGGAAAAGGCGGCCAAGGATTTCGCCGCAGCCGAAAAGAAGACGGAAATCACCTGGAACGGCCCGCGCGCGATCATCGCCAAGAACCGGGTCAAGCTGCTGCTCAACCTCTTTTTGGTCGCCTATGGCGCAATCCCGCGCGGCGGTTCGCTCGACATCACCCTGGAAAATCCGGAAACCGATGCGAAGTTCAAGATCGTCGCCAAGGGGCGCATGTTGCGCGTTCCGCCAAAATACCAGGAGATCCTGTCCGGCCACCTGGAAGAGGCGGTCGATGCCCATACGATCCAGCCCTATTACACGGTCCTTCTCGCGGATGAGGCCGGCATGGAGCTGAAATGCGTGCCGAGCGAAGGCGAGATCGCTTTCACCGCCGAGGTTGTCTGAACGATGTCCCGTTTCGGGACCGGCACCGGTTCCAAGCGGTAACGGTTCCTTAGGCGCTGTGGCATAAGGTGCTTCCAGCAAGACTATTTGCCCGTCAACGGGAGAGGAAACGGCCATGAAGCGCCTCATGATTGCAGACGGCTCGGACGTGGTTCGCAAAGTGGGCCGCAAGATCCTTGCGGAACTCGGCTTCCAGGTTGCGGATGCGTCGAGCGGTCGGGAAGCGCTTGCGCTTTGCGAGCGCGAATTGCCTCATTTCCTGATCGTTGATGCTGCCATGGACGATGCGCTGGATCTGATCACCAATGTGCGCGCTCTGCCGAACGGCAAGGACGTGCGGATCTATTACTGCGTCATCGAGGCGGAGCTTAAGGTAATGATGGCCGGCAAGCGCGCTGGCGCCAACGACTTCCTGCTGAAGCCCTTCGATCGCCAGATCCTGACGGCAACTTTCGGCGACAAGGCAATGGCGGCCTGAGGGGCCATCTACCCGAAACTCCAGATACGTTCATAGGCGGCACCTTCGGGTAGCCGCCTTTTTCATTGCCCGGTGAATGCTCGGGTAGGGTGGGGTCTCGATTCCAGATCAAACGCAAAAGGCCCGCATCGGTGATGCGGGCCTTTCGAGGCAACGTATGCGGGGAGACGGATCAGGCCGTTTCCATGTATTCCGCGCCATCGGGCTCGCGCAGCACGTAGCCGCGACCCCAGACGGTTTCGATGTAGTTGGCGCCGCCGGCGGCATTGGCAAGCTTCTTGCGCAGCTTGCAGATGAAGACGTCGATGATCTTCAGTTCCGGTTCGTCCATGCCACCATAGAGGTGGTTGAGGAACATTTCCTTGGTCAGCGTCGTGCCCTTGCGCAGCGAGAGCAGTTCGAGCATCTGGTATTCCTTGCCCGTCAGGTGGACGCGCTGGCCGCCGACTTCGACGGTCTTGGCATCCAGGTTCACGATCAACTCACCTGTGATGATGATCGACTGGGCGTGACCCTTGGAGCGACGGACGATCGCGTGAATGCGGGCAACGAGCTCATCCTTGTGGAAGGGCTTCGTCATGTAGTCGTCGGCACCAAAACCGAGACCGCGTACCTTGTCCTCGATGCCGGCCATGCCGGAGAGAATGAGGATCGGGGTCTTTACCTTCGACAGGCGGAGCGTGCGAAGCACCTCGTAGCCGGACATGTCGGGGAGGTTAAGGTCGAGCAGAATGATATCGTAGTCGTAGAGCTTACCGAGATCGACACCTTCTTCGCCGAGGTCGGTTGTGTAGACGTTGAAGCTTTCCGATTTGAGCATCAGTTCGATGCTCTGAGCGGTCGCGCTGTCGTCTTCGATGAGTAGAACCCGCATATTTATCCCCTTTACCGCCGCCGAAAGGTCGAGATGTCCCCCTACGCGATACGGATCCAGTCGTTGCCTGATTTGCAGGCTGCCACCAAATGGTTAACAAATTCTGATTCCCTCTGGCAAGGTGTATCGGATTTATTAAGCAAAGATTTCAGCCCCATGATTTTGCATGTGTTTCGGTCATCGCCACACTTGAATCTGCGCCTCAGGTTTCACCCGTAACCGATTCATTTGACTCATCATTGTCATGTGCCGTTTTCCGGCGCTGGCATTTACTGACCCTTAAGTGATCCGCCTTATCATTAACGATGCCCGTAAACGAAAGGTTACCAAGGGTAGCTTTTTGTTAACGCCGCAGACTTTTTTTGGACGGTTCGCGGTCGGCGTGTTGAGTAGCAAGTGTGGCGGGGGGTCTCGCATCACGGGAGTATTGCGTATGAAGTCGCGTGAGAGCCTGGTTCGCCTGAAAGGTTTTCAGGTCACCGAAAAGCGTCGGCAATTGCAGCAGTTGCAGTCGATGATGGCGGAGTTCGAACGGATGGCGAAAGAGCTCGAAGCTCAGATCGGCATCGAGGAGAAAAAGTCCGGCATCACGGATCCCAATCATTTCGCCTATCCCACCTTCGCCAAGGCTGCTCGCCAGCGCGCGGACAATCTTCAGGTCTCGATCCGGGAACTGAAAGTCCAGCAGGAAGCAGCAGAACTGGCGTTGGAAGAGGCAGAAGCGGAATACCAGAAGGCCTCGGCGCTCGAAGAGCGTGACGGCCAGATGCGTGTTCGGGCCTGAACCGACGACGGTTTAAGCCGGTTGAGACTATGAAAAAGGCGGTCGCAGCTTTGCCTGCGCCCGCCTTCATGCGTTCAAGATCTGCCGTCCGCGGTCGTCAGCTGTTGCGCACGTCGTTCCAATCGGGGTGACGATCCATCTGCGCCTTCATGAAAGGGCAGAGGGGGATGATCTTCCAGCCGCCCGTTCTTGCTTCGGCGACCGCATGTTCTGCGAGCGCCTGGCCGACACCTTTGCCGCGTAGGGCATCGGGGACCTGTGTATGATCAATGATGATCAGTGTCGGTGATGCCCGGGAAAACGTCATTTCCGCCGGCTCCGCGACGCCGTCGACATGGCCGAGATAGCGACCGCCGGTGCCTCTGTCCTCGCTGGTGATCTGCATCTCTTGGCCCTCCTGTTGCCGCAAACTCTGGCATCTGTTTAACATCGGGCTTCTGCCGGCGCCAATGTTCCGGCTCGTGACACAGCGTTCAGCGTGGAGAGGCTTGTTGTCGATCTGGTCGAAAGCCTTGCTGCTGGTTCTTGCGCCAGCTTTTCTGGCGCTTGGAGTGACGTTGCCGCTGATGCGGTTCGAGAGCTTCTATGTCCTGAAAAGCGATGCGTCGCTTGTCGGCATCGTTGCCGCCTTGTGGACGGGCGGGAACATGTTCCTTGCAGTCCTCGTCGGGCTGGTCTCGATCGTCTTTCCCATCGCCAAGCTGTTGCTGGTCACCGCCGAAAGCCTTTCAGAGGATCGAAATGGTGGGCCCGGCTGGGTCGGGCGGGTGGTGCCACATCTGTCGCGTTGGTCGATGATGGATGTGCTGCTGGTCGCAATCGTGGTCTTCGCTACCAAGACCAGCGGACTGGCGCAGGCCTTCTCCCAACCGGGTCTGTGGTTTTATGCGGGATCGAGTCTGATGGCGGCCGTGCTGCACAGATGGCCGAAGGCCGCTCCGAGAGATGTATAAAACCGGCAGGCGGGGCCATGCCGGTTCTGTGATGGGTCTTTTTCTGAAAATCTAAAGCGCGCCGGACAGGCCGGCACAGAACAGATTAATGGCGATATTGCTGGATTCGCGTGGTGCGCAGGCCCGGCAGGCCGTGATCATTTATGGAAGACTGCCAGGACAGGAACTCTTCTACGGTCAGCGTGTAACGTTCGCAGGCCTCTTCGAGGCTCAACAGGCCACCACGCACGGCCGCGACAACCTCTGCCTTGCGGCGGATCACCCAGCGGCGTGTGTTGGCCGGCGGAAGATCGGCAATGGTCAGGGGGCTGCCATCGGGGCCGATGACATATTTAACTCGTGGGCGGATCATTTCGGTCATTGGACTCTCTATACAAACTCAAGACCACACAGCCGCATACTAGGAGCGATGCTTTAAAATTTGCCTAAGCAGGTTGTAAGCATTTGATAATAATTTCTCTGTGCGGTTCTGGCCGAGATTCGCGGCATTTCCGCCTTACGCTGCGTAAACTTGCGGCAGTTGCATGGGTGTTATGCATGCGCGCCGGCTACTCGCTGCGAGACATTCGTGCGATGAGAGCGCCCAGGATGCCTCGGGCCATGTACGTTTCGGCGGTCGGTATCCTTTTTCTCCCCTTGCTGACGGTAATTTACCCGCAAGATCGGCGACAGGCCCGACTGATACCTGTTCCGTATCGGAACGATTCTTTGTTCAGACACAGCCAAGTCCCGACCGGACGTTCATCCGGTCGAAAGGAGTTCGATGTTTAGGCCGACTGAAGTGGCGCGTCGCCACGATCTGGGCGATCACGCCGACCTGATGCGCAGCGATGCCGATAGCTCTGGCGCTTTCGCGCGGGATCTCGTCGCGCTTGGCCGCTCTTACGGCTTCACCCACTGTCTTCTCGCGCGCTTTCCGAAGGCTGACAGCCCGGAATTTGCCGCCAATCTGCTGGTCGTTACCTGGCCGGACGAGTTGCGTCTGGCCTATGAGCAGGCAGAGGTTTTCGCTGGCAGTGCCCTGGTGCAGCGGTTGAAGCAGACGGTACTGCCCGTCTTTTCGGTGGAAAATCTGTTTTTGAGCAATGCGGCGTCCGAAGCGCGCAATCCGATCTCGGCCCTCTTCGAGCTCCATGCACCGTCAGGCCATCTCGCCTTTGGTCTGCATGACCGTCATCAGTCGCAGTATATTCTCGTTTATTCCGGACGCCCGACGAGACCCAGCCGTGACGAACTGGCGATGATGCAGCTCTCTGCCATGGAATTGCTCGACAGCGGCGCCGAAACCGTGGTGCCTCGGCCGGGGCCGAAGGAAAAGCTTTCGGCCCGCGAAATCGAATGTCTCCGCTGGTCTGCCGCCGGCAAGAGCAGCGACGAGATCGCCATCATTCTCGATATTTCGACGCATACCGTTGTCAGCTATCTGAAGAGCGCGATGCGCAAGCTCGAAGCGGTCAACCGAATGCAGGCGGTGGCGCGCGCCTGTCGTTATCGGCTGCTCTGAACCCTGTCAGCAATCGTCGTTTTGAAAGGCGCCCCATCCCGGGCGCCTTTTTTGCATGTTGCCACCCCGGTCTTCACAGCAGGTAGACGCAAAGCTCGGTGCGCCCGTAACCGAACTGGTACTGGGCCGCGTTGGCGTGGCGAAGGGTCAACGTATCGCCGCCATCGAGAAAGGCGAGGGCGGTTGTGCTTGAGGTGCCGGCACTGCCGCTGTGGCTCGCGATGTCGGCGGTGCCGTTGCGGCTGACATGGAGCGTATGGGCTGCATCGTCTGCGGTCGCGGTGAGTGCCAGCAGGTAATAGCCGGAGGCCGGGACCACCAGGCGGCGCCCGTATCCGGAGGAGAGGGTGGTGCCCAGCGCCATGTCGCCGCCGGCCAGATGCAGGGTATCGAAGCCGGTAAAGCTGCCGGCGGCGGGGGTGAAGGTCGCAGATGACAGGGCTGCGCGGGCAAGCGGCCGCTGGTCATGGTGGACATAGCCTTCCGGCGAGATTGCGATGGCCTGCCGCCAGCCCGTGGCGTCGCCGTACATCTTGAAGGAGAAGCGGTCCTCGCCGGCGAGGCCCATTTCGGTGCGGGCCTGCCAGTTGGACTGGAAGATCAGACTGGCCGTTTCGCCGGTCGCCGCCTTGTTGATGCTCATCCGGTGGCTGCCGCCGGCGTGATTGAACAGGCTGCCCGGCGACTGGACCAGCAGGCGGTTATAGGCATCGGGCGTGCCGGATATGCCAAGCCGGTCGGCATGGAGCTCGTCCGGCAGGGCCGGAACCCGCCATTCGCTGCCGTCAAAGATCATGAAGGAGCCGCTGTCCCGGAAGGCCGCCTGCCAACCGGCCTGTGGGGCGATGAAGGTCCAGACACCATCCTGACGCGCGGCCAGCATGCCGTCTCGTCCGGCAAAGGCGCCGACACCCGGGCCGCCGATCCAGTGGATCTCGCCTTCGACGGGGCTCTCCGGCGGATCGCTGCGCTCGCTGTCGATCGCCAGCTGAACGACAGCGTCCAGTCTCTGCAGGGCTTCGTTATGCGTGACGTGCTTCTGCGCCTGGGCGGGCAGGATGTAAGGCAGGTCCAGTCGGGTCGTGGTGTCGGCCATCGGTCTCTCCTCTCTGTGGCCCGGCTGCGGATTGCAGCGGCGGGCGATGGAGGAGAAGTATGCGGCCCCGTCGCGGGTGGGGGATGAAATACACGGCGGCTCTTTGATTACAAAGGGAAATTCCTGAAACTCATCCCCGCTTGTGCGGGTCTGCCCAGGCAATGAAGTTGGGATTGGCAAAGGGCGCATCGTCCTGTTCGCGCTTGCCATAGGTGAGCGGCGCCCCATTGGTCGTGGCGGTGATACCGCCTGCTGCCCGCAAAACGGCATCGCCGGCTGCGGTGTCCCATTCCATGGTGCGGCCGAAGCGCGGATAGACATCAGCATTGCCTTCCGCCAGCAGGCAGAATTTAAGCGACGAGCCTACGGCACGCCTTTCGGGAATGCTGGCCTCCTCAATGAAGGCAATGGTCGCTTCGCTGTTGTGCGAGCGGCTGATCAGAGCGCACGGAGCCGGCGGGCGCAGACGCGTGCGGATCGGTCGGCGTTCGCTGACCTCGAAACTTGCGCCGACAGCCAGACGTTCTGCCTTGCCTTCGGCGCCCAGATAGGCGGTGCCGAGAGCCGGGGCATAGACGACGCCTGCGATGGGCTCGCCGTTCTCGACGAGTGCAATATTGACGGTGAAATCGTCATGTCCGCCGATGAATTCGCGCGTGCCGTCGAGCGGATCGACAAGGATGAAACGACCAGCGGAAATGTCGGGGAGCCGTCCCGCCGCCGCTTCTTCCTCGGCCACAACCGGAATTTCGGGCAGATCCCTTGCAAGCGCTGAGAGAATGATGCGTTCTGCGGCCTCGTCTGCCTCCGTCACCGGCGTCTTGTCGCCCTTCAGGCGGACGTCGGGTCCTGCGCGGTAGATATCGAGAATGATGCCTCCAACGGAAAGCGCTGTCTGTTCAAACAGCTTCAAGATTTCCGTCATCGGCGGCATGGGGCTCTCCTGTGGCATTTCTGTTTGTTTCAGAAAACCGATCTAGAGCGAGGGGCGCGGCTTGTGAAGCCTCGATGCGTCCTTGTCCTCGTGCTGCGTCCTTCTTGCTGCACTGCGTTCAAACCTGTGTTCCATGTCTCAAACAGCATAGTTTTTGTCCTGATCGCGCTTGCTCTTTGTGACGCCTATGCGAATGTGACGCGACATTTGCAGAGGTTGTTCGATGCGTTATTCCGCCCTTTCGATCTTCCGCCAGGCGCTTTCCGGCAACCGGAACTGGGCGCCGATGTGGCGCGAGCCGCAGCCGAAACCGCATTACGATGTCATCATCGTCGGCGGTGGCGGGCACGGCCTTTCGACGGCCTATTATCTCGCAAAGGAATTCGGCATCACCAATGTCGCCGTGATCGAGAAGGGTTATCTCGGCGGCGGCAATGTCGGGCGCAACACCACGATCATCCGCTCGAACTACATGCTCGAGGGCAACGAGCCCTTCTACGAACTGTCGATGCAGTTGTGGGAAGGCCTGGAACAGGACTTCAACTACAACGCCATGGTTTCCCAACGCGGCATCGTCAATCTCTTCCATTCCGACGGCCAGCGCGACGCCTATGCGCGGCGCGGCAATGCGATGATGATGCATGGGGTGGCCGCCGAACTGCTCGACCGCGAGCAGGTGCGTCAGATGATGCCCTATCTGAATTTCGACCATGCGCGATTCCCGATCCTGGGCGGGTTGTTGCAGAAGCGCGGCGGCACGGCGCGTCATGACGCGGTTGCCTGGGGTTACGGGCGCGGTGCCGACGAGCGTGGCGTCGATCTCATCCAGCATTGCGAAGTGACCGGCATCCGCCGCGACGAGCTCGGCCAGGTGACCGGCGTCGAAACGACCAAAGGTTTCATCGGCTGCAACAAGCTGGCGCTGGCGACCGCCGGCCATACATCCGTCACCGGCAAGATGGCGGGCCTCGACCTGCCGATCGAGACGCATGTGCTGCAGGCCTTCGTGTCGGAAGGCATCAAGCCCGTGATCGACAATGTCATCACCTATGGCGCCGGACACTTCTATATCTCGCAGTCCGACAAGGGTGGTTTGGTCTTCGGGGCCGATATCGACTACTATTCGTCCTATGCCCAGCGCGGCAATCTCGCGACCGTCGAACATACGATCGAGGAGGGCGTGTCGCTGATTCCCGGTCTGTCCCGGGTTCGCGTGCTGCGCGCCTGGGGTGGCGCCATGGACATGTCGATGGACGGCTCGCCGATCATCGACCGCACGCCGATCGACAATCTCTACCTGAATTGCGGCTGGTGTTACGGCGGCTTCAAGGCAACACCGGCGTCCGGCTTCTGCTTTGCCCATCTGATTGCCAAGAACGAACCCCATCCCGTGGCCCGCCTGTTGCGCCTCGACCGCTTCGAGCGCGGTTTTGCCGTTGACGAAGGCGGCAAGGGTCCACAACCTAACCTGCATTGAGACATCGCCATGGCCAGCCTGATTACCTGTCCGCATTGCGGCGTCCGTCCCAAGGAAGAGTTCAGCATTCGCGGTGATGCAAGCCCGGTTCGCCCGGCTGCCGGCGCGCCCGACGATGCCTGGAACGCTTACGTTTTCATCCGCGACAATCCGAAGGGCCGGATCATCGAGCACTGGCATCACACTGCTGGTTGCCGGCGCTGGCTGGTGGTCGAGCGCGACAACGCATCGAGCCACGAGGTTTATAGCGTGACGGATGCGAGTACTTACGCGAAGGAGGCCGCACGATGAGTGGCTTCAGGCTGTCTTCCGGCGGGCTCGTCAACCGCGCGCGCACACTTTCCTTCACCTTCGATGGCAAGACCTATACAGGATACGAGGGCGATACGCTGGCCTCTGCGCTGATCGCCAACGACCAGCTGCTGGTCGGGCGCTCCTTCAAGTATCACCGTCCGCGCGGCATTGTGACGGCCGGTTCGGCAGAGCCGAATGCGCTGGTCACGATCGGCAAGGACGGTCGCACCGAGCCGAATACGCGGGCCACCGTTGCCGAGCTCTATCAGGGGCTGGAGGCCAATAGTCAGAACCGCTGGCCGTCGCTGAAATACGACATCGGATCGGTCAACAGCCTGTTGTCGCCGTTCTTGTCGGCCGGCTTCTACTACAAGACCTTCATGTGGCCGAAAGCCTTCTGGGAAAAGCTCTACGAGCCGATCATCCGGAAAGCCGCCGGCCTCGGCAAAACGCCGTTCCTGGCAGATCCCGATCGCTACGAAAAGGCCTGGGCGCATTGCGACCTCCTGGTGATCGGCGCTGGTCCGGCCGGCCTGATGGCAGCACGGGCCGCGGCGCGGGCGGGGCTGCGCGTCATTCTGGCGGATGAAGGATTCCGGCTTGGTGGATCGCTCCTTTCGGAACGCGTCACCGTGGGCGGGGTGCCGGCGGCCGATTATGCCGCTTCCGTCGTCGAGGAGCTGAAGAGCTTTTCGAACGTCACGCTGATGCCGCGCACCACCGTGTTCGGGTGGTATGACGACAATGTCTTTGGCGCCGTCGAAAAAGTTCAGAAGCATGTCGCCCAACCGTCCGGTGAACTGCCGGTCGAGCGCGTCTGGCGCATCGTCGCCAAGCGGGCGATCCTCGCTTCGGGCGCGGAAGAGCGGCCGCTTGTCTTCGGCGGCAACGACAAGCCGGGTGTGATGACCTCGGGTGCTATCAGGACCTATCTCAATCGCTATGGTGTCGCAGCCGGCCGGAACGTCGCCATCTTCACCAATGGCGGTGCGGGTTATCGCACGGCGGCCGATCTGGTCGCTGCCGGTGTGGGTGTCGCTGCCATCATCGACGGGCGGACACACTCGTCTGATGTCGCTCCATCAGGCGTACGGGTCATTCGCGGCGGCTCCGTCATCGACACCAAGGGGTACTACCGGATCAAGGGGCTGATTGCCGAACGCGTCGGGCATCAGGAAGAGATTGCCTGCGATGCGTTGGCGATGAGCGGCGGCTATAGCCCGATCGTGCATCTCGCCTGCCAGCGCGGCGCCAAGCCCACCTGGTCGGACGAGCATCAGGCCTTCCTGGCGCCCGATGTGGGGCAGGGGCTGCGGATTGCAGGCTCCGCTGCCGGCCATGCCTCGCTTGCCGCCGTGTTGCGCGATGGCGCTGACAAGGCCCATGAGGCGATCGGTGATCTCGGTCGTCTCGTCGGCAATGTGGACGTTCCGCAAGTCGAGGGTGAATTCGACGCGAGCTTTGCGCCGCTCTGGTATGTGCCGGGCGCCAGGTCCAAGGCCTTTGTCGACTTTCAGAACGACGTGCATGTGAAGGACCTGAGCCTTGCCCAGCGCGAGGCCATGGGGCATGTGGAGCATACCAAGCGCTACACGACCGGCGGCATGGCGACCGATCAGGGCAAGCTCGGCAACGTCGCGACGATCGGCATCATGGCCGGCATGCGTGGTGTCTCGCCGGCCGAAATCGGCACCACCACCTTCCGGCCGTTCTACACACCCGTTTCATTCGGGGCGATGGCGGGCACCTCGCGCGGTGAACATTCGCGGCCCGTGCGCACCTCGCCGCTGCATGGCTGGGCGAAGAAAAACGGCGCCGTCTTCGTCGAATCCGGCCTCTGGTATCGCTCTTCCTGGTTCCCGCGCGATGGCGAGAAGACCTGGCGCGAGGCCGTTGACCGCGAAGTCTTGAACATCCGCGCCAATGCCGGCATCTGCGATGTCTCGACGCTCGGCAAGATCGAGATCTTCGGCAAGGATGCTGCGGAATTTCTGAACCGCGTCTATTCCAACGCCTTCCTCAAGCTGCCGGTGGGCAAGGCGCGCTACGGGCTGATGCTGCGCGAAGACGGGATGATCTACGATGACGGCACGACGAGCCGGCTGTCGGACGAGCATTTCTTCATGACAACCACGACGGCCTATGCCGGCGAGGTGATGACGCATCTGGAATTCTGCTCCCAGGTTCTCTGGCCTGATCTCGACGTGCGCTTCGTCTCCTCCTCAGATCAGTGGGCGCAGATGTCGGTCGCGGGGCCCAAGGCGCGGATCATCCTCGAACAGATCATCGAGGATGATATCTCCGACGAGGCCTTGCCCTTCCTCTCGGCCCGTGAAGTGCTGCTCAAGGGCGGCTTGAAGGCGCGTCTCTTCCGCATCTCCTTCTCCGGTGAACTCGCTTTTGAAGTGGCGGTCCCCGCCAATTACGGCGAGGCGGTTGCGGACGCGATCATGGCGGCCGGCAAGCCGCATGGCATCTGCGCTTACGGCGTCGAGGCACTCAACGTGCTGCGCATCGAGAAGGGCTTCATCACCCACAGTGAAATCGACGGTCGCACGACGCCCGACGATGTCGGCCTCGGCAAGATGTTCTCGACCCAGAAGCCCGACTTCATCGGCAAGCGGTTGTCGAGCCGCTTCGGCCTGACCGCTGCCGACCGTCCGCAACTCGTCGGCCTGAAGCCTGTCGATCGGGACAAGGAGTTCAAGGCGGGCGCGCATCTTCTGAAGGAAAATATCAAGCCGTCGACGCTCAACGACCAGGGTTGGGTGTCCTCCGTCTGCCATTCGCCGACGCTCGGGCATACTATCGGGCTTGCCTTCCTCAAATCCGGGCGCGAGCGGCTGGGCGAGAAGATCGTCGTCTGGGACGGCTTGCGCGGTTCGGAAGTTCTGGCGGAAGTCGTCAGCCCCGTCTTCTACGACCCCGACAACAAGAAACTGAACCTGTGAGGATCCTGCCATGCCGGTGACCTATGCCGCCCGTCACGTGCTCGAGGACCACATTTCCGGTTTCGAGGCGACGCCGAACCCTCATCATCTCGCCATCCTCCGGGCCGTCTCCGTGTTTTCCGTGCTCGCCCATTCCGGCCATGAGGCCGACATCGACGAGGCGCTGACCAATCTCGAAGACGTGCATGTCCGTTTCTGCGGACCGGGCGAATGGCTCGTCGTCAGTGAGACCGTTGCCGCTGATACGATCGCGCGGCAGCTGTCGGACCTCGGCAGCCCCCGCGCCGCCTTCGTCGACCAGAGCGACGGGCGCGTGGTGCTGCGCATCCATGGGCCGAAGGTCCGGTCGATCCTTGCCAAATGCACGGCGGTCGACCTGCATGCCGATATCTTTGACATCGGCCAGTCGAGCAATTGCCAGATCTGCCATGTCGCGGCGAACCTCGCCCGCACGGGGCAGGATGCGTTCGAGATTGTGGTCATGCGCAGCTTTGCGGGTTTCCTGTTCGACGAGGTGCGCGAGATGGGACGTGAGTTTGCGCTGACGGCGGGGTTTGCGTGAAGGACTGACCCTCCCTATGTTCGGGTGAACTGCCTGCGCAGTTTCTGCGTTTCAGGCAAAAAGGATCCCGCGCCCCACATGTTTCACCTGATGTTTTCCCTGCCATGGCTGATCGTGGTCTCCCGCTTCATCGTGCCGTTGCCGTGGCCGTGGTGGGTGGAAGTCGCGCTCGCCGTCCTCCTGCTGTTTGCCTCGCAATATCACCTGTTCAGCCGCTTTACCTCCGGATCGATCTTTGCGCCTGAATTTCCGCGGCCGCTGGTGATCGCCTTCAACCTGTTTTTCGGAGCGATCGTGCTGCTGGCGGCCATGCAGGTGCTCCTCGATCTGATCTGCATCCTGATCTTTGCCGTCACCTGGTCGTTTCCGGTCGTGCCGCCGGAGGTGCGATACGCGATGGGCATTGCCGCGCTGTTGATGGCGAGTTTCGGTATCAGCCAAGCGATCCGCGTGCCCAAAGTGAAGCGGATCGAGGTTCAGATCCCCGGCCTTGCGCCTGATCTCGACGGCTACCGGATGGTGCAGCTGACCGATATGCATATCAGCCGGCTGTTTACCGGCCGGTGGGCAAGCGCCGTGGTCGAGAAGACCAATGCGCTGGACGCCGATCTGATCGTCATCACCGGCGACCTGATCGACGGCAGTCTTGATATCCGCCGCGAGGACATTGCGCCGCTTGCAGCTCTGAAGGCGCGGCATGGCGTGCTGACGGTGCCCGGCAATCACGAGTATTTCTTCGATGTCGATCGCTGGCTCGGCCACTTCCCGTCGCTCAACATGCGCATCCTGGCCAATGAGCATCACGTCATCGAGCGCGGCGAGGGCAGGCTCGTCATCGCCGGTGTGACGGATCTTTCGGCGCGGTTTACCGGCGCTGTCGAGCCGGATCTTCGACGGGCGCTGCGTGGCGCGCCTCAGGATGCCCCCGTCATCCTCCTCGACCACCAGCCGCGCATGGCGGAACGGGCCGCAAAGCACGGCATTGCCCTGCAACTCTCCGGCCACACCCATGGCGGCATGGTGCGCGGCCTCGACCGGATCGTTGCCCGGGCGAACAATGGTTACGTCTCCGGCTTCTACCGGGTCGGGGAGATGCAGCTCTACGTCAACAACGGCACGGGGCTGTGGCCGGGCTTTGCGCTGAGGCTCGGCGTGCCGGCGGAACTGACCGAGTTTACGCTCAGGCGCGGTTAACGGGGGTCGCCAAGGTGCACCCAGTGCGGCCCGACCGGCAACCGGTGCGTGGCGATCGCTCAGACGGCGACCTCGTGCGGGACACGGGACCCGCCGAAGGTGAAAACGGCGACGAGCGCGGTCGCCACCGCACAGGCCGTCATCACGGCGATCAGCGGCAGGGCCGTGCCATCGTCGAGGATCCCGATCGCAAAGCTGCCGAGGGCGCCGGCGCCGAAGCCGAGTGCTCCCATCAGGGCGGCCGCCGTGCCGGAAATGGCCCCATGCGCTTCCATGGCGAGGATATTGCAGGTCGGCATGATCCCGCCGACGGCCATGACCATGACGAAGAGCAGGATGCAGACGGGAATGAGGCCGGCCAGGCCGGACAACTGCAGGCCGAGCAGCAGCAGACCGGCGCCGGCATAGGCGGTCGCGTTGAGCTTGACCACGCCGCGCACACCGATGCGCTCGGCAATCCGGGGCGCCAGCTGCGCGCCGAGGCCAATCCCGATGGCATTGAGACTGAAGACGATCGCATAGGCCATCGGCGAAAGCCCGTAGACATTGATCAGGACGAAGGACGAACCGGCGATATAGGCAAAGAAGCCGCCTTGAGCGAGGGCGAGCGCTCCGGCATAGGGGATGAAACTGCGGGTGAAGAGGAGGCGTGCGTACCAGTGCAGCGCGGTGCTCGGGCGGCTTTTCGCGCGCAGTTCCGCCATCCGGGTCTCCGGCAGCAGGGTCGCGGCGATGACCGCAACGACGACGCCCATGGCTCCGAGAAGAGCGAAGATCAGACGCCAGTCGCCGATCTGCAGGACGAAACTGCCGAGCAGGGGCGCGAGGACCGGAGCGATGCCGAGGACCAGGACAACGCGCGACATGAGCCTGGCTGCGGCATGGCCGGTATGGACGTCGCGAATGGTGGCCGTCGCGATGACCATGCCGATCGATCCGCCGATGCCCTGGAGAAAACGGAAGATCAGCAGATGCGGCGCGCTCGTCGAGAAGACGCAGCCGGCAGAGGCGAGAATGAAGATGACGAGCGCCAGATAGATCATCGGCTTGCGGCCGGTCTTGTCGGAGACGGGGCCATAGAACAGCTGGCCCAGCGTGAAGCCGGCGAAATAGGTCATCATGCTCAGCTGAATGCTCGCATCCGTCGCCGACAGGTCTTCGGCCATCTGCGGCATGGCAGCGACATACATGTCGGTTGCGAAGGGGCCGAGCGCACAAATGGCGCCCAGAGCGATCGCGAGTGCGGTGTTCTTGTGCTGCATGACGGCTGTCTCTTCAGGGGCAGGGATTGAAACACGGTGATGGAAACGATATCGTTTCCTTATGCGAAGTGGAAACGGAATCGTTTCTTATTGTCAACGGAAATCTTGGGTGGACTGCGCATGGCAATGGCTTCAGCAATGGTGCGTCGAGCGCAAAGTCTCTCCGACGAAGACCGTAAGCTTTTGATATTACAGGCTGCGGAAACGGTCTTCGAGACTGCGGGCTACGGCGATGCAACCATGGAAGAGGTGGCCCGCGTCTGCGGCATGGCTAAGAAGACGGTATACAAATTCTTTCCGGACAAGGCGTCGTTGTTCGGGGCGCTTGTGGAAAGCCACGATGTCGCGGTCATCGACAGCGGGCCGGGGGCGGGCGGAGAGGACCCCGACGAGCGTCTGGCCCGATTGCTGCAGGACGTCGCCGGCGCCATCCTGTCACCGCGCCAGATCACGCTCACCCGGCTGGTGATCGCGGAGTCGGTCAAGTATCCGGAACTGGCACAGCGTTTCTATCGGGACTGCGTGGAAAAGACGATGAGCCATCTGGCACGGGCGCTCGCCAACGACCAATCGCTGCGGCTGCCGCCGGGCCTTGACAGCCGGGCCGCCGCCGACCTGCTCGTCTCGACGCTGCTCGGCTCGATCCACCTCAGGGCGCTGATGCTGAACCTGCCGACAGAGACGCTGGAAAAGGAACTGCGCGGGCGGGTGCCGCTGGTGATGGACCTGATCTGCCGCACCGTCTTGCGGCGTTGACCAAACGGCCGAACGGACTCGATCGACGCGCCGATGCATGGCGCGGACGGGCCAAAAATTACGATGGAAGCGACATTTCGCTTCGCAGAACGGACTTTTGGCCCTTCCGGATTCTTATTAGGCTGATGGCAGTGTGCCGCGCCATGCTGGCGGCGCGGCCGGTCCTTTACGCGCCTGAAACCGGAGAATTTCCATGAAGAGCCATACACGTGTCGTCGTCATCGGCGGGGGTGTCGTCGGGTGTTCCGTCCTCTACCACCTGACCAAGTTCGGCTGGACCGACGTGGTGCTGCTGGAGCGCTCCGAGCTCACCTCCGGCTCGACCTGGCATGCGGCGGGCGGCATGCACACGATCAATGGCGATCCGAACGTCGCCAAGCTGCAAAAATACACGGTCGAGCTCTACAAGGAGATCGAGGAATATTCCGGCCAGGACATCGGCCTGCACATGACATCGGGCCTGATGCTCGCGGCCACCAAGGAGCGCTTCGACTGGATGAAGTCGCTGCTGGCCAAGGGCAAATATGCCGGCGGCGAGGCGACGCTGATTTCGGCGCAGGAAGCGCACGAGATGATGCCGCTCCTCGACCCCAAGCAGTTCGTCGGTGCTGTCTTCGACCCACACGAGGGCCACCTCGACCCCTATGGCACCACCCATGCCTATGCGAAGTCGGCCAAGAAGAACGGCGCGGAAATCTATCTGCATACCAAGGTCGAGGATCTGGTGCAGCTCGAAGACGGCACCTGGCGCGTCATCACCGACAAGGGTGAAATCCGCGCCGAGCATGTGGTGAACGCCGCCGGTCTCTGGGCGCGCGAAGTCGGCCGCATGGTCGGGCTCGAACTGCCCGTGCTCGCCATGGAGCACATGTATCTGATCACCGAGGATATGCCCGAGGTCATCGAGTTCAACAAGACGACCGGCAAGGAGCTGATGCATTGCGTCGACTTCGACGGCGAGATCTATATCCGCCAGGAGCGCAACGGCATGCTGATGGGCACCTATGAAAAGGACTGCCGTCCCTGGTCGCCGATCGAGACGCCCTGGACCTTCGGCCATGAACTGCTGGCCGAAGATCTCGAGCGCATCACGGGCGAGCTGGAAGTCGGCTTCCGCCATTTCCCGGCCTTCAACAATGCCGGCATCAAGAAGATCATCAACGGCCCCTTCACCTTTTCGCCGGACGGCAATCCGCTCGTCGGTCCGGTGCGCGGCATGACTAATTTCTGGTCGGCCTGCGCGGTCATGGCGGGCTTCTCCCAGGGCGGCGGCGTGGGCTTGGCGCTCGCGCAGTGGATCATTAACGGCGATCCTGGCTTCGATGTCTTCGCCATGGATGTCTGCCGCTACGGCGACTACGCGACGCTCGCCTATACCAATGCCAAGGTGCGGGAAAACTATTCCCGTCGCTTCTCGATCCGTTATCCGAACGAAGAGCTTCCGGGCGCCCGTCCGCTGCTGACCACGCCGATCTACGACAAGCTGAAGAGTGCCGGTGCCGTCTTCGGCGCGTCCTATGGTCTGGAAACGCCGCTGTGGTTTGCGCCAGAAGGCGTCGAGGACAAGTTCTCCTGGCGCCGCTCGACCGATTTCGAGGCGGTGGGCCGCGAGGCCAAGGCCGTGCGCGACAGCGTCGGCCTGATGGAGACCTCGGGCTTTGCCAAATACATGGTAAGCGGGGAGGGGGCAAAGGACTGGCTCGACCACATTCTGGCCGGCAAGATCCCGGAGGTCGGCCGCATGGCGCTGGCGCCGATGCTCAATGAGGCCGGTAAACTGATCGGCGACTTCACCGTCGCCAACATGGACGACGAGGATTTCCTCGTCATCGGCTCCGGCATCGCCGAGGACTATCACATGCGCTGGTTCGAGAGCCATCTGCCCGATGACGGTTCTGTCGATGTCGAGCCGCTCAATCTCGGTCTGCTGGGCCTGTCGATCGCAGGGCCCAAGGCGCGCGACGTGCTGGCCAAGCTCACCCATCTGGACGTCTCCGACGAAGCCATGCCCTTCATGGCGATCCGCGAAATGGATCTCGGCATGGCGCCAGCGATCGTCGGACGCGTCAGCTATACCGGTGACCTCGGCTACGAGATCTGGATGCGGCCGGAATATCAGCGCTATCTGTTCGACGCACTGATGGAGGCCGGTGCCGAATTCGGCATCTCGCTGTTCGGGCTTCGGGCGCTCAATGCGCTGCGTCTCGAAAAGGCCTTCGGCAGCTGGTCGCGGGAATACCGTCCGCTTTACGGTCCTTATGAGGCCGGGCTCGGTCGTTTCGTCGCCCTGAAGAAGCCGGCGGACTTCATCGGCAAGAAGGCGGCGATGGAAGAGAAGCTGTCGGGTGGGGCGCTCCGACTGAAGACCTTCATCGTCGATGCGAAGGACGCCGATGTCATCGGCGACGAGCCGATTTCTTATCAGGGCGAGGTCTGCGGATGGGTCACCTCGGGTGGCTATGCGCATGCCAGCGGTGTCTCGGTTGCGCTCGGATACGTGCCGAAGGAAATCGCCGACGAGGTCGAGGGCTGGAGCGTGGAAATTCTTGGGGACATCCTGCCCGCCCGCCTGCAGCCGCAGCCGCTTTTTGACGCAAATGGGTCGCGAATGAGAAACTGAACCGTTTTTGACAAAAATGGGCTTGCATTAGCCCTCGTTCACGCTCAGCAGGTCGCCTCCGGTGACCTGCTGATTTCATAGACTTTTTCTGCCGCTTTTTTGTGTTCGCTGATCGGAGCGGTGCCAAACTGTTGGTTAACAGTAACATTTTGTCCACCTTTTGCCTTTTTGGCTTCACATTTTCCGACAAAACGATATGGAATCCCCCTCATACCCATGGCTGCATGGGACAACAAAATGAGACGCAACACTCAGGCGCGTCCGGGGGATAATATATGGAGTACTTCATCCAGCAGCTCATCAACGGGCTGACTCTTGGATCCATCTATGGCCTCGTGGCTATCGGCTATACGATGGTTTACGGCATCATCGGCATGATCAACTTCGCCCATGGCGACATCTTCATGCTTGGCGGCTTCGCCGCCCTGATCGTCTTCCTCATCCTGACCACCTTCTTCGCCGGCATTCCGGTTGCGCTTGCGCTGCTGATCATGCTGGTCGTGTCCATGCTGATGACGGGACTGTGGAACTGGACGATCGAGCGGGTGGCCTATCGTCCGCTGCGCGGCTCGTTCCGCCTCGCGCCGCTGATTACCGCGATCGGCATGTCGATCGTGCTGTCCAACTTCATCCAGATCTCGCAGGGTCCGCGCAACAAGCCGATCCCGCCGCTGGTCAGCGACGTCGTGCACATCGGCAATGTGACGATCGCCCTGAAGCAGGTTATCATCGTCGTCATCACGGCCGTGCTGCTCGCGGCCTTCTGGTACATCGTCAACAAGACGCCGCTTGGACGCGCCCAGCGCGCGACCGAACAGGACCGCAAGATGGCGGCGCTGCTCGGCGTCGACGTCGACCGCACGATCTCCGTCACCTTCGTGATGGGTGCGGCTCTCGCGGCCGTCGCCGGCACGATGTATCTGATGTATTACGGCGTGGCCTCGTTCAACGACGGCTTCATTCCCGGCGTCAAGGCTTTCACGGCCGCGGTACTGGGCGGTATCGGCTCGCTGCCGGGCGCCGTTCTGGGTGGCTTGCTGATCGGCCTGATCGAGTCGCTGTGGTCCGCTTACTTCAGCATCGCCTACAAGGACGTCGCGACGTTCGGCATCCTGGCATTCGTGCTGATCTTCAAGCCGACCGGCATCCTCGGTCGACCGGAAGTCGAGAAGGTTTGATCCGATGACAACATCTGCACATGCAAACGGTGCCGCTTCGTCCGGCACGATGGCGCGCGCGTTGAAGGAAGGCCTGTTCGCCGGCATTCTCGCGCTCGGCCTCTTCATCCTGTATATCGGGATCAAGACCGACCAGAACATGGCCAACGAGCTGATCTGGTACACGCGCCCCGGCCTCCTGGCCGTCTTCGTCGGCATTGCCGCCGTCGGTCGCTTCGCGCTCGTCGCATTCGTCTATCCCTGGCTCGCCGAGCGCAAGGAAAAGAAGTCTGCGTCGATGCCGGTGCACGACATCGACGCGAGCCCAAGCTTCTTCAAGACGCATTTCCTGAAGATCGCGCTCGTGGCGCTCATTCTCTATCCGCCGGTCATCGTCTACCTTTCCGGCACGCAGGGTGCACTGAAATATGTCGACAACTTCGGCATTCAGATCCTGATCTACGTCATGCTGGCATGGGGGCTTAACATCGTCGTCGGCCTCGCGGGCCTGCTCGATCTCGGTTACGTCGCCTTCTATGCGGTCGGCGCCTATTCCTATGCGCTGCTTGCCCAGAATTTCGGCCTGTCCTTCTGGCTGCTGTTGCCGCTGGCTGGCATTCTCGCCGCCTTCTGGGGCATCATCCTCGGCTTCCCCGTGCTGCGGCTAAAGGGCGACTACCTCGCCATCGTGACGCTGGCCTTCGGTGAAATCATCCGACTGGTGCTGATCAACTGGCAGGAGGTCACCAAGGGCACCTTCGGCATCTCCAGCATTCCGAAGGCGACGCTGTTCGGCATTCCCTTCGATGCGTCTGCCGGCGGGTTTGCCAAGACCTTCGGCCTGCCGATGTCGTCTGCTTACTACAAGATCTACCTCTTCTACGTGATCCTGGCTCTTTGCTGCCTGACCGCCTATGTGACGATCAGACTGCGGCGCATGCCGATCGGTCGCGCCTGGGAAGCGCTGCGTGAGGACGAAATTGCCTGCCGCTCGCTCGGCATCAACACGGTCACGACCAAGCTCACCGCTTTTGCGATCGGTGCAATGTTCGGCGGTTTTGCCGGCTCCTTCTTCGCTGCTCGCCAGGGCTTCGTCTCGCCGGAAAGCTTCGTCTTCCTCGAATCCGCCGTCATCCTCGCCATCGTCGTCCTCGGCGGCATGGGTTCGCTGACGGGTATCGCGGTCGCTGCCATCGTCATGGTCGGCGGCACGGAAGCGCTGCGCGAAATGGAGTTCCTCAAGCACATCTTCGGTGAAGACTTCACGCCGGAACTCTACCGCATGCTGCTCTTCGGTCTGGCCATGGTCGTGGTCATGCTGTTCAAGCCGCGCGGCTTCGTCGGCAGCAGAGAGCCGACGGCCTTCCTTAAGGAGCGCAAGGCCGTCTCCGGCAGCTTCACCAAGGAGGGTCACGGCTGATGACCTCCGGGAACACGACAATGAGCAACGATACCATCCTGAAAGTCGAGCATCTGTCGATGCGCTTCGGTGGTCTGATGGCCATCAACGACTTCTCGTTCGAAGCCAAGCGCGGTGAGATCACCGCGCTGATCGGACCGAACGGCGCCGGCAAGACCACTGTCTTCAACTGCATCACCGGCTTTTATCGGCCGACGATGGGCATGATTACGCTGACCCAGAAGTCAGGCGAGCAGTTTCTGCTGGAGCGCTTGCCCGATTTCGAAATCCCGAAAAAGGCAAAGGTCGCGCGTACCTTCCAGAACATTCGGCTGTTTTCGGGCCTGACGGTTCTCGAAAACCTGCTGGTAGCCCAGCACAATGCGCTGATGAAGGCGTCGGGCTACACGGTGCTCGGTCTGCTCGGCCTGCCGGCCTACAAGAAGGCTGCAGGCGAGGCGATCGAGAAAGCCCGCTACTGGCTGGAGAAGGCCGATCTCATCGACCGTGCCGACGACCCCGCCGGGGACCTGCCTTACGGCGCTCAGCGTCGTCTGGAAATCTGCCGGGCCATGTGCACCGGTCCGGAGCTGCTCTGCCTGGACGAGCCGGCCGCCGGTCTCAACCCGAAGGAATCGCTGGCGCTGAACACGCTGCTCAGGAGCATCCGCGACGAAGGTACCTCGCTGCTTCTCATCGAGCACGACATGTCCGTGGTCATGCAGATTTCTGACCACGTCGTGGTTCTGGAATACGGCCAGAAGATTTCCGACGGCACGCCTGATCATGTGAAGAACGACCCGAAGGTCATCGCGGCCTATCTGGGTGTCGAGGATGAAGAATTGGACGAAGTGATCCACGAAGTCGAAGCGATTGCCGGAGGAGAAGCCTGATGTCCTCTGAACCGCTTCTCAAGGTCTCCGCTGTCGAGACCTACTACGGCAATATCCGTGCGCTGGCTGGCGTCAACGTCGAGGTGCACAAGGGCGAAATCGTCTCGCTGATCGGCGCCAACGGTGCCGGCAAGTCCACCCTGATGATGACCATCTGCGGCAGCCCGCAGGCGCGGGCCGGCCAGGTGATTTTCGACGGCGAGGACATTACCAAGCTGCCGACGCACATGATTGCGCGCCGCCGCATCGCCCAGTCGCCGGAAGGGCGCCGTATCTTCCCGCGCATGACCGTCATGGAAAACCTGCAGATGGGTGCGGGCCTCGACAACATGAAGTTCTTTGCCGAGGACGTGGAGAAGGTCTTCACCATGTTCCCGCGGCTCAAGGAACGTCAGGCGCAGCGCGGTGGCACGTTGTCCGGCGGCGAACAGCAGATGCTGTCCATTGGCCGCGCGCTGATGTCGCGTCCGAAGCTGCTCCTGCTCGACGAGCCGTCGCTCGGCCTCGCACCGCTGATCGTCAAGGGTATCTTCGAGCAGATCAAGCGGCTCAACAAGGAAGAGGGGCTCACCGTCTTCCTCGTCGAGCAGAACGCCTTTGCGGCGCTGAAGCTCTCCGACCGGGCCTATGTCATGGTGAACGGCAATGTCACCATGAGCGGCACGGGCAAGGAACTGCTCGCCGATCCGTCGGTCCGGGCGGCCTATCTCGAAGGCGGCCATCATTGAGCGTGCGGAGGATTTGACATGCAAGGACTGTTTTTCGAAAGCGACACCACCGTACGCATGGTGCTGAGGTTTCTGGTGCTGCTCCTGGGTTTCTGGACCGCATGGCGCTCCGGCAGGGCGGCCGCCGAGAACTGGCAGGGCTACGGCACCGTCTTCGTCTATGCGCTCGGCCTCGGCTTTGCGATGCGATTTCTGCACTTCTCGCTGTTCGGCGGGCCGTTCATAAGCCCGTTCTTCTACATCATCGACGTGGTGCTTCTTCTCGTCTGGGCACTGGTTGGTTTCCAGGCGCGCAGGGCCACTCAGATGGTCGACAACTACTACTGGCTCTATGAGAGAACATCGTATCTTTCGTGGAAGAAGAAAGATTGACAAGGTGTTGTTTTCTGTCACAGATTGGCGATAGAGAGCCTCGGCTTGAAATAATGAGTGGAACAGTTTTCCGGCGCAGTGAGAGCGGGTGTTGCGCACGGTTTCTAAACCCAAACCCGCATAAAAAACTGGGAGTAACAGTATGAAGAAGTCTCTCCTCTCGGCGGTTGCGCTGTCGGCCATGGTTGCCTTCAGCGGCAACGCCTGGGCTGACATCCTCGTCGGCGTTGCCGGTCCGCTGACCGGCCCGAACGCTGCCTTCGGTGCACAGCTCCAGAAGGGCGCCGAACAGGCTGCCGCCGATATCAATGCCGCTGGCGGAATCAACGGCGAGCAGATCAAGATCGTGCTCGGCGATGACGTGTCGGACGCCAAGCAGGGCGTTTCGGTTGCCAACAAGTTCGTTGCTGACGGCGTGAAATTCGTCGTTGGTCACTTCAACTCGGGCGTTTCGATCCCGGCTTCTGAAGTCTATGCTGAAAACGGCATCCTGCAGATCACGCCTGCTTCGACCAACCCGCAGTTCACCGAGCGCGGCCTGTGGAACACCTTCCGCACCTGCGGCCGTGACGACCAGCAGGGCGCTGTTGCCGGTAAGTACATCGCCGACAACTTCAAGGACGCCAAGGTCGCTGTCGTTCACGACAAGACGCCTTACGGTCAGGGCCTCGCTGACGAGACCAAGAAGGCGATGAACGAGCTCGGCATCACCGAAGTGATCTACGAAGGCATCACGCCAGGTGAAAAGGACTACTCGGCTCTGATCGCCAAGATGAAGGAAGCCGGCGTTTCCGTCGTCTACTTCGGCGGTCTGCACACCGAAGCTGGTCTCATCCTGCGCCAGATGGCTTCGCAGGGCCTGACCGCAACCATGATGTCCGGCGACGGCATCACCTCGAACGAGCTTGCCTCGATCGCCGGTGACGCAGTCAACGGCACGCTGATGACCTTCCCGCCGGATCCGCGCCAGAACCCGAACGCTGCTGACGCCGTCAAGAAGTTCCGCGACGCCGGCTTCGAACCGGAAGCCTACACGCTGTACTCCTACGCTGCTCTGCAGGTCATCGCAGAAGCCGCCAAGGCTGCCGCTACCAATGACTCGGAAGCTGTTGCGACCGCGCTCAAGGAAAAGGGCCCGTACACGACCGTTATCGGCGAACTCGGCTTCGACGCGAAGGGCGACATCACCCGTCCGGACTATGTCATGTACACCTGGAAGAAGGGCGAGGACGGCAAGTACTCGTACTTCCAGAACAAGTAATCGATCCGCATCGCGGTTTGATGGAAACCCGGCCTTGTGCCGGGTTTTCTGCGTTTGGAGGGTGGAAGTAGCGAATAGCGAATAGGTTGGAGGGTGTGGGCCAGTCCTCTGGCCGGCCGGTCCCATACGAAAATTAGGGTCCATTGGAGCGTTGAAGATGGATTGACCCGTCGACCGCGGGAAATTGCGCTATTCGCTATTCGCTATTCGCTATTCGCCCCTACCGGCCCGCTCACCCCTCCCGCAAAACATGCGCCGCCTTCACCGCCGCGGAAGCTCGGTTCTCGACACCGAGTTTTGCGTAGATCTGTTCCAGGTGCTTGTTCACGGTGCGCGAGGACAAGCCCAGGATCTCGCCGATGTCCCGGTTGGCCTTGCCCTTGGCGATCCACAGCAGGACCTCGCTTTCGCGGTGAGTGAGACCAAAGCTGGCGCGCAGGATCTCGTCTTCGCTCTGCCGATTGGCCGAGGTGAGACGGAAGAGGTATTCATCCGTTCCGATGGTGCCGAGGAGCGAAAGCGTGAGCGGAAGACCCGATGTGCCGGGGAAGGGAAAGCTGGTATCGCCGGAGGTTTGGACACTGCTGCGCTTGTGCACGAGCCAGGCGGCTGCGGCTTTTGCGACGGCGCTGATGCCATCGGCATGGCCGGTTGTGGTCTCGATCAGCCGGTTGGCCTGAGGTGTCGTCCAGTGCACCTGACCGTCGCCCCGGATGGCCAGCAGATGGCGGCCGGCGGCATCGAGGGCGACGCGAGCGCTCTGGGCGGAGCGGGCATTCGACAGGTGCACCCGGATGCGGGCACGCAATTCGTCGATATTGATCGGCTTGGTCAGGTAATCGACGCCGCCGCTTTCGAGAGCCTTCACCACATGTTCGGTCTCTGTCAGGCCCGTCATGAAGATGACGGGCACCTGGGCGACGACGGGGTCGGCTTTCAACGCGCGACACGCCTCGAAGCCGTCCATGCCGGGCATGACCGCATCGAGCAGGATCAGATCGGGGCTGATGCGGGCGACGATCGAGAGCGCTGCATGGCCTGATGTGGCGATCAGCACCGAATAGCCAGAGGCTTCCAGCGCTTCGGTCAGAAAGCCGAGCGCGTCCGGGCTGTCGTCGACGAGGAGGACAATATCGCGCCTGATGGCCTCAGCCATGGATGACCTCCCTGTCGGTTTCAAAGGAGGTCAGGAAGCTGCGCAAGCCGGCGAGGTCAAAAGCCTGCACATGGGCGCGGGCGGTGTCGACAAAGGCTGCGTGGCCCCCTAGTCCCGCCAGTTCGGCGAGCTTGGCCTCAATGCCGCGGATATAGCCGATGTCGCAGAGGCTCAGCAACTCTTCAAGGTGCGCCGCTCCAGGCGATACAGGCTTTTGCGGGTGGAGAGCCGGCTGGAGCAGGCGGGGATCGTCGGCATAGATCCAGTCGAGACCGAGGAAGCGGGCAAGCTTGTCGCGCAGACGGGAAATGTCGACCGGCTTGGTGATCGCGTCGTCATGGCCTTCGCCACCGGGGGCAGGCGCGTCGCCGATATTCGCTGACAGCATCAGGATCGGCGCCTTCTGGCCGACATCGCGCAGCTTTTCAACCAGTTGCCAGCCGTTCATGCCGGGCATGGAGATGTCGACGAGAAAGAGGTCCGGCTTCACCCCGCCGATCAGGGTCAGGCATTCCGGACCGCCGGCTGCGGTCAAGACCACGAAGTCGAGCGGGGCGAGCACCTCGCGCATCAGTTCGCGGTGATCCTCGTTGTCATCGACGACGACGATGGTGCGGCGCGGACCGGTATAGGAGACGATCTTTCGTTCCGGCGCGGGTGCGGTGTTGGGCCGGTCGATGGCCGACAACATCAGGCGGATCTTGAAGGTTGACCCCTTATCGCGTTCGCTGACGACGGAGATCTCGCCGCCCAGCGTCTGGGTGAGCAGCTTGGTGATAGTGAGGCCGAGGCCGAGGCCCGGCTGCGGGCGAATATTGTCGGCCTCGCCGCGCTGGAAGGGTTCGTAGATGCGGGTCAGATCTTTTTCCGCAATGCCGCGGCCGGTGTCGCTGACGGTGAAGGTCGCCACCTGGCTGCGATAATCGACCGTAAAGCGGATCGTGCCCTCGTCGGTGAACTTGATGGCGTTGGACAGGAGATTGACGAGGATCTGGCGAATGCGACGCTCGTCTGTGCGGACATAAAGCGGGAGGTTGCGCGAGCGCTGATGCTCGAAGAGGATGCCCTTGGCAGCGGCCTGGGGCGCGAACATGTCGATTAGTTGGTCCAGAAAGTCCTGGATGTTCACTTCGTTCGAGAAGACCTGTAGGCGGCCAGCCTCGATCTTCGAGATGTCCAGGAGGCCATCGATCAAGCCGGAAAGATGATCCGCCGAGCGGCGTATGACCTTGATCGCGGACTGGCGTGGCACCGGGATTGTCTCGTCGCGCTCCAGGATCTGGGCATAGCCGAGCACGGCGTTGAGCGGGGTGCGGAGCTCATGCGACAGGCCAACGACATAGCGGCTCTTGGCGCGGTTGGCGGCCTCTGCCGTTTCCTTCGCGTTCTGCAAAGCGGCATCCGTCTTGCGGTGGGCGGCGATCTCCTTGAGCAACAGCGTGTTCTGACGCGAGGATTCTTCCTCGGCCACCAGCCGGCTGTCATGGGCAAGCACGTAGAACCAGGAGACGATGCCGGCGATGATGGCGAAGATGAAGAAGACCACCAACACCGTGCGGTTGACGACGTCGGTCATTTCAGGGGTCGCAACATTCACCTGATGGGCTATCAGCGCCAGGATCGAGCCGATCAGCGAGATCGAGGCGAGAGCGGTCAGGGCGTAGCGGCCGAGGCGGGTCGAGAATTTTTCCAGCAGGACCGCCGGCAGGAAGGTGCGGGCAACGGCGCCCGCCTGGGCGTTGATCTTTGCATGCGGCTTGCACATGTCGTGACAGCGGCTGTCGAGCGTGCAGCAGAGCGAGCAGATCGGTGCGGCATAGGCCGGGCACCAGGCCATGTCTTCAGGCTCGAAAGGATGTTCGCAGATCGAGCAGGTAATGCTCGTGACGTTCTTCCAGCTATGGCGGGGTTTGCGGGCGAGGTAAAACTTGCCTTCCGTGCCCCAGGCGATCAACGGGGAGATGACGAAGGCGACGAGCGTGACATAGGTCGACAGCGACGCCATCAAATCGCCGAAGGCGCCGAAATGGGCGGCCAGCGCCAGGCTTGCCGAGAGGAGCATGGTCCCGCAACCGACCGGGTTGATGTCGTAGAGATGGGCGCGCTTGAATTCGATGCCAGGCGGCGACAAACCGAGGTTCTTGTTGATGAAGAGATCGGCGGAAATGGCGCAGAGCCAGCTCATTGCGATGATAGAGAAGATACCGAGGGTTTGCTCCAACAGTCCGTAGATGCCGAGTTCCATCAGGAGGAGCGCAATCGCCACGTTGAAGACCAGCCAGACGACCCGGCCCGGATGGCTGTGGGTGAGCCGGGAGAAGAAGTTCGACCAGGCCAGCGAGCCGGCATAGGCATTCATCACGTTGATCTTCAGCTGCGAGATCACCACGAAAGCGGCCATCAACATCAGGGCAGCCGTGTCGTTCGGGATCATGTAGCCGAAGGCTGCGACATACATATGGGCCGGGTCGGCGGCTTCGCCGATTGGTACGGCGGTCGAGAGCGTCAGCACGGCGAGGAAGGAGCCGGCCAGCAGTTTCGGTACGCCGAGCACGACCCATCCTGGACCAGCCAGAAAGATTGCGATCCGGTGATGCAGCTTGCGAGCGCCTTCCGGCGGCAGGAATCGCAGGAAGTCGACCTGTTCGCCAATCTGCGGCATCAGCGCCAGGATGACGGCCGATGCTGCGCCGAATTCCAGGAGATCGAAGGGGGCGGCGTGGCCGAGGCCAGCATTGGAATGGTTGATGCCGGCAAAGGCGCGCCAGAGGTCGATCTTTTCCCAATCGAGAAAAGCGATGAAGACGAAGGGCAGCACGTTCAGCACGATCCAGAAAGGCTGGGTCAGCAGCTGGAACTTCGAGATCAGCCGGATCCCATAGGTCACCAGCGGCAGGACGACGACCGCGGAGATGATGTAGCCCAGCCACAGCGGTATGCCGAAGGCGAGCTCCAGGGCCTTCGTCATGATCGACGCCTCGATGGCGAAGAGCATGAAGGTGAAGCTGGCATAGATCAGCGAGGTGATGGTGGAACCGATATAGCCGAAACCGGCGCCACGGGTCAGCAAGTCGATATCGACGCCGTGGCGGATGGCATATTTGCTGATCGGGACGCCGACCAGCAGCATCAGGATTGCCGCCACGACGATGGCAAAGAAGGCGTTGGTCGTGCCATAGGCGATCGTGATCGTGCCGCCGATCGCCTCCAGCGCCAGGAAGGAAATCGCGCCGATCGCCGTCTGGGAGATGCGGCTGGAAGAGAATTTACGGGCGCTTTTCGCGGTGAAGCGCAGCGCATAGTCTTCCAGCGTCTGGTTGCCAACCCAGCGATTGTATTCGCGGCGGACAGGGATGATGCGTTGGCGTGCCGGCATGCCTAAATTCTAGCGCCTGATTGAAAATGACATAGGTTTAGGCATTTTCACGGGATTGGCCGGAATAGCAAGGGCAGAGACTGGGCCGTCGCTTCTGCCTCAGGGTTTTATTAGCCCTCCGTGGTAATCAAGGCGATAGGCCAGTCGTCCGCCAACCAGGATGCGTTCGATGCCTTGGAAGCTTGCGGCGTCGCCGACGGATTCGTCGACATATTCGCCCAATGGGTGCTGGAAGGTGAAGCCACCGAGGAAGCGGCCTTCCTGGTAAAGCGCGCCCAGGGCCTTCTGGATGATGTTCCCCGCGCGCTGTCCGTCAATCCCTTCAGGATCGAGTATGCGGCCGTAGTAGTTGAGCGCCCAGACGGGCTCTTCGTCCTTCCAGACGACTTCTTGCCCGATAAAATCGGTGCCGCCGAAATAGCTGTCGAGATAGCGAAAAGCGCCACGCGCGTAGTTCAGGTCATGCGCCCCGTGCCGGGATGCTCGCGGCTCCACAACCTTGCCGCCTACGTAACAGGCTGCCTTCGCCTCGACGATGAATTGCTCGAGCAGTCGCATGAAAGGTCTCACTTATGGAACAAAATGAGAACATATGCCGTGTGCATGCGTCTGGCAACCCTGTATCTGCAGGGGTTCCCAGCGGCTCGTGCTGCTCCTTTGGTCTTAGACGTTCTACGCAGTCGCTCGCAGCCGGTCCGACAGAGCCTTGAGCAGGGCGCCTGAGTCATAGGGCTTGCGAACGACGGGCACTTCGGCAAATCCATCGGGTACGATCGACCGATCATCGTAGCCAGTGGCAAAGACGAAGGGGATGCCGAGTCTCGTCAACTCTTCGGCGACCGGAACGGATGTGTCGCGCCCGAGATTGATGTCGAGGATGGCGATCGCCGGTGTAAATGTCTTCAGACGGCTCAAGGCGTCAGCGCTTGAACTTGCCGTCACGACGTTCTCGATCCCGGCATCGGCCAGCATCATTTCCGCGTCCATGGCGATCAGGACCTGGTCCTCGACGAGGAGGACGGGCAGGCCGTCCTGGAGCGGTTGGCTCTCGGTTGATGGCATCATGGTCTCGACGGGCTTCTCTTCGGTGATTTCGGCTGTCTCCCAGGTGAGGAAGCGACCCGGAATGCGAAACTCCGCCGCCAGTCCCTCCGGATTATAGTCGAGATGGCTTGATCCGCCAAGGTCGTAGGGAATGCTGCGCTCGATGAGCGCCGTGCCAAATCCCTTGCGGCCGATCGGACCGATTGTCGGCCCCCCCGTTTCCTGCCAGCGAATGACGCAGTCATCCTCTTCTGCCCGCTGCCATTCCACGATGAGCGATCCCCCCAGGCGCGACAGAGCGCCGTATTTGGCGGCATTGGTGCAGAGCTCATGAATAACGAGGGCGGCGACCGCATGGGCGCGCGCATCCAGCGTCACGGGCCCGCCTGTCAGCGAAAGCGTTTGCAAACCGGCGCGATAGGGCAGGAGTTCCGCCTGCAGCAGGCCGTATAACGAGCCGCCCCCGCCGCCGCGGGTTAGTTGGTCATGGGCGTGGGAGAGCGCATGGATGCGCCCCCGCAACGAGCCGATGTAATGCTCGATCGGCACCTCTTCCTGGCCCGGAGCAGCGACCAACGACTTGATGACGGCGAGGATGTTCTTCACCCGGTGATTGAGTTCTTCGTTCAGCATACGCTGGCGAACATCCGCCTTGCTGCGCTCTTCCTGCATCAGCTCGTTGTGATGGAGGACGATCTCAACGGTGGCCGAGCGGATAGCCTCGGCAATCTCCATGTCGGCATCCTGCCACGGTTCTGCCTGATGGCGCACCGTCTCCTTCCAGATGGCGAAACTCTTGCGCGGTGTCAGGCGATCGCCGAGAGGGCCTGTTTCGTAGGTCTTTTCCGGATTGCCGGCCCAGTTCAACGTCTGAAGTCTCTCCTTGCGGAAGAAGAAGAGATAGTCGCGCGGGATCTGCGACAGCGGAACGGCAAGCACGCCGGAAACTGTTTCAGGATACTCAGCTTCCGGGAAAACGGCGGAGAGGGACTTCGTGCCCCAGATACGGCCTTCCGAGGTTGCACTGACGAAAGTCGCGAGGGCTACTTCCTCACCCGCCGGTGGAACAGCACCGATGGCGGTCCATCGCCCATTCATCCACAGGCCGACGCCGTCGCAGGCGAGCAGTTTCTGGAATTCCGGCAGGGCGCCGGACAGAATCCGATCGACATCCGTCTGGTGGGACGCCGATTGGAGGAACCGGTCGAGGGCTCGACGGGCCTCGTTGGCGGTGTCGAGCTTACGCTTCTGGCGCAGGGCCAGCAGATGCAGCGAGAAGAATTCGCCGAACATTTCGGCCGCGATCCGCTCCGACATAGTCAGCGTCTTCGGCGCATAATGATGGCATGCGATCAGGCCCCAAAGCTGGTTGTCGAGGATGATCGAAATCGACATGGAGGCCGCGACCCCCATGTTGCGCAGATATTCGCAGTGGATCGGGGATACGCTGCGCAGATGGGCGAAGGACAGGTCCAGAGGCTGACGGACTTCATCGTCTTGCGGAAGCAGATCCACCCGAGTACCGCGCGCGTCGGAGATGACGCGGATCGGGTTCTGCATGTAAAGAATACGGGCCTGGCGGGGGATATCTGTGGCCGGGAAATACTGGCCAAGGAAGCTTTCAAGATCGACACGCTTGGCTTCGCTTGCGACCTTGCCTGAACCGTCCTCCTCGAAGCGATAGATCATGACGCGGTCGTAACCGAGGACCGAGCGCACGAGCTTGGCGGAGGAGGCGATCAACAGGTCGATATCGGTGATGTCCTTGATGCGGCCGATCATCTCGCGGGCGAGTTGAAGCGGTTGCGTGCGGCGCAGGGACGGCTCGAACTCGAGGATAGCGCCATCCTGCTGGCGATGCACGGCAATGTCGAAGTGATCGCCATTGGGGAGGCGCAAATGGGCAATCACGGCGGGGCGGCTGGAATCCGGCGCCTGGGCAATGGCATTGCGCAGGTCGTGGGTCGCTTCCTCGCCCAGGAGATCGGCGACTTGCCGGTTCTTCAGATTCCCGTCCAGACGCAGCATGCCGCCAGCATTGGCGGAATACCGGCGAACAGTGGTAATGGCCGGATCGCAGGCAAGCAGGCAGCCGTGTGGTTGAATGCTTCCGGGAATATGGATGGGTTCACGGTCGCAGTTCGACAGATCGACGGTAGGCACGGTTGGCATTCAGAACACTTTCGAAGGCGTTGCGAGCATAGTCGAAAGCGGTGTCGGCCCATGCTGCAGCGGCCCGTTCGTCATACACACACACGTTCTCCATACGGTCCGAAAACGCACGCCAGTTCGAAAAGTTCCGCGCCTGAGCAAAAAGATGGCGCGCGCCGTTCCTCTCGGTAAACCCGATTGCTTCTGCCCGTTTCGCGAGAAGCCTGGCGCCGAGGGCCGAGCCTTCGAGCACATAGAGAAGTCCCAGCAGTCCGTCGCCGGGTGGCGGCGTGAACGCTTCAAGCTCGTCGGGAGGCGCAAGGCCAAGGACCCGAAGGTCGGCGGTCAGTTCTTCGCCATAGAGGCCCGGCTTCCAGTCTTCGAAGCCTGCTGGCAGCGTTTGGGTGGCCAGCCAGGCTTCTACGGGCAACCGGAAGCGGGCCATGCCCTCCAGATAACGCGCATAGTCTTCCGCCGTCACGAATGCCCCGATCAGATCGTCGAGAGCCTGATGCGCCTGGCTGGTTGCCTGTTTCAGGTCGCTGCGGCGGGGGGATAAGTCCATGTCATGTCCTCTTGTCTGACTACCGGTATAGAGGAAAACGCGGCAAATTGGCAGCCGTTGCAGTCCAAGCGAGCGCAGTTGCCTCCGAGCGCCCTGTCGTCTTCCCTCTTTACCCCCATCGCCTACGTCAAACGACGTATACGATTTTGCACTGCGGCATCCGATAGTCCCCTCCAGCAACGGTTAAATTTCATTAACCGACCGGTTGCGACCAAGAAGAGGGGATCACAACAATGTCCATGAAGATGAAACTGACGGGCGCGCTTCTCGGCGCCATGCTATCGACGACAGCCTTCCACGGCGCGTTCGCCGCAGACGACACGATCAAGATCGGCGTTCTCCACTCGCTGTCGGGCACGATGGCAATTTCGGAAACGACGCTGAAAGACGCCATGCTGATGCTCATTGACGAGCAGAACAAGAAGGGCGGCGTTCTCGGCAAGAAGCTCGAAGCCGTCGTGGTCGACCCGGCCTCCGACTGGCCGCTGTTTGCCGAAAAGGCCCGCGAACTGATCTCGAAAGACAAGGTCGCCGCGGTCTTCGGTTGCTGGACCTCGTCGTCGCGCAAGTCCGTTCTGCCGGTCTTCGAAGAGCTGAATTCCATCCTCTTCTATCCGGTCCAGTACGAGGGTGAAGAATCCTCGCGCAACATCTTCTATACCGGTGCCGCTCCGAACCAGCAGGCCATCCCGGCCGTCGACTATCTGGCCAATGAAGAAGGCGTCGAGCGCTGGGTTCTCGCCGGCACCGACTACGTCTATCCGCAGACAACCAACAAGATCCTCAAAGCCTATCTGATGTCGAAGGGCGTTGCCGAAGAAGACATCATGATCAACTACACGCCGTTCGGTCATTCCGACTGGCAGACCATCGTCTCCGACATCAAGAAGTTCGGCTCTGCCGGCAAGAAGACCGCCGTCGTCTCGACCATCAACGGTGACGCGAACGTGCCCTTCTACAAGGAACTCGCCAACCAGGGCATCAAGGCGGAAGACATCCCGGTCGTCGCCTTCTCCGTCGGTGAAGAAGAACTCGCCGGCCTCGATACGGCTCCGCTGGTCGGCCATCTCGCCGCCTGGAACTACTTCCAGTCCGTCGACGCCCCGGTCAATGCCGAGTTCATCAAGACCTGGCATGCCTTCACCAAGAACGACAAGCGCGTGACGAACGACCCGATGGAAGCCGCCTATATCGGCTTCAACGCCTGGGTTAAGGCCGTCGAAGCTGCCGGCACCACCGACACAGACGCCGTTCTCGATAGCATCATCGGCGTGTCCGTCCCGAACCTGTCCGGCGGTACTTCGACCGTCATGCCGAACCACCACATCACCAAGCCGGTGCTGATCGGCGAAATCCAGGCCGATGGCCAGTTCGAAATCGTCCAGCAGACCCCGTCGGTCGTCGGCGACGAATGGTCGGATTACCTGCCCGACTCCAAGGACCTGATCTCCGATTGGCGCAAGCCGATGGAATGCGGCAACTTCAACGTTGCCACCGGCAAGTGCGGCGGCAAGGGTAGCTGATCGGCTGACCTTTGGGTCTTAGCCCCTCACCCCTGGAGCAACTCGTTGCTCCGACCTCTCCCCGCAAGCGGGGAGAGGGGACGTGCCACGCGAAACGCTGGCAACGATCGGCGAGGGCGCGGCAATCGTCCTTCTCCCCGTTCACGGGGAGAAGGTGCCGGCAGGCGGATGAGGGGCTTTTCAGGCTCCGCCGCCCCGCCAACCGGGGGACAAAACCATGCTTATTCGTTTCATCACAGTCGCTTTCCTGCTTCTATCCTTCGCCGCGCCTTCGTTGGCGCAGAGCGACCCGCGCGAACTCCTGAACGCGCTCGGCAAGGCCAATTTCAAGCAGGCCGAAGAGCTTCTCGGGCAGATCGCGGCGACCGCCGACGCCCGTGTCGTTCCCGCTCTCGAAGCCTTTGCCGAGGGCGATCTCTATGTCCGTAAGTCGGACAACCAGGTCTTCATCACCAAAGCTGCCGGCAGCAATCTCGCGGCCATCGACCCGCTGACCGGCGAGACGATCGGCGAAGAGCCGAAGGGCGCCTTTACCAAGATCAAGGTCAACAACACGCTGCGCCGCGCGATCCGCTCCGCACTCGGCGGGCTGACGCTTCTGAGCCCCGACCGCGCCGTGCGGCTTGCCGCCGCCCAGGCGGTGTTGCAGTCGCCAAGTGCCGAAAATCTCGATCTGGTCGAGACGGCGCTGGCGACGGAGGCCGATTCCGAGGTGAAGGCACGCATGCAGGAGGCACGGGCCGTTTCCGTTCTCGCGTCCGATCGTTCGGCCGAGGAAAAGCGCGCGGCCATCGCAACCGTCGCCTCGCTCGGCGGGCGCGAGGCCATCGGCATCCTGATGTCGGTGTCGTCGACCATCGATGAGAGCCTGAAGCCGGATCTCGATGCGGCAATCAGCAAGATCGAGGGTCAGCTCCTGTTCTGGGACATGGGCCAGAACGTCTGGTACGGCATCTCGCTCGGCTCTGTGCTGCTGCTTGCGGCCATCGGCCTTGCCATCACCTTCGGCGTCATGGGCATCATCAACATGGCGCATGGCGAGATGGTGATGATCGGCGCCTATTCCACCTTCGCGGTTCAGCAGGTTATCCGCACCAGCTATCCCGAGCTCTTCGACTGGTCGCTCGCCATTGCGCTGCCGGTCGCCTTTCTGGTCACCGCCGCCGTCGGCCTGATCATCGAACGTGGCGTGATCCGCTTCCTCTATGGCCGGCCGCTCGAAACGCTGCTCGCCACCTGGGGCATTTCGCTCATCCTGCAGCAGACGATCCGCACGATCTTCGGTCCGACCAACCAGGAAGTCGGCAATCCCTCCTGGATGTCCGGCTCGTTTGCGCTCGGCGGCCTCTCGATCACCTGGAACCGACTGTGGATCGTGCTCTTCTCGCTCAGCATTTTCTTCGCCCTGCTGGCCTTGATGAAGCGTTCGTCCTTCGGCCTGCAGATGCGCGCCGTCACGCAGAACCGCCGCATGGCCTCCTCCATGGGCATCCGCACGCCATGGGTCGACGCCTTCACCTTCGCGCTCGGCTCGGGCATCGCCGGGATCGCCGGGGTGGCGCTTTCCCAGATCGACAACGTTTCGCCCAATCTCGGCCAGTCCTACATCATCGACAGTTTCATGGTCGTGGTCTTCGGCGGCGTCGGCAATCTCTGGGGCACTTTTGTCGGAGCCTTGTCACTCGGCATCCTCAACAAGTTCCTCGAACCTTCGGTTGGCGCGGTGCTCGGCAAGATCCTCGTGCTCGTCCTGATCATTCTCTTCATCCAGAAACGACCGCGCGGCCTCTTCGCGCTCAAGGGAAGGGCGGTGGAAGCATGATCAGCGGCTTCATCCTGCGCGCACTCGACGGCAAGATCCTCATTGCCGTCGGCATTCTCCTCGGTTTCGCCCTTCTGGTGCCGGCACTCAACCTGCTGACACCGCCGGACAGCGCACTGCATGTGCCAACCTATGTGGTGTCGCTGCTCGGCAAATATCTCTGCTACGCGCTCTTGGCGCTCGCACTCGACCTCGTCTGGGGTTACTGCGGCATCCTCTCGCTCGGCCACGGCGCCTTCTTCGCGCTCGGCGGTTATGCCATGGGCATGTATCTGATGCGCCAGATCGGCTCGCGCGGCGTCTATGGCGATCCCATTTTGCCGGACTTCATGGTCTTCCTGAACTGGAAGGAACTGCCCTGGTTCTGGCATGGGATGAATTACTTCCCCGTCGCCATGGCCATGGTGCTGCTGGTGCCGGGACTGCTCGCCTTCGTCTTCGGCTGGTTCGCCTTCCGCTCGCGCGTCAACGGCGTCTATCTGTCGATCATCACCCAGGCGATGACCTATGCGCTGCTTCTGGCCTTCTTCCGCAACGACATGGGCTTCGGCGGCAATAACGGGCTGACCGACTACAAGGAAATCCTCGGCTTCAACGTTCAGGCGGACGGGACCCGTGCGGTGCTGTTTGCGCTGTCGGCGATCTTCCTGTCGCTGTGCCTGGTGCTCGCCTCCGCCATCACCCGCTCCAAGTTCGGCAAGGTGCTGGTCGGGGTGCGCGATGCGGAAAGCCGGGTGCGTTTCCTCGGCTACCGGGTCGAGAACATCAAGCTCTTCACCTTCGTCGTTTCGGCGATGATGGCCGGCATTGCCGGAGCGCTCTTCGTGCCGCAGGTCGGCATCATCAATCCGGGTGAGTTCGCGCCCGCCAACTCCATCGAAGTCGTCGTCTGGACGGCCGTCGGCGGGCGCGGCACGCTGATCGGCCCGATCATCGGCGCGATCCTCGTCAATGTGGGGAAAAGCTATTTCACCGGCGCTTTCCCCGATCTCTGGCTCTTTGCACTCGGCGGTCTCTTCATCTGCGTCACGCTCTTCCTGCCCAAGGGTATCGTCGGCACGGTCCAGGCGTACTTGGCCAAGCGCAAGGATTATGCCCGCGAGGCGGACAAGGATGCAGCGAATACAGACGTGAAACCCGAAACGACCCCCGTGGCTGCGGAGTGAGACCATGAGCGACCAGACAACATCGAGCCTGCTCTATCTCAACGGCGTCTCCGTCTCCTTCGACGGCTTCAAGGCGCTCAATTCGCTGTCCTTTATCGTCGAGCCCGGTGAACTGCGCGCCATCATCGGCCCGAACGGCGCCGGCAAGACGACGATGATGGACATCATCACCGGCAAGACCCGGCCCGACAGCGGCGAAGTCTTCTTCGACGGCGGCAAGATCGACCTGACGAAGAAGGACGAGGCGGAAATCGCCCAGCTCGGCATCGGCCGCAAGTTCCAGAAGCCGACGGTGTTCGAAAGCCATACGGTCTGGGACAATCTGGAACTGGCGCTGAACCGCAAACGCGGCGTCTTCGCGACGCTGTTCTACAGTCTGTCGTCCGGAGACAAGGCGCGTATCGAGGAAATCCTCGAGACGGTGCGGCTCACCCATCGCAAGGACGAGCTGGCCGCCAATCTTTCACACGGCCAGAAGCAATGGCTGGAGATCGGCATGCTTTTGGCGCAGGAACCCAAGCTTCTTCTGGTCGACGAACCGGTTGCCGGTATGACGGATGCGGAGACGGCGGAGACGGCCATTCTCTTGAAGGAAATCGCCAAGACCCGCTCGGTCGTCGTCGTCGAACACGACATGGGCTTCATCCGCGATCTCGGGGTGAAGGTGACGTGTCTTGCGGAGGGCTCCGTGCTCGCCGAGGGCTCGATCGATTTCGTCTCGAACGACCAGAAGGTCATCGAGAACTATCTGGGGCGGTGATGGCTCACCCTCCCCTTGAGGGGGAGGGTCGGCGCAAAGCGCCGGGGTGGGGTGACTGGTTGCAGAAGGATCACCCCCACCCGCAGCTTCGCTGCGACCTCCCCCCTCAAGGGGGAGGTGGGAACAAGACAACGGGGGACAAACCCATGCTGACAGTCGAAAACGTCAATCTCCATTACGGCGCCGCCCAGGCCCTTCGGGGTGTCTCCATCAATGCCGAGATGGGCAAGATCACCTGTGTGCTCGGCCGCAACGGTGTCGGCAAGTCGTCGCTCTTGCGCGCCATTACCGGCCAGCATGCTGTCTCGGCCGGAACGATCACCTTCAACGGCACCAAGCTCAACGGCATGGCGCCGTTCAACCGGGCGCGCACGGGGGTCGGTTATGTGCCACAGGGGCGCGAGATCTTTCCGCTCTTGACCGTCAAGGAGAACCTTGAAACCGGTTATGCGCCCCTTGACCGCAAAGACCGGTTCATTCCCGACGACATCTTCAGCCTGTTTCCGGTTCTGGATTCCATGCTGTCACGGCGCGGTGGCGACCTCTCGGGCGGGCAGCAGCAGCAGCTGGCGATCGGGCGGGCCATGGTGACGCGGCCGAAGATCCTCGTGCTGGACGAGCCGACGGAAGGCATCCAGCCGTCGATCATCAAGGATATCGGCCGGGCGATTCGTTACTTACGCGACACCACCGGCATGGCGATCCTGCTCGTCGAGCAATATCTCGATTTCTGCCGGGAGCTCGCCGATCACGTTTACATTATGGATCGCGGCGAGATCGTGCATCAGGGGGCCGCCGAAACGCTGGATACGCCGGAGGCGCGGCGGCACCTGACCGTATGATTTTGCAAGACAGGGTTGATGATTTATTAGCAATGTCGGGTTGATGCTGGAGCCACGCGTGATATTAGACGCGCATCTGCTAACAGAAGGCACATCCATGACGACCAGCACGGTTTTTCCGAACGTGCGGGCACGCGATGTATTTCGCGTGGTCGCGGGGCTCTTTCTCTTCGGCTTGTCGGCGATTTCGGCCGAAGCCGCCAGTTGCGACACGGCGGTCCCACCAGGTCCTCACAGCCTGACCTTCCAGTCGGGTGGGGTGACGCGCGAGGCGGTCTATGTCATTCCGTCAAACTATACCGGCAAGAAGAAGGTTCCGCTGGTCCTCGATTTTCATGGATCGAACAGCAATCCCACCGTGCAGCTGAAGCGCAGCCATTGGGATGAAGTGGCGGAGCGCGAGGGTTTCGTGGTCATGGCGCTCGCCGGCAGCCTGAAGGGCGAGCTGCCCAATACCCATGCCTGGAACGTGCCGGGTGTCACCGCCGGCGAGGGGGCGGATGAATCGCTCGCCATCCGCGATGCGGTGAAGCTCGCCAAGGACACGCTCTGCATCGACACGGCGAAGATCTATGCCTCGGGTTATTCGGGCGGCGGACGCATGCTGTCGCAATACATCTGCAACGGTTTTGGCGATTTTGCCGCGGCCGGCTTTGTCATGGGGCTGCGCGCGGGAACCCCTGTGGAGGAGAACGGCGTTTGGCGGCCGCGGCGTGAAAGCTGCCAGCCGAGCCGGCCCGTCTCGATCATCGCCTTCTCGGGCATGAAGGATCACGTCAATCCGTTTGATGGCGGCGGAAAGGCCTATTGGCGTTATGGCGGCGAAGTGGCGCTCAACCGCTGGGCCGAGCTCAACGGCTGCGAGACACGGCCGCAGACCGAAACCGGCGCATCGGCCGATGTCTCGCGCTATCTCGGCTGCCGAGCCGGCACCAGCGTCATGTCCTATGTGATCGCCAATGCCGACCATGCCTGGCCGGCGCGTTCGGTGCTGTTCCGATTGGCGTCTGCCGGCAACGAGACGATCCGGGAGGTTGATGCGACGGACAGAATGTGGGACTTCTTCCGCACATCCGGCGGAGAGATGATGGCCGGAAATGCCGTCGACGCCTCTTGCGTCGATGGCCAAACAACCGCCTCGACACAGAATGGCGGGCAGGGGAAAACGTGCAAGCAATCCAGCACACACGACAACAGCGTGCCCGTGGTATCGGGCGACTTGTAACCAAGTCGCTCGGCGGGCGCACGCGCATCGCCGAGCTTTTTCAGGAAGGGGCGGCGAAGATCCGTCTGCCCGAAAGTTTTACCGATGAACTCGAGGCGGTGACGATCAACACCGCCGGCGGCATTACCGGCGGCGACGAATTCGACTGGCATTTCCGCGCCGGGCCTAACTGTTTCGTCACAGCGACCACGCAGGCCTGCGAGAAGATCTACAAGGCCTCGGCTGGTACGGGCCAGATCACCAGCCGAATCGAGGTCGGCCAAGGCGCCAAATTCCACTGGCTGCCGCAGGAAAGCATTCTCTTCGACAATGCCTCTCTCACCCGTAGGCTCGAGGTCGATCTCGCCGCGGATGCGGAATTCCTGGCCGTCGAGGCGATCCTTCTCGGACGCAAGGCCATGGGCGAGGCGATGAATACGGGCCTCGTGCGCGACCGCTGGCGAATCCGCCGCGATGGGAAGCTTCTGCATGCCGAAGACCTGAAGCTCGAGGGGGATGTCGCGGGTCTGACCGCTCATCCGGGCGTGCTGTCGGGCCGGGTCGCCTTTGCGACGCTCATTCATGTCAGCCCCCGTGCGGAAGGGCTGGTCAGCCCAATTCGTGGGCTGATTGGTGAAGAAATGGGCGGCGTAAGTTATTGGCAAGGCAAGCTTGTTGCCCGTGTGTCGGCGCCAGACGGCTTTGCCTTGCGAAAAATCCTGATCCCGATCATTTCGGCCTTGCGCGGGGGCGCGTCTGTGCCAAAAGTCTGGACTCTCTGACGACATCTGATTGGAGCACGCATGAACCTGACGCCGCGGGAAAAGGACAAACTGCTGATCGCCATGGCCGCCATCGTCGCGCGGCGCCGGCTGGAGCGGGGCGTCAAGCTCAACTATCCGGAAGCCATCGCGCTGATCACCGATTTCGTCGTCGAAGGCGCGCGCGACGGCCGCAGCGTCGCCGACCTGATGGAAGCGGGCGCGCATGTCGTCACCCGTGACCAGGTGATGGAAGGCATTGCCGAGATGATCCACGACGTGCAGGTGGAGGCGACGTTCCCGGACGGGACGAAGCTCGTGACCGTGCACGAACCGATCCGCTGAGGACTGACATCATGGCGCTGGAACTTCGGCCGAACTGCGAGTGCTGCGACAAGGATCTGCCGCCGGAGAGCCTGGCGATGATCTGCAGCTTCGAATGCACCTATTGCGCCGACTGCGCCGAAACCACACTTGCCGGCATCTGCCCGAACTGCGGTGGCGAACTGGTGCGCCGGCCGATCCGACCCGCCGGCAAGCTCGCCAACAATCCGGCATCCACCAAACGCGTTCTCAAAGCCGAGGGCTGCCCGCCCTCGCGCGCCGCTTGAACCCGCTGAAGGAGCGATTCATGATCCCCGGTGAAATCATTGCAGCAGCAGGCGAAATCGAGCTGAATGCCGGTCATCCGACCGTGACGATCGAGGTATCAAACAGCGGCGACCGGCCTGTGCAGGTCGGCAGTCACTACCATTTCTTCGAGACCAATGCCGGGCTGATTTTTGAGCGGGACAAGGCGCGCGGCATGCGGCTCGATATTCCTGCGGGCACGGCCGTGCGCTTCGAGCCGGGCCAGACCCGGCAGGTGACGCTGATCCCGCTGCAGGGCAAGCGCGAAGTCTACGGCTTCCGCCAGCAGGTCATGGGTGGCCTCTGACGTGGCGGCCCGGGGGGAATGGTCATGGTGCGTGCGATGAATTGGGGCGTGATCCTGATGCTCTGCGGTTGCGTATTGCTGCAAGACGCGCCGGCCTCGGGTGAGGACGTGCGGGACGTCGATTGCAACAATGCCCAGACCCAGGCCGACATGAACCAGTGTGCGGCCGAGGACTATCGAAAAGCCGATGCCGACATGAATGCCCAATGGGCCGAGACGCGCGCCGCCATGCTCGCATGGGACAAGGCTTCGCCCCCGTCCGGTGACAATGGCGCAGCCAAACGGCTTCTGGTTTCGCAACGTGCCTGGCTCGCCTATCGCGACGCGGCCTGCGATGTCGAAGGTTACTCGGCCGAGGGTGGTTCGATGCAGCCATTGATGATTTCTTCCTGCCTGGCAGAGCTGACGAAGCGCCGGACGGAAGAGCTGAAATCATTGGTCGGGCTCTATTGAGGGTGTGACGCAATGGCCCAGGCACGGCAGGTCATGATTGTCGGGAACGGACCGGTGGACGACGGAGTGGCGTCGCTCATCGATGCAGCGGATCTCGTCATCCGGTTCAACGGCAGCCGCAATTTCGGTGTTGCGGGCCGCAGGACCGATATCGTCGCCGTCTGCAATACGGGGCGTCCGGGTGCGGCCATGCTCGCCGATCCGGAATGGCGCGACAGCGAGGCCGTGCGCCGCACGGCGGAGATCTGGTCGGTGCGCGATCCCGAGAAGTTTGGCGATCTCAAGCCGGCGCTTGCCATCAGCCATCCCGAACTCGACGATTTCTGTGACGACTATACCGACGGCTTTGCAAGCTTTGCTGCCGCGAAGGGCAAGCGTCACAGGATCATCCATCGCGACGTGCACGAGGCGCTTGACGAGACCCTGCTTGCGCTCGACGCCGAGCCTTACGTCGTGCCGTCCAGTGGCCTGGTGGTGATCGAGGCGCTGCTCTCCGATCCCGCCCATGCCGAGGATACGATCATCCTCGCCGGTTTCGGCCATACGGGCTGGGACGGCCATCCCTTCGAGGCCGAACGTCGCCTGGTCGATCGTTACATCGCAAGCGGCCGCCTGATGCGCCTGCAACCCCTCTTTGCTTCCTCCCTCTGCCAAGGAACCTGACGCCATGTCCTTCAAGATGTCCCGCGCCGCCTATGCCTCGATGTTCGGTCCGACCAAGGGCGACAAGGTGCGTCTTGCCGATACGGAACTGTTCATCGAGGTAGAAAAGGATTTCACCACCTATGGCGAAGAGGTGAAGTTCGGCGGCGGCAAGGTCATCCGTGACGGCATGGGCCAGAGCCAGGTGACGCGCGCCGACGGCGCCGTGGATACGGTCATCACCAATGCGCTGATTCTCGACCACTGGGGCATCGTGAAGGCGGATATCGGCCTGAAGGACGGCCGGATCGTCGCGATCGGCAAGGCCGGCAATCCGGACACCCAGCCCGGCGTCGACATCATCGTCGGACCGGGCACGGAAGCGATCGCCGGAGAGGGCAAGATCATCACCGCCGGCGGCATGGACGCGCATATCCACTTCATCTGCCCGCAGCAGATCGAGGAAGCGTTGATGTCGGGCCTCACCTGCATGCTCGGCGGCGGCACCGGTCCCGCCCATGGCACGCTCGCCACCACCTGCACGCCCGGACCCTGGCACTTAGCGCGGATGATCGAGGCGGCCGATGCCTTCCCGATGAACCTCGCCTTTGCCGGCAAGGGCAATGCCTCGCTTCCGGGCGCGCTCGAGGAAATGGTGCTGGCGGGCGCCACTTCGCTCAAGCTTCATGAAGACTGGGGCACGACGCCGGGTGCCATCGACTGCTGCCTGTCGGTTGCCGATCAGTACGACGTGCAGGTGATGATCCACACCGACACCCTGAACGAGTCGGGCTTCGTCGAGGATACCGTCGGCGCGATCAAGGGCCGCACCATCCATGCCTTCCACACGGAAGGGGCGGGCGGTGGCCATGCACCCGACATCATCAAGATCTGCGGCCAGCTGAACGTCATCCCGTCGTCGACCAATCCGACGCGGCCCTACACGGTCAACACCATTGCCGAGCATCTGGACATGCTGATGGTCTGCCATCACCTGTCCTCGTCGATCCCCGAAGACATCGCCTTTGCCGAAAGCCGTATCCGCAAGGAAACGATCGCGGCGGAAGACATCCTCCACGATATCGGTGCTTTCTCGATCATCTCGTCGGACAGCCAGGCCATGGGCCGCGTCGGGGAAGTCGCGATCCGGACCTGGCAGACGGCCGACAAGATGAAGCGCCAGCGTGGGCGCCTGCCGAGCGAGACGGGCGACAACGACAATGTCCGCGTCAAGCGCTACATCGCCAAATACACGATCAACCCGGCAATCGCGCATGGCCTGTCCCACGAGATCGGCTCGGTCGAAATCGGCAAGCGCGCCGACCTCGTCATCTGGAACCCGGCCTTCTTTGGCGTGAAGCCGGATATGGTTCTGCTCGGCGGCATGATCGCGGCGGCCCCGATGGGCGACCCGAATGCCTCGATCCCGACGCCGCAGCCGGTGCATTACCGGCCGATGTTCGGTTCCTTCGGCAAGGCGCGTACCAATACGTCCGTCACCTTCGTCAGCCAGGCGGCGCTCGACGGCGGCCTTGCCAACCGGCTCGGCACCGCCAAACAGATGGTCGCGGTCAAGAACACGCGCGGCGGCATCTCGAAGAAGTCGATGATCCACAACGATCTGACGCCGCATATCGAGGTTGATCCGGAGACCTATGAAGTGCGCGCCGACGGTGAATTGCTCACCTGCAAACCGGCGACAAAGCTGCCGATGGCGCAGCGGTATTTCCTGTTCTGATCGGGCACAGGCGGTTGGATTGCCGGTTTTACGGTTTGGTGAATATTGCCGCCATGGACCAACGGATGGCCACCATGGCTGAAGACCTGAACAATCTTGTGCTGCAGCATTTGCCGGCCATCTGAACGGATGTTCGTGACCTGCGTGATACATTGATGGACCACGGGCACAGAATGCTGTCGCATGCCACGAAGCCGGAGTTGCGTTGATGCGAAGGGTTTTGCGCGCGCTCTCTGCGGGTTTCCTGCTCGTCCTTTTCGGGCTTGGCCTGGGGACCTTCGTCCCACGACCGCTCGTGGCGCCATCGCTTGCCGCATCCGCAGAGACCCGCGAAATCCTGCTGCTCTCCAACCCGATCCATACCGATATCGCGCTTCCGCTCGATGACGAGGTGCGGGCCGCCTTTGCCGATCTCATTCCCTCCGGCCTGCCGATCGGGATGCCCGGTGTCGACTATCTGGTGTTCGGCTGGGGCGGGCGGTCCTTCTATATCGAGACGCCGACCTGGGGCGATCTCAAACCTCTTCCGGTTTTCAGGGCGCTGACCCTCGACCGGTCGGTGATGCATGTCGAAGCCGCAGGACCCATCGACCGGGACCATCCAGCGGTTCGGGTTCTGACCGTCTCGGCAGAGGGGCGGCGGCGGATGATCGCTGCGATCCGTGACAGCTTCCAGCGTGAGCATGGGTTGCCACTCATGGTCGAAGGCTCTGCCTATGGCGCGGAAGACGCATTCTTCGAGGCGCGTGGTCGGTTCAACGCGCTCGCGGGCTGCAACACCTGGACGGCGGCAATGCTACGCGAGGCTGGCCTCACCACCGGCTGGTGGACGCCCCTGCCGCAATTGCTCGGCTGGTCGCTGCGGCGAATCAGTTCGTCTGCCCCGTCGCATTCGTGAGACACATCAAGGTGCAGAAAACATCCGCTGGCACCGCGAGCGTAGCTCCCGGCGAATCACACTCCTAAACATTATCGTTCGCGGCCCGCAAACTGTGAATCGGCACGGGGTGTTGTGCGCATTTCGCGCATTCCCTGGTTGTACTTTCAACCATTTTAGGATGTTGTCGTTCCATTTTCAGGATCCGTCGAATTTTAGTGATTCCATTAGAGGTTGGGGAAGGGTTGCTCCCTAATCCATGGTCATGTTCATGAAGGAGCGTCTGGTGAATATCATCAGGAAATGGCTATGGCGCCAGATAGATCTCGGGACTTTTGACAACCAGAAGGCGATCGTGACCTTCGCGCTTTCGGTCAGTTGCCGCGCGGTCATCCTTGCCAGTCTCTCCAGTCTCGCGACCATTCCTGTCCTCTACGGACTGGGTTTTCTGACCATGCCGGTGGATCAGGTGGTCAAGATGACCGTCGCTTTCTCATGGCTCTTCGGCGGCGCGTTTTCGGGCGCACTCGCTTACGTCGCTGGGCTCGTCATTCGTGATCTGACGCAGTCACGCGCCGAGTTCGAGCGGCTCAGCCGTACCGATACACTGTCCGGGCTCGCCAATCGGCGGGCGTTCAACGATGCATTTTCCCGGGTGGATGGCGATGCGTCTCTGGCGATCATCGACATCGACCACTTCAAGCTGATCAACGACCATTTCGGACATCATATTGGGGACCTGGTCATTCAGGAGATATCGACGGTTCTGCGGCAGGTGTTCGGGGAGCGCAATCTGGTGGCACGGCTTGGAGGCGAGGAGTTCGGCGTGATCCTCAGAGGCAACGGAATTGCGCAACGGCTGGCATTGGTCGAGCGGGCCCGTAGCCTGGTGGCCGGCAGCCGCTTCTTCTGCGACGGTATCGAGATTACGGCCACCATCTCTGCGGGTGTCGCGGAATTCTCGGCCGAGCGGCGACCGGAAGGAGTCTATGCGCGGGCTGACAAGGCCTTGTATCTCGCTAAGACTGATGGTCGAGATCGGGTGCTGCACGAAGCGGCGCTGGTCTCTGCGGAGGAAACCTCTGGAGACGATCGAGCCAGTTCTGCTCTGGTTTTCGATGGACTGCGTGCCGAGGGATAAAGTTCATTCTTGCTCGCTGCCTTCCGTTTGTGCATGGTTCAAAAAACAGCCAATCGGAGACCGTATGCAGCGCGCGACAAGTTTCAAGACCGCCGGAAGCGTGGCAGAGGCGCCTGAGGGGATCGTCATCCTTTCGCATGATGCACGGCATCTGCGCCGCAAGCTCCTGCATCTCGACAATGGCGACATGGTCATGCTTGACCTCAAAGAGGCCGTGCTCTTTGGTCACGGCGACCGGCTGGTTCTTGATGACGGGACAACCGTTGAGATCCAGGCAGCCGAGGAGCGGCTGTTTGCGGTTACGGCCCGCGACGGCCTTCACCTCATCGAACTTGCTTGGCATCTTGGTAATCGCCATCTCGCCGCCCAGATCGAGACTGACCGCATCCTCATTTTGCGCGACCATGTGATCCGGGACATGCTGATCGGGCTCGGGGCCGAGGTGACCGAGGTGGTTGAACCCTTCCAGCCCGTGCGCGGCGCCTATCACGCCCATGGCAATCACGGACATGGCGCGGCGGGCCATGGCTGAGACTGCCTCTTCTTCGCGTTCTGGCGACCAGCGTGCGCTGCTCAGGTTGATGGCCTGGTTGTCGCCGGCCTTTCCCGTCGGCGGCTTTGCCTATTCGGGCGGGCTGGAAAGTGCGGTCGCCGAGCGGCATGTGCGTGATGCCGCAAGCCTGAGTGGCTGGCTGGCTCTGCTGCTTGAGCAGGGAGGCCTGCGCAACGATGCGATCCTTTTGAGGGAGGCACACCTACGGCAGAACGAGGGTGGCGATCTCGGCGAACTCGTCGAACTCGCAGCGGCGCTGGCCGGTTCGGCAGAGCGCCATGCGGAAATCACCCGCCAGGGGGAAGCCTTCGTCACAGCGGCCGCCGGGTGGCCGCATCCGGTGTTGGGAAGACTGCCAGGACCCGTTGCCTATAGCATTGCCGTTGGTGCCATCGCGGCGGCCCATGGCGTGACAGCGGGCGATGCGCTGGCGGCGTTCCTGCACGCGCAGGTGTCGGGGCTGGTGTCTGCTGCCATCCGTCTTGGCGTGATCGGGCAGAGCCACGGCGTTGCCCTGATCGCCGAGTTCGAGGCGCGCATTCTTGCCGCCGTGCCGGCTTTGGAGCAAGCCGGGCTCGATGATCTCGGCTCGGCGGCGATTGGGGCGGAAACCCTCAGCATGCGTCACGAGACGCAATATTCCAGGCTCTTCCAATCCTAGCTCCCAGGAACGCAGGCATGAACATGATCAAGTCGAAAAACGGTCCTTTACGCGTCGGCATCGGCGGGCCGGTCGGTTCCGGCAAGACGGCGCTGACGGAGAAGCTCTGCAAGGCGATGCGCGACCACTATTCCGTCGCGGTCGTCACCAATGATATCTACACGCGGGAGGATGCGGACGCGCTGATCCGCATGCAGGCGCTGAGCTCCGATCGCGTCGTCGGTGTCGAAACGGGCGGCTGCCCGCATACGGCGATCCGTGAGGATGCGTCGATCAATCTCAAGGCCATCGCGGATCTCAATGCCCGCATCCCGGATCTCGATGTGGTCTTCATCGAATCTGGCGGCGACAATCTGGCGGCGACCTTTTCGCCCGACCTTGCCGATATCACGCTCTATGTGATCTCCGTCTGCCAGGGCGAGGAAATCCCGCGCAAGGGCGGGCCGGGTATCACGCGTTCGGATCTGCTCGTCATCAACAAAACGGATCTGGCACCCCATGTCGGTGTCGATCTCGAGGTGATGGAGCGGGATGCCGGGCGAATGCGGGCGGGCGGCCCCTTTGTCTTCACCGATCTGAAGCGGGGCGCTGGTGTCGAGCGGATCGTCAGCTTCCTGCGGGAGAGCGGCGGGCTTTAAGCCGCGCCGCATGCTCTCTTCGAAAGTCAGATCTGCTTAAGGGCAGAGACGTCGGAGATCTGGATCGTGCGGCCCCGCACGGTGACGCCGGCGCGGCGGAGGCTCGAGAAGGCGCGAGACAGCGCTTCCGGTGCCAGGCCCAGCTTCCCGGCAAGCAGGCTCTTCTGGAACGGCAGGCGGATAGAGGCCGGGCCACCTTCGGTGTTGCAGGCCGTCAGCAGATAATGTGCGACACGCTGCGGCGCGGTCTGAAGGCGGTCGTTGGCGATGCAGTCCATTGTCGCCAGAAGATGGGCGGAAAGGCAGCGCATGATTGTCTTTGCGACATCCTTCTCCTGCTCCGCCAGGGCGCGCACCTTCTGCAGGTCGAAACGCGCGAGCGTCACGGTCTCGGCGGCCTGGGCATTGTAGAGATAGTTGTCGCCCATGGTGAGCAGGCATTCGGCGAAAGTGTCGCCCGGGCCGCAAACGCGGATATCGGCTTCGCGGCCATCCTTGTTAAGCCGGTAGAGCCGGACATAGCCGCCGAGCACGCAGTAGAAATACTCTGCGGGATCGCCCTCGCGAAACAGCACGTCACGGGATTCGTAATTCGCGACTGTCGCGATTTCCAGCATGGCCGCCATCGCGGTCGGGCCGAGTTGCGACAGGAAGGATGTCCGCAGAAGCGTGTTCTTGTCTCGCGTGTTCAGTCTCAAGATCTTGTTCACAGTGTTCACGGCTCCCCATCCATCTCGATATCCGGGCATGCGCCGCTGCCATCGTCCCGCCGTGCGTCGCGCGATTGGGGCCATGCCATGGTCCCCCATCGTCGTACCGGCGCGTCTCCTGCAGGTCCGGGTGTTTGCCCTTTCCAGTCGATTCACCCTAGCGTGCAAGTGGCAAGGATGGATTGATTTCGATCAAACGAGGATCGGCATATGACGATCGCCGAAAACACCGAAGTCCATGGCCAGTTTGGAGGTACGGTGCAAGCGCTCCCGACAAGGGCGCAGTTCCCTCCGTGGTCCTTAGAATTTGAGCCCGAGACCAAACCGGAGGGTGCGCTGCGTGAGTTCCGTATCGACCGTGGCAAGGCCGAAATCGAGATCGCCGCTGGCGAAATCGGTGTAACGGTAATCGACGCGGCCGAAGATCCGGTCGGTGACGGCGATATCGGCGCCGGCACCGATGGCGTAGCCGTGAAAGCCGCCCGTTGCCTCTGCAATGCCCTGAAAATCGGAGGACAGATGTGTGCCTGCCCAGCCGGCCGTTGTGTAGAGCAGTATACGGTCGAAGGTGTAGCCGAGGCGCAGCCGCGCCGAACCCTGCCAATCGGCGCCGCCCGTAAAGGCTCCGAAGTCGGAGGTCACGGTGGCATCCTTCGTGTTGTATTCGAGATCACCTTCCAGCCCGAGGACGAGTCCGTTGTCGAGTTGGGTGTTGACGCCTGCGAAAGCGCCGAAGAGCGGCCCGTTCAAGCTATCGTTCTTGGGCGCATAGCCCGACACCTCGAAGATGCCGTCCATCCAGCTGTAGCCACCGGTCACCCCGGCATAGGCTCCGCTCCAGTCGTAGGCGTGAGCCGCTGGTGGCGTTGCGGGACTGGTGTCATTGGCAAGGGTAGGGCCGGCAAGCAGGCTCAAAGACAAAGTGATGAAGGACCTCACGCGAATCCCCAAAGTAAAATAGGATGAAAAGCAAATATAGGTTGCAACCAATATCTTGCGTGTGACTGGAGGGCGTGGACGCAGGCAGCCCTCCGAGGGGCGAGGCCTAGGCATTCCAGATGCGAAATGGGCGCTCCGTTTCCGAAGCGCCCATGGAAGAACGTCGTCGTGGATCGCGATCTCAGAACTTGACGCCGAGACCCAGCTTGACGGTGTGCTGCGACAGGTTCGAATCAATGGCGGTTCCGCCGACGTCAATGTCCGTGCTGCCGAAGTCGTTGTAGCGATAATCGGCGCGCGCGAAGATCCGATCGGTCACGGCATAGTCGACGCCGGCGCCAACGGTATAGCCGTGATAGGTCGCGCCCGTGGTCCCCAGGAACGCGTTCTCGGCTTCAGCACGGGTTACCGCGTAGCCTGCCGCGACATAAATCAGGGCGCGATCGACCGCGTAGCCGACGCGTCCGCGAACCGCGCCCTGCCATTCCGTCTTGCCATCAATATCGCCGAAGACCGATGACATGGTCGTTTCATTCCAGTTGTAGTCGACACTGGCGTCAAGGCCGAGTACCAGGTTGTTGTTGAACTGCTTGTTATATCCGGCGAAGAGGCCGAGCGAGGCACCATCGATGTCGCCCTCAAGAGGGTTTGCACCCGGGGCCAGCGTCGAGGCGTCGAAGTATCCGTCGAGCCAGCCATAGCCCGTCTGGACACCGGCATAGCCGCCGGTCCAGTCATAACCGCCGGATGCTGTTTCCGTTGCGACCGGCGCTTCCGGGATGGACGAGATGGCATCGGCGGCAAAGGCACTGTGGGCAATCAGGAACAGCGCTGCGGTGGCAAGAAGTCTCTTCATTAGGGAACCCTGAAACGGTTGAATCGGCGCAATACACGCAACTTAGGCTGCGTGTATTGCCGATTTGCCGACGATCAGGCAACTGAATATCGAAGTATTTGAATATGAGGCCAGATTTGGCCGATCCTGGCGATTTCCCCGCCGCTATTCAGCGGCGAGGGGAGGCAGGTTGATGACGTTGCCGCTGCTTTCGCCCTTGCGGAGGTCGGTCTTGCCACGCTCGACCGATGCCAGACGCTTCTCGACCGATTGCAGGGTCTCGAAGTTGCGGCGGGCGAGATGCGAGAGATCCTCGGCGGAGAGAACCTTCTCCTCAACCTCCTTCTTGCCGACAAAGCGGCCGAAGAGCCAGGAGAGCAGGCGGGACAGGTCGTCAAGGATCAGGAAGAAGGCGGGAACGACGACCAGACTGAGTGCCGTCGACACGATGATGCCGCCGATTACGGCGATCGCCATCGGTGCGCGGAAGGAGCCGCCTTCGCCGACACCCATGGCAGAGGGCAGCATGCCGGCCGACATGGCGATCGACGTCATGATGATCGGGCGGGCGCGCTTGCGGCCGGCCTCGACCATGGCTTCCAGGCGGTGCATGCCCTGGTTGCGCATCTCGATGGCGAAATCGACCAGCAGAATCGCATTCTTCGTCACGATGCCCATCAGCATCAGGATGCCGATCAGGACAGGCATGGAGAGCGCGTTGTTGGTGACGATCAGACCGACCGCCACACCGCCGATGGCAAGCGGCAGCGAGAACAGGATGGTGAAGGGCTGGATCACGTCCTTGAAGAGCAGGATCAGCACCGTCAGCACCAGAAGCAGGCCAAGGATCATCGCATTCAGGAAGCCTTGCTGCATTTCGGCCTGGACCTTGGCATCACCGCTTTCGGCAAGACGAACGCTCGCCGGAATGTCGGCCTTTTCGACCGTTTCACGGAAGGCGGCCGTTGCCGTGTCAAGTGCCACACCTTGCGGTAGGCCCGCACCAATGGTCACGACGCGGTTGCGGTCATTACGCTTGATCGAGGACACGCCCTCCGAATAGTCGATGTCGGCGACGCTCGACAGCGGGACCGTGGCGCCAGACGCCGTGCGGACCTTCAAAGCCCGAAGCGCTGCGAGATCTGTACGGAAATCGAGCGAGGCCTGGACACGGATCTGGATCTGGCGATCGTCGAGCGAGATCTTCGGCAGGAGGGCGTCGACATCGCCGATGGTGGCGACGCGGATCGTCTGGGAGATCTGCTGCGCGGTTATGCCGAGGCGTGCCGCCTCGTCGCTACGCGGGCGGATCTGCAGTTCCGGACGGGGCAGGGCGCCTTCCGAACTCACGTTGGCCAGCACAGGGACGGCGCGCAGCTTGGCTTCGAGAATGGCCACCGCGTCGTTCAACTCCTGCTCGTTCTTCGAGAGGAAGTTGAAGGAGATATCACGTTCGCCGCGGTCGTTGAGCTTCATGACGCGGATGTCGGCGATCGAGGCGAGTTTTTCGAAGACCTCTTCCTCGATGTCCCACTGCGGACGCAGGCGGCCATGTTCGGGAACCTTCGGGAGGTAAGAACCGATCAGCGGCAGGCCGCCGAGCCCCTTGTTGACCAGGGTCTTAACCAGCGAGTGGTCGATGCGCACGAGGTTCATGGTGACGCTGGCGCGGCGCAGTTCGAGGTCGCCCTTCGGTGAGGCGCCGCCGAGGATGAAGATGCTCTCGACATCCGGCACATCCTTGATCGCAGCATAGATTTCGTCTGTCTTGCGCTCCGTCTCGGCCAGTGTGGCATTCGGCGGCAGTTCGACCGAAAGCGATATGCGTCCAGCATCTTCCGGCGGCAGGAAGCTACCGGGGACCTGGGCCAGAAGCGCAAGTGAACCGATCAGGAAGGCGATGGCCGCCGCGAGCGTGCCGAGACGCGAGTACCATCGGCGCGTGGTGAAGCGGACGACGCGGGTATAGGCCTTGAGGAAGGCGCTGTCATTGTCGTGATGGTCGTCCATCGCGTCTTCGGCGCGCATCAGATAGGCCGCCATCATCGGGGTGATGAGGCGGGCAACCAGCAGCGAGAAGAAGACGGAGAAAGCAACCGTCAGGCCGAACTGGATGAAGTACTGGCCCGGGATGCCCGGCATGAAGGAGACGGGTACGAAGACCGCGATGATGGTGAAGGTGGTGGCGATAACGGCCAGACCGATTTCGTCGGCCGCCTCGATCGCCGCGCGATAGGGCGTCTTGCCCATCTTGATGTGGCGGGCGATGTTTTCCACTTCGACGATGGCGTCGTCGACGAGAATACCTGTCGCGAGCGTCAGGGCCAGGAACGAGACGAGGTTCAGCGAAAAACCCATGATGTCCATGACCCAGAAGGTCGGGATGGCCGACAGCGGCAGGGCGACGGCCGAAATTAGGGTTGCGCGCCAGTTGCGCAGGAAGAGCAGCACCACGATGACGGCGAGGATCGCGCCCTCGATCAGCGTGTGCATGGCCGCTTCGTAGTTGCCGTAGGTAAAGTAGACGGAATCGTCGATCATCTCGATCTGGACGTCCGGATTTTCAGCCCGCACCTTGGCCAGGCTTTCGGCGACGGTTTCAGCGACCGTGACTTCGGAGGCTCCCTTGGCGCGGAAGACGGCGAAGGAGACCACAGGCTTGCCGTCGTGACGGGCAAAGGACTTCGGTTCCTCATAGGCGTCCTTGACGGTGCCGAGGTCCGAGAGCTTGACGAAGCGACCGCCGGAGAGTGCGATCGTGGTGTTCGAAAGGCTCGTCACATCCCTGTTGTCGCCGAGCGTCCGGATCGCCTGTTCGGCACCGGCCACCTGGCCACGGCCGGAGCCGAGGTCGACATTGGTGCCTTTCAACTGGCTCGATACGTCGGCGGCGGTGATGCCGAGGGCGTCGAGGCGGTTGGGGTCGAGTTCGACACGGACTTCCCGATCCGAGCCGCCGTAGCGGTCGACGCGACCGATGCCAGCCTGACCCTGCAGCGCGCGCTTGACCGTATCGTCCACGAACCAGGAGAGTTCGGCGAGGTTCATGTTGGGCGAGGAGACGGCAAAGCTCTGAATGGCCTGGCCTTCGACGTCGATCTTGGTGACGATCGGCTCGTCTACCGAGGCCGGCAGATCGCCGCGGATGCGGTCAATCGCATCCTTGACGTCCTGGACGGCCTGTTCGGTCACCACTTCCATGCGGAACATAACGACGGTCTGGGACTGGCCGTCGGTTACGGTCGAGTTGATCTCGTCGACGCCGGTGATCGAGGCAACCGCGTCCTCGACCTCCTTGGTCACCTGACTTTCGAGCTCCGCTGGCGAGGCACCGCTCTGGGTCACGGTGATCGCGACCAGGGGCACGTCGATATTGGGGAAGCGGGTAATCGGCAGCGCGTTGAACGACTGGATGCCGACGACCATCAACAGGAAGAAGGCCAGGATCGGCGCGATCGGATTTCGGATGGCCCATGCAGAGAAGTTCATGGCGACGTCATTCCTCAGTTGGATACGCTGCTGGTGTCTTCCACCGGATTGATCCGGTCGCCATCACGGACGAAGACGCCGGCCTTGGCAACGACCAGGTCTCCCTCCTTCAGGCCTTCTGTGACCTCGATGAAGGCCCCATCCTGAATGCCGGTCTTCACCGGCTGCATCTTGACCACGCCGTCCGTGACGAGCCGAACGGTGGTGACATTCCGCTCGCTGGTAATGGCCGACAGCGGTAGGGCCACGTCGTCGGCCTGACCGATTGTAATCGCCGCACTTCCGTACATGCCGGCTCGGGCTGCTGCATCGTCATCGATGGCGATATGCACTGAGCCAAGGCGGGTCACGGCATCGACCACAGGCGAGATCAGCCTGACCGAGCCCGTGATCGGCGCGCTGCTGCCAGCCACCGAGATGGAAGCTGGCTGACCCACCTTCAGTCTGAGTATATCAGCTTCCGTCACATCTGCCACAAGTTCGATCTGCCCGTCGCGGATGACCGTGTAGAGTGGCGAGGCACTGCCAGACGCGATTGCGCCGATCCGCGCATTACGCTCGGATACGGTGCCGGCAACGGGCGACTTGATCTCCGTGCGCGCAAGCCGGAGATCGATGTCGGCGATCTGGCTTTCTACGACCTTGATGTCGGCCTCGGCAACGGCAATGGACTGCTTGGCGGTTTCGACCTTAGCCGTGGCGCTGGCGAGCGTCGTTTCGGCCTGCTCGCGCTGCGAAGCCGACACCGAGCCGCTGCTCGACAGGCGCGTGGCGCGGTCGAACTGGCGCTGTGCCTCCTTGAGGCTCGCTTCAGCCTCGATCACCTGCGCTCGATACTGGGCGAGTGCCGCCTCGGCCTTGGCCTGGTTTGCGACTTGCTGGCTGCGCTCCAGTTTCAGCGTGTCGTCATTCAGGCGGGCCACCACCTGTCCTTCGGACACGGTGTCGCCGACATCAACTTCGATAGACTTGATCTGCAAGCCTTCCACCTGTGGCTGAACATAAACGTCCTCCACTGACTTAATCGTACCGGTTGCCACAATCCGGTCGACCAGAGTCCGGCTCTTTGCCGGTGTAACAATGATGGAGGGCAGGGCCGGTGTCTTGGCGGGTGCTGCTGGAGTCTCCTGCGCAATGGCAACAGAGGCCATGAGCGTCAACATGGAGGCCGCAAACATGGCCTTTCGAGTCGGTTTCGAAAACATGGGTCCCTTTCCCCAATACGATCGTCAGTCTGTCTACAATACGCGTGTGCGCCCCAATTGGCTCACCCGGATGTGCGCGACTCAAAGTGGGTGCTGGCGCATTCGTAGGTGGAGACGCTTTAATCCGGTGCAAGAGGTGGGCGATCAGTAAGAGCCTTGCAAGAGGCGTCGGCCAGTATTCAAGATCAGCCGTCGACATTGTTCAAGATAGAACGATAGTGTTGCAGAATTGCAAGGCGGCTCCGAAAAAAATATCAGTAAAACTTACAAAAATGGAACGGGCACTGGGATTGCTCCCTGTGCCCGTTTTCGGTGGTCCGCCTCGTTTTACTTGAGGGCCGCGTCGGTGATCTCGGTCGTAAAGGCACCTTCCGGTTCCTTGGAGATGACCGGATCGGAGCCGCCGCCGAGGAGCGTCTTGACGGTGCGGTCGTAGTCAGCCTTGTCGAGCGCGCCGTTCGAGCCGGCGGTCAGCTTGGCGACTTCACCCATCATGCGCTTCTGGTGGACTTCCGTCTGGGCGCCGGAGGCATCGTTTTCGAGAACGATCTCGGCGGCTTCGTCGGAGTTTTCCTCGGCGTATTTCCAGCCCTTCATCGATGCGCGGACGAACTTGACCATCTTCTCCTTGAAGGCCGGGTCCTTGAGCTTGTCTTCGAGCACATAGAGGCCGTCTTCGAGCGTGGCCACGCCTTCGTCTTCATACTTGAAGGTGACCAGTTCTTCCGGCTTGATGCCGGCATCGATGACCTGCCAGTATTCGTTGTAGGTCATGGTCGAGATGCAGGCGGCCTGCTTCTGCAGGAGCGGGTCGACGTTGAAGCCCTGCTTGAGGACGGTCACGCCTTCCGGGGAACCATCGGTCTTGATGCCGAGCGTCGCCATCCAGGAGAGGAACGGATATTCGTTACCGAAGAACCAGACACCGAGCGTCTTGCCCTTGAAGTCTTCCGGCTTGGTGATGCCGGTTTCCTTGAGGCAGGTCAGCATCATGCCCGAGGACTTGAAGGGCTGGGCGATGTTGACGAGCGGCACGCCCTTTTCGCGGGTGGCAAGTGCCGACGGCATCCAATCGACAATCACGTCGGCGCCGCCACCGGCCAGGACCTGCGGGGGAGCGATGTCGGGGCCGCCCGGCTTGATTTCGACGTCGAGGCCTTCCTCTTCGTAAAAGCCCTTGTCCTTGGCGACGTAATAGCCGGCGAACTGGGCCTGGGTTACCCATTTCAGTTGCAGGGTCACCTTGTCGGCGGCGGCGGCCTGCATGGCGGTCAAGGAGACCGCTGTGCCGAGCAGCAGGGATGCGAGTTTCATGGTCATTTCAGTTCCCTCTTTTTGTTTTGGTGCAGTTCACGCCCGTCCACCACGGACGGACGGATGCCAGAAGGTGACCCGGCGTTCTGCCAGTGCCACCAATCCGTAGAAGACCGAGCCGGCGAGTGCGGCGACCGCAATCTCGGCCCAGACCATGTCGACATTCGAGCGTCCGACCTCGGTCGAGATCCGGAAGCCCATGCCGACAATCGGGGTGCCGAAGAATTCTGCAACGATGGCCCCGATCAGAGCCAGAGTCGAGTTGATCTTCAGCGCATTGAAGATGAAGGGCCAGGCGGCGGGAAGCCGCAGGCGCACCAGCGTCTGCCACCACGAGGCGGCATAGGTGTGCATCAGGTCGCGCTCCATATGGCTCGCCGAGGCCAGTCCCTGGACCGTGTTCACCAGCATCGGGAAGAAGGTCATGATGACGACGACCGCGACCTTGGACTGCCAGTCGAAGCCGAACCACATGACCATGATCGGAGCGATACCGACGACCGGAAGGGCCGAGACGAAGTTGCCGATCGGCAGCAGGCCCTTTTGCAGGAAGGGCGAGCGGTCGATGAGGATCGCGACGAGGAAGCCAAGGCCACAGCCGGCGACGTATCCCGTGATCACGGATTTCAGGAAGGTCTGCTGGAAATCCGCCCAGAGGATATGGGTGGAGGTGACGATCCGCGCCCAGATCAATGAGGGAGCGGGAAGCAGGATCGAGGGGATCTCGAAGCCGCGAACCACGCATTCCCAGATGACGAGTAAGGTAATGCCAAAGATCAGGGGGACGGCGAGGCCGATAGCGCGTCGGGTCGTCGGGTCCTTGGGGCGCTGTGCCACCAGCCACTGGTTCAGGCCCCAGGCGCCGAGCCAGAAGAGGAGGGCGAAGACGAGAAAACCGTTCATGGCTTGACCCCCATGCGTGCGAGAACCCGTGTATGGGCCATGCCGACGATCGAGACGAGGAGGGCAGCCAAGCCCGCCGCCATGAAGAGGGCGGCCCAGATCTGGATGGTCTGGCCATAGTAAGATCCCGACAAAAGGCGGGCACCGAGTCCAGCGACGGCGCCTGTCGGCAGTTCACCGACGATCGCGCCGACCAGCGAGATCGCGATGGCCACCTTCAGCGAGGTGAAGAGATAGGGCATGGAGGCCGGCCAGCGCAGCTTCCAGAAGGTCTGGGACTGGCTGGCGTTATAGGTGTGCATCAGGTCGAGCAGCAGCATGTCAGGGCTGCGCAGGCCCTTCACCATGCCGACGACGATCGGGAAGAAGGAAAGATAGGTCGAAATCAGGGCCTTGGGCATGAGGCCTGAGATGCCGATCGAATTCAGAACGACGATGATCATCGGCGCAATCGCAAGGATCGGAATCGTCTGGGAGGCGATGACCCAGGGCATCAGCGACTTGTCCATGGCCCGGTTATGAACGATGGCAATCGCCAGCACGATGCCAAGCACGGTGCCCATGGCAAAGCCGGCAAGCGTCGCCGAGAGCGTGATCCAGGCATGGTAGACGAGGCTGCGCTTGGAGGTGACGGCCTTGTTGATGGTGGTATCCCAGAGCTCGGCGACGATCTGATGCGGGGCGGGCAGGATTGGCCGTTCCTGGGCGAAGGTGCGCTCGACGACCTGGGCAAAGGTCATCTCCTCATTGGCCCGGGCGGCCTGGTCGCGCACGAAGGGCGCGTTCAGGTAGACGACGAAGACGTGCCAGATGACGAGGATCGCGAGAATGACGGTCAGAACCGGCAAAATGCGGTCACGGAAGGCGGAAGGGGCTGATGTCATCAGGCACCTCCTTTTGCGGGATAGAGCATGAGAGCCATTGAGACGACACCCAGCGCGACGCCTGCGGTTTGGATGGCGCTCAAGCGTTCTCCGAAGAGGAAGAAGGCGATCACGTTGATCAGCAGCAGCTGCGCGACGGAGGAGGCCGAGATGGCCAAGCCCAGGCCGCCCTCGCGCATCAGCTTCACCATCATCAGGTTGCCGACACAGTAGAGGGCGAGAGAGGCGAGAAGCACCCAGAGCTTGCCGTTGTCGACATAGGCCCGGGAGACAGTGGCGGCACCGAGAAAGGTCGCCATGGCGGCACCGAGCCAGAGGAGGAATGTGGGGTTCATGGGGTGGCCTCCTCCCGCAGCAGGTGCGCAATGGATGCCTTGATCGTCAGATAGACATGGTCGGGATTGTCGATCACCAGATCGTTGTCGAAGCGCAGCACTTTGAAGCCTTGTGACGTCATGAAGGCGTCTCGGCGGATATCGTGTTTGCGTCCAGCATCGGTTTCATGGCTGTCGCCATCGACTTCAACGACGATGCGCGCTGCGAGCCAGGCAAAATCAGCGATGTAAGGGCCAATTGGCGTTTCCCTGCGGAAGCGTGCTCCACGCGAACGGAAGTCGCGCAGAATGTCCCACATTTCCCGCTCTGCTTTCGTCAGTTCGGAGCGCAAGGTGCGGGCGTGTTTGCGAGTTTTCGGATCGATGTTGGAATGCGGCATTGGATTGTGCCCTCCATCGATTGTGGAGCGAGCAGTTTCCCCTCCCCAACCCCTCCCCACAAGGGGGAGGGGCTTTCCCGCCGCCCTCGTGCTGAAGGAAATCCTCCGCTGATGGTCCCCGCAAGGCCAGAGCGATGGCAAGCATGATCTTTGCCCCGACGTGGGCATCATGCTGAGGTTGGCCACTCGCTGATGCGTTAGTGGCAGGGGGAGAGCGGTGCCACGGGCGCCAAAGCCCCTCCCCCTTGTGGGGAGGGGTTGGGGAGGGGTTTTTACCCCAGGCAAAACACTATTCCTCATAAGAATGCCCCGCCTTCAGACCCTCGCGCACTCGGTGCGCGATCTCCAAGAACTCCGGCGTCTCGCGGATGTCGAGCGGGCGTTCCTTCGGCAGTGTCGATTCGATGATATCGGTCACCCGGCCCGGACGCGGGCTCATGACGACGATCTTGGTCGAGAGGTAGACGGCTTCGGGAATCGAGTGGGTCACGAAGCAGATCGTTTTGTTGGTGCGGGCCCAGAGCTTCAACAACTCGGAATTGAGGTGGTCGCGGACGATTTCGTCGAGCGCGCCGAAGGGCTCGTCCATCAGCAAGAGGTCGGCGTCGAAGGCGAGCGCGCGGGCGATCGAGGCGCGCTGCTGCATGCCACCGGAGAGCTGCCAGGGATATTTCTTGGCAAAGCCCGAGAGGTTGACGAGATCCAGCGTCTGTTCGATGCGCTTCTTCTTTTCAGCTGCACTATAACCCATGATTTCGAGCGGCAGGGCGATGTTGTTCTCGATCGTGCGCCAGGGGTAAAGGGCCGCCGCCTGGAAGACATAGCCGTAGGAGCGCGCCTTGCGGGCCTCTTCCGGCGACATGCCATTGACGGTGATCTCGCCGGCCGTGTGTTTTTCGAGGTCGGCGATGACGCGCAGGAAGGTGGTCTTGCCGCAGCCGGAGGGGCCGATGAAGGAAACGAAGTCGCCCTTCTTCACCTCCAGATCGACGTTGGACAGGGCGTGGACCGGTCCGTCATTGGTCTCGAAGGTGAGGCTGAGGTTCTTGGCCGAGACGACCGAGTAGGGTGCATTCATGCGCTGGGACCAATCGGGTTTGTTGCAAAGGCGGACCGCCTCTTGCATTCTTTGGACATGCGGCCGCTCGGGAGCAGCGGATCGGGAGTGGCGGGCTCGCCGCCGAATGGAAGAGGACGGGACAATGGACGCATCAGCAAAGCCCACCTGCCGGATCGTGAAGCCCGGCCATACCTATGAGGGCAAGCAGGGACTGAGTTACTTTGAGGGCATCGCCGCCGAGACCGTCGGCTCGAAGGGCATCTGCATGCATGTGCTGACCATGCCGCCGGGCGCGCGCGCCAAGGCGCATCTGCATGAGAGCCACGAGACGGCGATCTACATGCTCTCCGGCCAGGCCCATACCTGGTATGGCGAGCGGCTGGAAAACCATGTGATCGTGCATGCGGGTGAGCTGTTCTACATCCCGGCCGGCGTTCCGCATCTGCCGGCCAACCTGTCGAACGCGCCCTGCACGGCGATCATCGCGCGCACCGATCCGAACGAGCAGGAGAGCGTTGTGCTTCTGCCGGAGCTGGATGGGCTGGTCGAGGTTTGAGTGACCTCTTCTCCCCAGCGGGGAGACGGTGGCGCGCAGCGCCGGATGAGGGGGCGCGGAGCGCGCTGGTTTGCTGGTGTCGCTGACGTCGGCGCTTGGGTTGCCCCCCTCTGCCCTGCCGGGCATCTCCCCCTCAAGGGGGGAGAGCGGTTGAGAGAGGCGTTGCGGCCTCACCCTCCCCTTGAGGGGGAGGGTCGGAGCGAAGCTCCGGGGTGGGGTGATGTGTAGAGCGCTCGTCTGTTGCTGTGACGTCGAACTCGTCGCCGGGCTCACCCCCACCCGCCGCGTTGCGGCGACCTCCCCCCTCGAGGGGGAGGTTTGGCCCGAGCACGCCGCGGCCGATCTCCCCCCTTGTGGGGGAGATGTCACGAAGTGACAGAGGGGGGGAAGACCACGCGCCAACGCCATCGAACCGCTCAAACCCCCGTCGCCGGAATGCCGGTGCGTTCCACCTTGCGCGGGGCGACCAGTTCCTTCCAGGTCGACAGCGCCTTGGAAACCGCGGGGAAGGGCTCGCGCTTGACGAACTTGCCGTGGCCCTCGCGAGTCTTCACGGCACTTTCCTCGATCGCGACATAGCCGCGGGTGAGCGTATAGCGCGGCAGGCCCGTGACTTCCTTGCCCTCGAAGACATTGTAGTCGATCGAGGACTGCTGGGTCTTGGCGGAGATGGTCTTGGAGCGCTTTGGATCCCAGACCACGAGGTCGGCATCGGCGCCGACGAGCACGGCGCCCTTCTTCGGGTAGATGTTGAGGATCTTGGCGATGTTGGTCGAGGTGACCGCGACGAATTCGTTCATCGTCAGGCGACCGGTGGCGACACCATAGGTCCAGAGCATCGGCATACGGTCTTCGAGCCCGCCGGTGCCGTTCGGGATCTTGGCGAAGTTGCCGACACCGAAACGCTTCTGTTCTGAGGTAAAGGCGCAGTGGTCGGTGGCGACGACCGAAAGCGAACCCGATTGCAGGCCTGCCCAGAGTGAATCCTGGTGTTGCTTGTTGCGGAAGGGGGGCGACATGACGCGGCGGGCGGCATGGTCCCAGTCCTTGTTGAAATATTCGCTCTCGTCGAGCGTCAGGTGCTGGATCAGCGGTTCGCCGTAAACGCGCATACCCTTCTGGCGGGCGCGGCGGATGGCTTCATGGGCCTGCTCGCAGGAGGTGTGCACGACATAGAGCGGAACGCCCGCCATGTCGGCCAGCATGATGGCGCGGTTGGTCGCTTCGCCCTCGACCTCCGGCGGACGGGAATAGGCGTGCGCCTCCGGGCCGTTATTGCCTTCGGCCAGCAGCTTTGCGGTCATCGAAGCGACGACGTCGCCGTTTTCGGCATGGACCATCGGCAGCGCGCCGAGTTCGGCGCAGCGCTGGAAGGAGGCGAACATCTCGTCGTCATTCACCATCAGCGCGCCCTTGTAGGCCATGAAATGCTTGAAGGTGTTGATGCCGCGATCCTGGACGACCGTCTTCATTTCGTCGAAGACGCGTTCGTTCCAGCCGGTGATCGCCATGTGGAAGGAGTAGTCGGCCGTGGCGCGCGAGGTCTTGTTGTCCCACATGGTGAGCGCGTCGAGCAGGGACTGGTCTGGGCCCGGAAGACAGAAGTCCACCACCATGGTCGTACCGCCGGAAAGGCCGGCGCGCGTGCCGCTTTCGAAGTCGTCGGCGGAATAGGTGCCCATGAAGGGCATTTCCAGATGCACATGCGGGTCGATACCACCGGGCATGACGTAACAGCCGGCTGCGTCGAGCACGGTGTCGCCCGATATGTTGGGCCCGATCTCGACGATCACACCCCCCTCGATCTTGACGTCGGCCTTGTAGGTCAAATCGGCGGTAACGACCGTGCCGCCCTTGATGACTGTTGTGGTCATGTCTGCTGTTTCCCTCCTTGTTCGGCTTCATTTCTCGGGCCGGTGGCCAGATCGAGGCCGGTTATGTGGATCAGAGCGGTTTCGAGCCGCTTGAGTTCGCCGCTTGTAAGTCGGCCAATCCGCTGCCGGATGACATCCTTTTTCAGGGGCGAGAGCTTCTCGCCCATGATCTGGGAAACTTCCTGCAGACCATTCTCAGAATTGGGGGCAATGATCGGACGAAGAGTTGGAGCGTCGATCAGATGGGTTGTCATCGGGCAGGCAAGGATCGTGCTAAACAGTCCGACAAGCTCGTCGCGTTGGAGGATCACAGCCGGTCTCGGCTTGCCCAGTTCACCCGGAAAGACTGCAACCACGATATCGCCTCGCGCGAGCGTCACGGCTTGTCCCAATCGTTGGCACCGACAGCCTTTAGCCAGTCCATCACCTCGTCTTCATCATCGTCGGCCTCCGCGATCCGCCTTGCCTCCTCGGCGAGTTGCGCACGTATAGTTTCGTTGTCCAGATCGGGCACCCAGATCTCAATCGGTCTGTAGCCCCGCCGCAGCAGGTCAGCGCGTTCTTCCGGTGACAATTCCCTCGGTCGTCCCATGGTTTGCTCCCGTTCAGGACTGCTCCTAGATTTCGATCCTACGCCACAATCTCCGCCGTCTCCAGAACCGCCCTGAGCAGCACGTCGCAGCCGGCGCTGGCCCAGTCCTTGGAAATCTCCTCGGCCTCGTTATGGCTCAAGCCACCGACGCAGGGGCACATGATCATGGTTGATGGTGCGACCTTGGCCGTCCAGCAGGCATCGTGGCCGGCGCCGGAGATGATGTTCATGTGGCTGTAGCCGAGATCTTCCGCGGCCTTGCGGACGGAGGCGACGAGGGTCGGATCGAAGGTGACCGGATCGAAATGGCCGACGGCCTCGATGGAACAGCCGACACCGAGGGCAGCGCAGATGTCGGCGGCCTCCTTCTCGATCCTCGCGCGCATGCCGTCGAGCTTGGCCTGTTCCGGCGAACGGATGTCGACGGTGAAGATCACCGTGCCCGGAAGCACGTTGCGGGAATTGGGCGAGAATTTTACCTGGCCGACGCCGCCGACGCAGCCCGGCTGGTTGTCCATGGCGACGGCTTGCACCATTTCCATGATGCGGGCCATGGCAAGGCCGGCATTGACGCGGTGGTTCATCGGGGTCGAGCCGGTATGGGCTTCCTTGCCGGTCAGGGTGAATTCCAGCCACCAAAGGCCCTGACAGTGGGTGACCACACCGATCTGCTTTTCTTCGGCCTCGAGGATCGGGCCCTGCTCGATGTGATATTCGAAATAGGCGTGCATCTTTCTTGCGCCGACCTTTTCGTCGCCGACCCAGCCGATGCGCTTCAGTTCGTCGCCGAAGGTCTTGCCCTCCATGTCCTTGCGGGCATAGGCGTAATCCTGGGTCAGGACGCCGGCAAAGACGCCGGAGGCCAGCATGGCGGGCGCAAACCGGGCGCCTTCCTCGTTGGTCCAGTTGGTGACGACGATGGGGTGCCTGGTCTTGATGTTCAGGTCGTTCATCGAACGCACGACTTCCAGACCGGCCAAGACGCCAAGCACGCCGTCATATTTGCCGCCGGTGGGCTGCGTATCGAGGTGGCTGCCGATATAGACGGGCAGGGCGTCGGGATCTGTGCCAGGGCGCGTCATGAACATGTTGCCCATGGTGTCGACGCCCATGGTCAGCCCTGCATCCTCGCACCAGCGCTGGAAGAGGCGGCGACCCTCGGCATCTTCATCGGTCAGGGTCTGGCGATTGTTGCCGCCGGCAATACCGGGGCCGATCTTCGCCATCTCCATGAGCATGTCCCACAGCCGATCGCCGTTCACGCGAAGGTTCGTGCCGGGTTGCGCCGTCATTGCAGATCCTCACCTGTTTTTGAGAGTCGGATCTTCCGCCCAACTCCCCTGTTCCCGAGGTCGACACAGCGGCTTATGTTTGTCTTTTCCGCTGTCGTATCGGCAGTTGCCTTTAGTTGACATCTGTCCAATAATTTGACCGACTGGTAAAACATTACTACTTCCATCACGGCACTCAAGACGAAATCGGCAAAATTCTGCGACAAAATATCGAGCAGATGCCCAGATTTTGGGCTTCAATATTGCCTTGCAATTTCAGCGAGCTAGGCGGGGAACAGGTCTAAGATGGCGATACCGAGGGCGGCGCAGACCCAGAGGCGGACGCGGATTCAGGAGGAGAAGGAAGAGCTCATCCTGGAGGCGGCGCTGGAGGTGTTCTCGCAGCGTGGATTCCACGGTTCGACGATCGACCAGATCGCCGAGGTCGCGGGCATGTCGAAGCCGAACCTGCTCTATTATTTCCGCACGAAGGAGGCGATGCACCGGGCGCTGATCGACCGCGTTCTGGAGAACTGGCTGGAGCCGCTGGCGGCTTTCGATGCCGAGGGTGATCCAGAGGAGGAGATCCGATCCTATATCCGCCGCAAGCTGGAGATGGCGCGGGATTTTCCGCGCGAAAGCCGGCTTTTCGCCAATGAGGTCCTGCAGGGCGCGCCGCATATCATGGGCGTGCTCGAAGGCCCGCTGAAGGACCTGGTCGACGAGAAGGCCGAGGTTATCCGGGCCTGGATCGCGAGCGGCAAGATCCGCGATTGCGATCCGCATCACATGATTTTCTCGATCTGGTCGACGACGCAGCATTACGCCGATTTCGACGTCCAGGTGAGGGCGGTGCTCGGCAACTCTCGGAACGGCCCCGACCGCTTCGAGGCGGCTGCGCTGTTTTTGGAAAACCTCTTCGTTAATGGGCTGATCCTGAAGCCGTCCGTCAGTCCCTGAGCAGTCCCATCACCAGGAGGCCGGCCGCCGTCACCAGGGCGCCGAGGAAGACTGCGGGGCTTGCCCAGCCATGGCCCAGCAGGCCCTCCAGCAGGATGATGAAGGTCGGCGTCAGATAGCCATAGCCCAGCACCTTGGGGGCCGGCAGGCGCATGGATGCATATTGCAGAAGCATGAAGGTGATGGCCGTCGTGACGATCGAGAGATAGGCTATTGTCGCCCATACCGCGCCCGGCAGAGCGGCAAAATCGGTTTCAGCGAGCGGCACGGCACCCGTCGGCAGCAGCCATGGAATGGTGAAGACGACAACCCAGAAGCCGAAGGCGACAGGGTTCTCACCCTGGCCGAACTTGCGGATCAGCGGCACATAGGCGCCGTGGCAGATGACGCCGACGAAATAGATCAACTCTCCACGGCCGACATCGAAGGATAGGATGGCGCCGATATCGGCGCGGAAGATCACCCAGATGGCGCCGAGGGCCGCGATCACCAAGGCGATCATTACATCAGGCCTCGTCTTCTGGCCGATGAAGAGGAGCGCGAACCCGGCTGATATCAGCGGCATCAGGGTAAAGACGGCGCCGGTCTGCACGGGACTGGTGAATTCGAGGGCCGCAAACATTGTCAACATGTAAACGGCGATGAGACCGCCCAGCAGGGCATAGCGCCAGACGCGACGTGGCTTCGTGAAGGGTACCCCCAGCACTCCGAATGTGAGAACGCCCATGACGACCATGGTCATCAGGTAGCGCCAGAGCGTCAGCGGACCAGCTTCGAGATGCTGGGCCGCCATGCCGCCGAAGGAGAAGGAACCGGCGATCAGAGCGGCAAAGAGCAGCATGGCCGCATGGGCCAGGAGCTTTTCTCGGCCCTTGGCATGGACGGTATGACGATTGGCGGGGGCGGCAGGGAGGTCGAGGTTCTCGGTCATGCTTCATCTCGGGGCCCGGGTCTCCGTCATCCTCGCTGGCGTGACTTGACCTGACCGGCATTCTCATTCATCTGCGGCTTGAGGTGCCGCCGCATTGCGTCGCCTCTGACAGATCCGTCCCGGAGTTAATCGAAAGCGGCCCTGATGACAACGAAGATCGGTTTCCAGGATACAGACCGAAGCACCAGTGCCGTGTTGGAAGAGGTGATCGCCTCGATGGACGGCGAGCACGTCACGCTCAGGCAGATCCTGCAGATTATGGGGGAAAGCGGGCTGCTCTTGCTGTGCGGACTTCTGTCGCTCCCCTTCCTTGTCCCTGTGTCGATCCCGGGCGTGTCCACTGTCTTCGGCGCAGGCATCGTACTGATCGGCGTCGCAATCACCTTCAATCGCTTTCCCTGGCTTCCGGCCAAGGTCGCGGACCGCCAGCTCGACACCGGTCGTCTGGTGCCGGTGCTGGAGCGCGGCCTGAAGATCCTGCGCAAGGTCGACCGTTATGTTCGGCCGCGACTGCTCGGGCTGACGACCGGTGCCGTGGTGAACCGAATCAACGGGCTGGTGCTGACGGCAGCCGGCGTTCTTTTGATGATGCCGCTTTCCTTCATCCCGTTTTCCAACACGCTGCCGGGGGTGGCGATCCTGCTGCTCTCCACCGGGATTTCTCAGCGGGACGGCGCGGTGGTTGCCGCAGGACATCTGATGGTGGTGCTGGCGCTTCTTTATTTCGGCGCGCTCGCCTATGCCGCCGTAGCCGCCGGCCAGAGCCTCGACCTGTTCGGGGGCTGAGGGTGTCTTTCACGAACTCCTGAGACGCATCACGCAATGCGGGGTATCGGGATTTCGCGGCTCTGTGCGTGGCGCTGGGCGAATTCGGCGAAGGCGTCCGCGCTCATTGGCCGGGCAAGCGCGTAGCCCTGCAGGGTGTGGCAGCCGAGGTCGCGCAGGATTGCCGCATGTTCCATCGTCTCGACACCTTCGGCCACGATACCGATGCCGAAGGAACGGCCGATATCGACGATCGAACTGATCAGGCGGCGCTGGGTGGCGTTGGTGACGATCGGGGCGACCAACTGGCGGTCGATCTTCAACCGGCTCGGCGAAAGCTTGATCAGCGACAGGATCGAGGCATAGCCGGTGCCGAAATCATCGATCTCGATGGCGATGCCATGAGCCCTGATCCGCTCCAGGCTTTCAGCCACGGCATCGGCCTTGTCATCGAAGGAGATCGATTCCAGCAGTTCGAAGGACAGGCTGCCCGGCTGCAGCGACAGGGTCTCCAGCCTGTCGATCAGCTTGTCTTCGAACAGGCGCTGCGCCGAGATGTTGACCGAGACATGTCCGATCCCGAGGCCCAGGGCTTTCCAGCGCGATAGCTGGGTCAGGGCTTGCTCCAGAATAGCGGCGTCGATCTGTGCGACGACGTTGAGGCTTTCGGCAATATCGAGGAATTTATCGGGTGTAAGGATGCCCTTTTTCGGGTGGTTCCAGCGGGCAAGTGCTTCGGCGCCGTTGATCTCCAGCGTGGTGGCATCGAACTGCGGCTGGTACCAGGCAACGAAGTCATCTTCGCCGAGCGAGCGCAGGATGGCGTCGGCCGTCTGCTTCACGTTGATCGTGCGAGCGCGCAGACTGTCGTTGAAATGTTCGACGCGATTCCGGCCGCGGCGCTTGGCCTCGTAGAGGGCGATGTCCGCATTCACCAGCAGTTGTTCGGGCGGAATGGCGGCTTCCGGCTGCGTGGCGATGCCGATGGAGGCGCCGACGCGGCATTCGTGACCGTTGTAGACGATGGGCTGGTTGATCGCGGCCACAATCCGCTCGCCGAGTGCCGAGGATTCATCCGAGCGCAGATGTCGGGCGCAGACGACAACGAATTCGTCCCCGCCGATGCGGGCAACGAAATCCTGCGGCTCGACGCATTGCTTCAACTCGTCGGCGACATGGCGCAGGATCGCGTCGCCGGCGCCATGGCCGAGGGTGTCGTTGATTTCCTTGAAGCGGTCGAGGTCGAGATGGAGCACCGTCAGGTGCTGTCGCTCAGTTCCGTCCTTCGGGAAAGTCGCCAGCGTCTGGTCAAGGAAACGACGGTTCGGCAGCCCCGTCAACGCGTCGTGCAGCGAATTGTACTCCATGCGGCGGCGCGCGGTATCAAGGGCGGCGTTCTGCTGCTCCGTCTGCCGCTGGGCCTCGCGCAGTTCCTCCTGAAGAATAACATCTGCGCTGACATCCCAATTGACGCCGAGTACGCTGATGGCCCCTTGCGGGTTGCGGAAGGCCGTGCCGACGGCACGAATATGGCGTATCTCCCCGCCTTCGCGAAAGATTCTGAACTGGGTTTCGTAGTTCGTTCCTTGCTTGATGGCCTCCGCAAGGCAAGTGTCTGCGTGGACGAGATCATCAGGGTGAACGCAAGACTTCCAGACATCGTAACAGGTGCGGACATTGCGATCGACGCCGTAGAGCTGGTACATGCGGTCATCCCACTGGATATCGCCGGAGGCGAGATCGAGTTCCCATATGCCGATGCTGGAGGTTTCTAGGGCGAGACCCAAGCGGTGCGATACCGCTCTCAGCTGCTCCTCCCGTTCGCGCAGGGCGCCATAGTTTTTCTGCCGCTCCGACATGAGCAGCGCAACCCAGATCACCGTCGCGCAGATCATGGTCGCCACCAGGAGCACCATCAGGCGTAGGAAGTTTGACCGGGGTGTCCCTTTGTTCCAGCCTTCCGACGGAATGGCGGCAATCGTCCACTGGTCGTTGCCGAGGTCGATCACCATGCGTACAGGATCGCTGTCGAGGACATAATGGTCGCCGAAGATGATCGATGATCGGGTGTAATCGGCATTTTTCTTGGCGACGACGAGTCGCAAGGGCAGATCATTGGCGAGCAATCCGCTGTCGTCATAAAGACGGGGCAAATCAATCACGCCGACCAGGCCTCCCCAGAAGCGAGGCTCGCCAACGTCGTTGATCATGCCGACGGGCAGCGTGACCACCAGTCCCTGCGATCCATTGTTCAGGGGGGTCGGCCCCTGGATGACCGTCTGGCCGCTCTTGAGGGACCGCAGCAATTTCAGTTCTGCCGGACTGCTCAGCAGGTGCATGCCGATGAAGCTGCGGTTGCGTTCGTAAGGATAAACGAATGCGTTGACCAGATCAGGGGCTGCCACGATATTGCGGATCTGCGAGGGGTTCTCCAGCAGGTTCTCGGCGAGCGTGCTGAAGCGGTATTGCGAGACATAGGGGTCGGTGCTGATGACGGCGACGACACCCTGAAGCAGGCGGATATTAGCGTTGATATTGCCTTCCAGCTTGGTCCGGATAAGGCCGAGCTGTTCCTGCACGGCGCTGCGGCTGTATTCACGGTCAATCTGACGTTGCTGGCTGTCTGCATAAAAGGCGAGCACAGCCACGGCGAAAAGCACGAGAACGCTCGGAATGATGATCTGCAGGCGGTTGCGCCAACCGTCCCGCGCGACCGAATTGTTCGTCTTTCCCGCCATACTGCCGACGCCCGTCTAGGATGAGCCCTCAAAATTGAGGGTTGTGAAGACCTTCACGGACATTGTCAGCGTCAATGGCTAAAGATTCCCTGAATCCCGCACCGAAACAAAGCATTTTCGGGCGGTTTGCCCAATTCCTTAAGGGATCGGGCAAACCTGTTTTTTCCTTATTCTGCAGCCTGGGCGGCCATGGGGTTGTTTGGATGCGTCGTCCAGTTGGCATAGACCGGATCGACGGGCCGGCCGGTGCGCTGGTCCATCGTTCCTGCTTCCAGGCCCACCATGGTGATGCAGTTCTCGACAGGACAGACGTTGACGCAGAGGTTGCAGCCGACGCATTCGTCTTCCATCACCTCGAAGTGGCGGATGCCCTCGACCATGCTGGTGATGGCCTGGTGAGAGGTATCCTCGCAGGCGATGTGGCAGCGGCCGCATTTGATGCAGGCGTCCTGATCGATGCGGGCCTTGGCGATGTAGTTGAGGTTCAAATACTGCCAGTCGGTGACGTTGGGCACGGCGCGGCCGCAGATGTCGTCGAGGCTCGCGTGACCCTTGGCGTCCATCCAGTCGTTGAGGCCCGAGATCATTTCCTGGACGATCTTGAAGCCGTAAGTCATGGCCGCCGTGCAGACCTGGACATTGCCCGCGCCGAGCACGAGGAATTCGGCCGCATCGCGCCAGGTGGTCACGCCGCCGATGCCGGAGATGGGCAGGCCGTAGGTCTCCGGATCGCGGGCAATCTCGGCCACCATATTGAGGGCAATCGGCTTCACCGCCGGGCCGCAATAGCCGCCATGGGTGCCCTTGCCGCCAACGGTGGGCGAGGGGGCGAAGCTGTCGAGATCAACAGAGACGATCGAGTTGATCGTGTTGATCAGCGATACCGCATCGGTGCCGCCGGCCTTGGCCGCGCGGGCGGGCTTGCGGATATCGGCGATATTCGGCGTCAGCTTGGTGATGACGGGCATGCGGGTGTATTGCTTGCACCAGCGCACGACCATCTCGATGTACTCAGGCACCTGACCGACGGCCGCACCCATGCCGCGTTCGGACATGCCGTGCGGACAGCCGAAGTTGAGTTCGATGCCGTCTGCTCCGGTCTCTTCGACCAGCGGCAGGATGGCCTTCCACTCTTCCTCGACGCAAGGGACCATGATTGAGGCGACGAGGGCGCGATCCGGCCAGTTCATCTTGACCTGCTTCATCTCCTGGAGGTTCACCTGCAGGGGACGGTCGGTGATCAGTTCGATGTTGTTGAGGCCCAAGAGCCTGCGGTCGGCGCCCCAGATTGCGCCGTAACGCGGGCCGTTGACATTGACGACCGGCGGGCCTTCCGCGCCCAGGGTCTTCCAGACGACACCGCCCCAGCCCGCCTTGAAGGCGCGTTCGACGTTGTAGGCCTTGTCGGTCGGCGGGGCCGAGGCCAGCCAGAAGGGATTGGGCGACTTGATGCCGACGAAGTTATTGCGAAGATCAGCCATTGTTCAAATCCTCTCGGAGCGGTGCGTCATGCGACTGCGGTCACGCCCGCCGTTAGAACGGCGAGAGAGCGGTTGATGCTTTCGGCCGCATCGCGGCCCATGGCGACGGCAGAGACTGTCAGGTCCTGGCCACCGAAGGCGCAGTCGCCGCCGGCCCAGACACCGGGGATCGAGGTCCGACCTTCGGCGTCGATGGCGATCTTGCCGCCCTCGATCTTCAGGCCGTCCAGACCCTGACCGTCGAGTTTCTGGCCGATCGCGACGAGGATCTGATCTGCCTTGATTTCGGTCGTGTGGCCGGTGCCCCTCATCAGGCCATTTTCGAGGTGGGTGTATTCGAAGGTGATCGCCGAGCAATGTCCGCCGTGATGGGCGACTTCCTTCGGCTGCAGCCAGTGGCGGATGTGAACACCCTTCGAGGTCGCGAGATCCTGCTCGAACTCCGAGGCGTTCATGTGCTCCTTGCCGCGGCGGTAGCAGATGGTGACGTTTTCCGCGCCCAGAAGCTTGGCCTGGACTGCGGCATCGATTGCGGTCATGCCGCCGCCGATGACGACGACGTCGCGACCGACGGGAACGTCAGCCTTGCTGTCAGCCTGACGGAGGTTCGCAATGAATTCGACGGCATCGAGCACGCCGTTCGTGCCGGCGCCGGGAATGTTCAGCCCGTTGACGTTGCCGAGGCCGGCTCCGACGAAGACGGCGTCGTGCTTGGCTTGGAGATCGGCGAGCTTGAAGTCGATGCCCATTTCCTGGCCGTCGAGCACATCGATATTGCCGAGCGACAGGATGTAGTCGACCTCCTTCTGGGCGAAATCATTGGGTGTCTTATAGGCGGCGATGCCGTATTCGTTGAGGCCGCCGGCTTTTTCGCGGGCTTCGTAGATGGTGACCTGATGGCCGTGCATGGCCAGTCGATGGGCGGCGGCGAGACCAGCGGGACCGGCGCCGACGATGCCGACTGTCTTGCCGCTTGAAGCTGCCGGGCGATAGAACTGGCGGCCCTCGTCAATGGCGATGTCGGTTGCATAGCGTTGCAGGCGACCGATTTCGACGGGGCGCTCTTCCGCCGTGTTGCGCACGCAGGCCTCTTCGCAGAGCGTTTCGGTCGGACAGACGCGGGCGCACATGCCGCCGAGGATGTTCTGGTCGAAGATGGTCTTGGCGGCGCCGAGCGGATTGCCAGTCGATATCTGCCGGATGAACATCGGGATATCGATGGCGGTGGGACAGGCGGTCATGCAGGGCGCGTCATGACAGAAGTAACATCTGTCGGAGGCGACCAGCGCCTCGTGGTCGCCGAAGCGGGGATGCAGGTCGGAGAAATTCTTTGCATAATCGGCAGCGTCAAGCCGCCCGGCCCTGAGGCCCGGTTCCAGTCTTCGCATCGCAGTTCCCTCTTTTATATCCGAAGCGATACAGGGAAGCGTAGTCCAGGTTCAAACTTTTATCAAACGGTAAAAATTTACATCCGGCGCCGCGAAAAGCCCTGAAATGGTGGGTTTTGACTGATGTCAAGCGAAGCGGTGACGTGCAGGCGTACCGTCCGGCAAACGCCGTTCTTATTCCGTGTAAACATGAGGAGAGAGGTCAACTTAATACTTTACTCCATTTGTCATGTTTTGTATGGCTAGCGGAACATCGGAAACGACCGAGTCCAGCGACGGCCGTTCAGGGAGACAGGACATCATGGCGAAGAAGAACAAGCGTGCGCAACAGAAGCCTTCGAGTGCTGTTGCAAGCACCCAACAGGCACAGCGTCAGCAGCCCGACGTCAAGAGTTTCCTTTATGTCGGCGGGCGCGACTGCCAGGTCGCGCATCTGCGTCAGATCGCCAGCAATTTCGGTGCGGAACTGATCCATCATGACGGCGGTTTACGGGAAGCGGTATCTCGGATCGACACGGTGTTGCCCTCTGTCGACTGCGTCTTCTGCCCAATCGACTGTATCAGTCATGATGCGTGTCTGCGCGTGAAAAGCGGTTGCAAGAAGTTCGGCAAGACGTTCATTCCGCTGCGGAACGGTTCGAAATCCAGTCTCGAGCGCGCCTTGCAGACACTCAATGAAAGGAATTCGGACGCATGAGCAGAGACGTTGGCGACAAGAGTGGTGGCTTCGGTTCGTTTCACGAGCTCGCACGGCAACGCGGCGAGGGGCTATTGCCCGAGCTGGCTGAGGCCTTGATGCAACGGCCTGTGGAAAACGAAGTGACGAAATGCGAAATCATCACTTTGCCGGCCTTGCACGAACGGACATCTGATACCATGTACGTCGCGTCAATCGGGGCATCCGCCCTCGTCTTAGAATTCCCCGCGCCCCGGTGGCAGCGAAACGCGTCTGCGAGGCGCTAGTTTCGCAGCAACCCGGCGGGGGTAGAGGAACTCTCGCATGAGCGCCCAGGAAACCATGGCCAAACCCGCCTTGAAGGTCGTGCCGATCCTCCCCTCTCTCGATTTTGCCCAGACGCGCGATTTCTATGTGGGCAATCTCGGTTTCGAAGAGGTGGAATTCGCCTGCGACGATTATCTGGTGATCCACCGCGGCGGCCTCGAACTTCAGTTCTGGCTCAGCGACGATCCGTTCCAGTGCCAGAACAGTTCCGTTTTCTTTCGATCCGAAGCCGTGCGCGACATCTATCGTGATCTCTGCGATCGCGGCATCGAGGCCGTGGTGCCAAGAGACACCCATGGCGAGCCGACACGGTTCCACGTCCGCGACCCGCATGGAAACCTGCTGATGTTCGGTGGCTCTCCGTTGCGGGCGGCCGCGCATTGACATCGCGAGTCATTCTGCGGCCTTAGCGACGCGCGCTGTTCCTCTGCTGGAGGTTCCGCGACGGCGCATAACTGCCGCTGCCGCGAGCAGGAGCCATGAGCCGATCAGCGTCAAGCCGCCAGTCGGCGCTGCCATGGGAAACAGTCCGCTGCCGAGGAAATGACGCGCGACGAGATCGCCGGCAAAGAGCACCGTCCCCAGAAGCATTCCGACTGCGACCAATTTCGCGAGCCTGACGCGCTCTCCGGCCACGGACAGCGCGACGAGTGCGGGGGCATGGGCAAGGCAGATCGTCGAGGCGGGCCGCAGCAGCGCCTCGCCGCCGGCATGGCTGGCCGCCGCCGCCAGCCCGACGCCCGCCGCACCGATGAGCCCGGCCGCGACGATTTGCCAGCGGTTGTCTTCGAGGATCGTCATCGGCCTCACTCCTTGTTCTGCATGTGGAAGGCCAGTTTCTCGACCGGCGGCCAGATGATTTCGCGCAGTTTCGGGTTTTCGATCGTCTCGTCCATCGCCTGGCGGAAGCAGAGCAGCCACTCGTCCCGCTCGAGCGGCCCGATCTCGGCGACGAAATGGCGCCGCCGCAGCATCGGATGACCGCGCTTTTCCATGTAGATAGGCGGGCCGCCGAGATAGCCGGTCAGATATTCGTAGAACTTCTCCGCGCTGCCGGCGAGATCGGGCGGATGCACCGCCCGGCAATGGGCGGCCTCTGGCAGGGTGTCCATAAGCTGGTAAAATCGATCGGTGAGCGCCCGCACGGTTTCGTCGCCGCCGATGGCCTCGTAAAGGGTGATTGTCTCTTCGTTCATGTCCAATATCCAATGCCCGTGCGGTCTTTTCGCCCGTTCGGTCGATCGTGGCAATGGGCAGGCAAAGTGCCGTGGCAATGCGGCGCAGCGAGATTTGCCGATCGTCAGGCCGACATCGTCCGACCGGTCGGCCTCTCCGGGATCCGGCGTGATGCGTGCGACGCAACAAAAGCGGGACAATCACCCCTCGTCATGCCATAAGGGCGCCGAATTCCAGCAGGCGCCCTTTCCATGATCCGCATCGAAAACATCTCCAAGCAGCTCAGCCACCGTATCCTGTTCATTGAGGCCTCGGCCGCGCTCAATCGCGGCGAGAAGATCGGCCTCGTCGGCCCGAACGGTGCCGGCAAGACCTCGCTTTTCCGCATGATCATCGGCCACGAGCTGCCCGACGAGGGACAGGTCTCCGTCGATAAGGGCGTGTCGATCGGCTATTTCAACCAGGACGTCGGCGAAATGTCCGGTCGCTCGGCGGTGGCCGAGGTGATGGACGGGGCAGGGCCGGTCAGCGAAGTCGCCGCCGAATTGCGGGAACTCGAAGCGGCCATGGTCGATCCAGACCGGATGGACGAGATGGACCAGATCATCGAGCGCTATGGCGAGGTGCAGGCGCGCTACGAGGAACTCGACGGCTATGCGCTCGACGGGCGGGCGCGCGAGGTTCTCGCTGGCCTTTCCTTCACCGAAGCGATGATGGACGGCGATGTCGGCGCGCTTTCGGGCGGCTGGAAGATGCGTGTGGCGCTCGCCCGCATTCTCCTGATGCGGCCGGACGTGATGCTGCTCGACGAACCGTCGAACCATCTCGATCTCGAAAGCCTGATCTGGCTCGAGCAGTTCCTCAAAGGCTACGAGGGCGCGCTTTTGATGACCTCGCACGACCGGGAGTTCATGAACCGAATCGTCAACAAGATCATCGAGATCGATGCCGGCCAGCTCAACAGCTATTCCGGCGATTATGAATTCTACGAGGGCCAGCGGGCGCAGAACGAGAAGCAGCAGCAGGCGCAGTTCGAGCGCCAGCAGGCGATGCTGGCCAAGGAAATCAAGTTCATCGAACGTTTCAAGGCGCGGGCGTCCCACGCTTCCCAGGTGCAGAGCCGGGTGAAGAAGCTGGAAAAGATCGACCGCGTCGAGCCGCCGAAGCGCCGCCAGGTCGTCGCCTTCGAGTTCCAGCCGGCGCCGCGTTCCGGCGAAGACGTGATCGCGGTCAAGAACGTCTCCAAGCGTTACGGCGACAAGGTCATCTATGACGGTTTCGACTTCATGGTCCGCCGCAAGGAGCGTTGGTGCATCATGGGCATCAACGGCGCCGGAAAGTCGACGCTGCTGAAGCTCGTCGCGGGCGATTCGAAGCCGGACGAAGGCACCGTGTCGATCGGCGCCAGCGTCAAGATGGGTTACTTCGCCCAGCATGCGATGGACGTGCTCGACGGCGAGATGACCATCTTCGAAATGCTGGAAACGACGTTTCCGCGCGCAGGCCAGGCGCCGCTTCGGGCCCTTGCCGGCTGCTTCGGCTTTTCCGGCGACGACATCGACAAGCGGGTGCGGGTTCTCTCGGGCGGCGAAAAGGCGCGTCTCGTCATGGCCATCATGCTGTTCGACCCGCCGAACCTGCTCGTTCTCGACGAGCCGACCAACCACCTCGACCTCGATACCAAGGAAATGCTGATCAAGGCGCTCTCCCAGTTCGAGGGCACCATGCTCTTCGTCAGCCACGACCGCCATTTCCTCGCCGCACTCTCGAACCGGGTGCTGGAGATCACGCCCGAAGGCGTGTTGCAGTATGGCGGGGGATATACCGAGTATGTCGAGCGCACAGGGCACGAGGCGCCGGGCTTGCGGGGGTGAAGATCATGAGCGGGTGTCGCGGCGCGATATCCGCTCAAAGAGGTCTGGCCCACACGCAAAAACGCGTATGTCTTCCGACTTTTATGGTCCCGGATTTCTTGAAAATGGCGCACCCGACAGGATTCGAACCTGTGACCTTTGGAATCGGAATCCAACACTCTATCCAGCTGAGCTACGGGTGCTTCCGACGGGCGAGGTTGACTCGACCGTTCCGAAAGCGGTCATAGCCTAGTCCAAGGCGCCCTTCAATCGCAAAAAGCGGGAGGAACCGGCTTTCTGGCGACGCGGGCTTCATGATTCTGAGGGAATGGCCGTTCAGTGGTCAAATATCCAGAAATGGCCTATGGAGATCTCTCGAAATTCTGGAAAATGGCTGAATAATGATCAAAATCAGGGAATTCCGGATCGGTCTAGGCTAGTGCCGGCTTGTGGTGTCGCTTTTTACCGTTAAGATCGGCAGCAATTGGAGGTAGCCGCCGACGAACGGTGGTGCCCGGGGGCAGCGAACAATGGCGAAACAATGCCGGAACTGGTGAAAGACGAATTCGTGCCAAATCCAGCCAAACTCGACTTCTCCGTCATGGAGGATGCGGTCGGTTATCGGTTGAGACGGGCGCAGCTGGCGGTTTTCCAGCATTTCAACGAGGCATTTTCATCCAAGGGCCTGCGGCCGACGGATTTTGCGGTCCTGCTGCTGCTCACGCATAACGAGGGTGCCAAGCAGAGCGAAGTGGCGGAGGCTCTGGGAATTCAGCGGGCCAATTTCGTTGCGATCGTCGATGGGCTGGAGAACAAGGGCTTCATCGAGCGGCGCAAGTCCGAAACGGACCGCCGGGTGCAGTCGCTCTACATGACGCCGGCCGGTGCCGATTATCTGCAGGAACTGATGCCGATCTGGGAGGATCATGAGCGGTGGGTGCTCGAGCAACTCGGCGGGATCGCCGAACGGGACAGCGTCAATCGGCTGTTGAGGCGGTTTTACGACTAAGCCTACGCAGGCGGCTTCACTCTATATCAGCGGCAGCGCAGCAAGGCCTCGTCGACCAGAAGGTTGGCGATCTTCATGCGCGTGGTCGCCTGGTCGCGGAAATCGGGGTGAATGCGATCGGGATGGTTGAGGCGCGCAAAGGCGCGACGCTTCTCGTTCAGCGTTTCCCGGTCGTCGGCCAGGGTTATGGCGAGATCGACGACAATCTCTTCGATCGAGAGCCGGCCCAGCCAGTCCGGGGGTGTCGGCTCCGGCGGGGCGGGAGGTGGTTCCGCCTCGGGAGCCTCCCCCATCAGAAAGAGATAGGCCTCGCGCCTGCGGTTCTCGTCTTCCGGGGCAGCTGAAACCCGCTCCGGCGCAAAGCTTGCGCCAAGACCATCGATGCGGAAGTGCGGCTCGCGGGGGCTTAGGTCTTCGTCCGGCTCCTCCTCGGCAAGTCGGTCGACGACGGACTGGAACAGGGATTTGCCAAACAGCATCGGTGGCCTTCAGGAGTGCCCGGCGGGGCGGCGGGCTGGTGCAACAGAGCTCAAACTACAAACATGCGGGGATGGAGCCGAGCTTGCGCCGGAGAGCCGACGCGCGGCCGCGACGTCCGGACGAACGTGCCGCCTGCCTGTTTCCCGGTCGGGCCCCGTCTTGATCAGCTCTGCGACTGGCTCTGGCTTTGCGCCTTGTCTTCCACCACCACCTTGACGGTCAGATCTTCGGCCGCGAGTCCCATGCGCAGGCCGGAGACAGGGGCCGCGTCGGTATAGGAAAGCCCGGTCGCGATGCGGACATAGCGGGTGTCGGGGCAGTGGTTGTTGGCGGCGTCGAAGCCGACCCAGCCGAGACCAGGCAGATGCACTTCCGCCCAGGCATGGGTCGCCGTCTGCTCGGTCCGGTCGTCCATCATCAGGTAACCGGAGACGTAACGGGCCGGCAGGTTCATCAGCCGTGCCGAGGCGATGAAGACATGGGCGTGATCCTGACACACGCCGCGCCCGGCTTCCAGCGCTTGTTCGGCGGTGGTTTCCGTCCCGGTCGAGCCGGTCTCATAGACCACGGCGGCATGCAGCTTGCCCATCAGGTCGTGCATTTTCGCCAGTTCGTTTTCGCCCGTCAGGCTGCGCATCAGTTCGCGGGTTAGTTTCCCCGGCTTGGTCAGGGGCGTGTCGCGCAGGTAGAGCCAGAGCGGTACATAACCCAGGTGCTGTCCAAAGACCCCGGCACGATCTTCCGTCTCGACCTCGCCGCTCGCCGCGATGTGGATGCTGTGGCTCGGCCCCTCCGTGGAGACCAGGTGGGTGTGGTTACCGAACTGGTCGTTGAAGCCCGCCTCGACCTTGGCGCCGTCGACCGCGATGTTCCAGGCATGCACGGTCTGGCCCGGGCTGCTGCAGGGGGTCAGTCGAAGGCGCTGCAGCGAATACTGCACCGGGTCGTCGTAGCGATACTCGGTCGTGTGGGTGATGTGCAAACGCATGAAATCGTTCCTGCTCAGCTGTAGAACCGGTAACCCTCGGTGATTTCGTTGCCCAGCTTGTTGTTGCTGGCGATGAAACCGTCGAGGAATTCGTGCAGTCCCTGGTCCATGATGGTGCCGATCGTGGTCGATTTCAGCGTCGACAATACGCTGTCCGCGGTCTCATGGGCCGGCAGTCGGTGCGCATAATCCTTGGCGAGATAACCGAGGTTGGAGGTAATCTTCTCGTAGCAATAAGCAAGCGAGCGGGGCATCTGGCCGTTGAGGATCAGGAAGTCGGCGATGTTGGCCGCCTTGTACTCGCCGTCATAGACCCAGCGATAGGAGCGGTGGGCAGACACCGAGCGCAGGATCGATTCCCACTGCATGTTGTCGAGCGAGGAGCCGACATGGGTGATCGCCGGCAATAGCACGTAGTATTTGACGTCGAGGATGCGGCTCGTATTGTCGGCCCGCTCGATGAAGGTGCCGATGCGGGCGAAATTGTAGATCTCGTTTCTGAGCATCGAGCCGTGGAAGGCGCCGCGGATCAGGCCGGCGCGGCGCTTCACTGTGTCGATGACTTCCGGAAGGTCAGCCGATTTCAGCTTGCGGGCGAGCATCTGCTTGAGCTCGATCCAGCACTCGTTGGTCGCCTCCCAGGTTTCGCGGGTCAGAGCCGTGCGCACCATGCGGGCGTTGTTGCGGCCGGCGTCGATGCAGGACATGACGCTTGAGGGATTGGCCGGGTCGCGAAGCATGAAATCAATCGCATCCGAGGCGGTGACCTTGCCACGCCGCTCGGCAAAAAGCGGACGCACGTCAGCGCTGTTCAAAACCGCATCCCAGTCTTCGTCCGAGGCGCCCGAGCGGGTGAGGGACATCCGTAGGCCCGCATCGACGAGACGGGCGATGTTTTCGGCCCTTTCGATGTAGCGAAACATCCAAAAGAGGCCGTTGGCAGTTCTTCCGAGCATGACCATGTCAGTCCTCCAATACCCAGGTGTCCTTGGTGCCGCCGCCCTGGCTGGAATTGACCACGAGCGAACCCTGCTTGAGGGCCACGCGGGTCAAGCCGCCGGGGATGATCTGCACCTTGTCGGAGACGAGGACATAAGGACGAAGGTCGACGTGGCGGGGGGCAATCCCCTTGTTGACCAGGATCGGCACCGTCGACAGCGACAGTGTTGGCTGGGCAATATAGTTGCTGGGTCGCGCCTTCAGCTTTTCGGCGAAGTCGGCGCGCTCCTTCTTCGAGGCCGTCGGGCCGACCAGCATGCCGTAGCCGCCGGAGCCGTGCACCTCCTTGACCACCAGTTCTTCGAGATGCTCGAGCACGTATTTGAGGCTGTCGGCCTCCGAACAGCGCCAGGTCGGCACGTTTTCGAGCAGCGCCTTGCGGCCGGTGTAGAATTCGACGATTTCTGGCATGTAGCTGTAGATCGCCTTGTCGTCGGAAATGCCGGTGCCGGGCGCATTGGCAATGGTGATATTGCCGGCGCGGTAGACATCCATGATCCCGGGCACGCCGAGACAGCTGTCGGGACGGAAGGTGAGCGGATCGAGGAAGTCGTCGTCGACGCGGCGGTAGAGCACGTCGATGGCCTCGTAGCCGCGCGTCGTGCGCATCTTCACCTTGCCGTCGATGACGCGCAGGTCCGAGCCTTCCACCAGTTCGACGCCCATCATGTCGGCGAGGAAGGAATGCTCGTAATAGGCGGAATTATAGATGCCGGGCGTCAGCACCGCGACGCGCGGCTTGCCCTTGCAGCCGGGAGGCGCGAGCGAGGCGAGCGACTGGCGCAGAAGATAGGGGTAATCCTCGACGCGCTGTACCTTGTTGAGCTGGAAGAGCTCGGGGAACATCTGCATCATGGTTTCCCGGTTCTCCAGCATATAGGAGACGCCGGAGGGCGTGCGGGCATTGTCTTCCAGCACGTAGAACTGGTCTTCGCCAGTACGGACGATGTCGGTGCCGACGATGTGGGTATAGACGCCGCCGGGCGGGCGGAAGCCGATCATCTCGGGCAGGAAGGCGACGTTCTTCTCGATCAACTCGCGGGGAATGCGGCCCGCCTTGATGATCTCCTGCTTGTGGTAGATGTCGTCGAGAAAGGCGTTGAGCGCCAGCACGCGCTGTTCGATGCCGAGGGCCAGCTTGCGCCACTCGCGGCCGGAGATGATGCGCGGGATAATGTCGAAGGGGATGAGCTTTTCGGAGGAGTCCTCGTGACCATAGACCGCAAAGGTAATGCCGGTCTTGCGGAAGATGTTCTCCGCGTCCCTGGACTTCGCCAAGAGCCTTGCGGGATCCTGGCTGGAGTACCAGTCGTGGTAGTTCTGATAGGGTACACGCGGCCCGTTGTCCGCGGTGATCATTTCATCAAATGCCAATGGCGCCGTCCCCTTTTTTTGTCATTTGAGTACAACCATTTTGGCAATGCAAGCGGTCCACGCCGGAGGTGACGAAGAATTTTCCACCTTGGGCGGATGTCAATAAAATCGGCATTTGCCTAATGTTAAGACTCCTGATCGGCTTTATTTCTCGTTTTTGGGTGCTTCGCAGCCGGGTCGCCAATCCTCAACCTGCGCTGACCAGAAGTTTTTGGACAGGTTCTGCTCAAAAACTAGTCGATTGGTCGGTGGAAAAAATTGCCGTTGTCCTGTAAGGAAAACTGAAGAGGGACTGCAGCAAAAGTCCTTTGAACTGCGGAGGCTCCGGCGTTAGGTTGCCGGTGCCCTTTCCTGCGCGCAGTTTCACTCATGTCCTCACTCTCCTTGCTTTCCGCAGGCCTTGCGCTTTGCCAACTTACCCTCTTCGCGGTCCTGCACTGGCGGGGGCCGCAATATCGTCTGCGCGAACCCGTCAGCGACTACGGCACGGGCCCGCTGCGCTCACTCTTTGCGGTTTATGTGCTCACCGGTTGCGCGGCTGTCGCCAGCCTGGGCGCGGCGGTGGCTGTTTCGCAACGCTTGCCGCTGCGGGCCGGCGTCTATCTGCTGCTGCTCGCGGTCATCAGGCTGGGCGTGTTGCGCTTTCCGACTGATCTCGGCGGCATGGCGAAGAGCAGGACCGGCCGGCTGCATCTCTTGTTCGCGATAGCAGGCTTTGCTCTCGTCTATATGGCGGTCGATGTGCTGAACGGGGCGGCAGAACGTGTGGTTTCCCTTGCCGCTCTGCCCTGGCTCTCCGGCCTGCATCTGATCGCGACCGTGTCGCTGGCCGCAACCGTTGTTGCGCTCCTTCCCGCCCTTCGAGCGCTCTTCGGCTTTGCAGAACGGGCATTCATCCTCTCGACCATGGTCTGGCTCGGCCTGTTTGCTTTCGCGGTCGCATGACGACTGTTTCCTTCTCACCAGTAAAAGATCCTTTATGACCCTTTCCCGTATCGCGCCTGTGCTTTTCGTCCTCCTGTGGTCGACCGGTTGGGTCTCCGCCAAATACGGCGGCCTCTATGCCGATCCCCTGACCTTCCTCGTGGTGCGTTACGGGGTGGCGGTGGTGCTGTTCTTCATCCTCTGTCGGGTGAGTGGTGTCGCCTGGCCAAAGCACAGAAACGGTTGGCTGCATGCCATCGTCTCCGGCGTCTTTCTGCACGGGCTTTATCTCGGCATGGTGTGGTGGGCGATCGGGCAGGGGGTGCCGGCGGCCCTGTCGGGCATCATTGCCGGGCTGCAGCCGCTGATGACCGGGGTGGCAGCGGCCTATCTCATAGGCGAAGATTTGAGCGTGACCCAGCGCATCGGGCTGTTTGTCGGCTTTGTCGGCATCGCGATTGCCGTTCTGCCGAACATCGTGGTGATCGATGCCGAGACGATCCCCGTCTATGCGGTGGCAATCAACGTGCTCGCCATGGCCTGCGTGACCGCAGGCACGATCTATCAGAAGCGCTATCTGAAGGAGGGGGATTTGCGCGTGGTGGCGACGCTGCAATATGTCGGGGCGCTTCTGGTCACGGTTCCCGCTGCCTTCCTTCTGGAGGACATGCATATCGACTGGAGCTTCGGTTTCTTCGCGACGCTCGCCTGGTCGGTGCTCGGCATTTCGATGGGAGCGATTGCGCTCTTACTCTATCTGATCCGCAAGGGAGACGTCTCGAAAGCGGCGTCGCTCATCTATCTCATCCCGCCGCTTGCGGCGATCGAAGCGGCGATTGCCTTCGGCGAGCATCTGACGGTCCCGATGATCATCGGGACCTGCGTGGTGGTGCTCGGGGTCTATCTCACCAACCGCAAGCCGGCGGTGCCGCCGGTCTGAGTGGCTCCTCAAAGTTCATTCCCCTGGAACGAAGAAAAATGGCGCGACCGAAGCCGCGCCATCTTTCAATGCGTTAGAGGCAAATCCTCAGGCTTCGCGGCGACGTCCGCCGGCTGTCCCGGAGCGGGCAGGACGGGCCTGGCCGTTGCCGCCACGGCTCTGGCCATTGCCATTGGCCGAGCGGTTGCCACCATTGCCGTTGCCGCCGCCATTGCCACCCTTGCGGTGACCGGACTTGGCCGGACGACCATCCGCCTTGGCGCCGCCTTCGGACTTGCCACGACCCTGGCCCTGGTGATTGCGGTTGTTGCCGCCAGCACCTGCACCACCACCGCCGCCGCGACGCTGCGGACGTGCCGGGCGTGCGAGGTTTGCCGGCGGTTCACCTGAGGCGACCGGGATCTCGATGCTCATCAGCTTTTCGATGTCGCGCAGTAGGCGACCTTCGTCCGGACCACAGAAGGCGATTGCGATGCCGTCACGACCGGCACGAGCCGTACGGCCGATGCGATGAACGTAAGCATCGGGAACTTCCGGCAGGTCGTAGTTGAAGACGTGGGAGACCGCCGGGATGTCGATGCCGCGGGCGGCAACGTCGGTGGCGATCAGCGTCTTGATCTCGCCGTCACGGAAACCCTTCAAGGCACGCTCGCGCTGGCCCTGGCTCTTGTTGCCGTGGATGGAGGCGACCGAGTAGCCGGTGGCGTCGAGGTGCTTCATCAGCTTTTCCGCGCCATGCTTGGTGCGCAGGAAGACGATGGAGCGGCCGTCCGGATTGTCGTTGAGGATCTTCTTGAGCATTTCCGTCTTGGCGTTCTGGCCGGCAACGAAATGCACATGCTGTTCGACCTTGTCGGCAGCTTTGCCCGGAGGCGTCACGGCGATCTTCAGCGGGTCTGTCAGGAAGCTTGCCGCGAGATCAGCGATCGACGGCGGCATGGTGGCCGAGAACAGAAGCGTCTGGCGCTTCGGCGGGACCATCTTGGAGATCTTGCGCAGGTCGTGGATGAAGCCGAGATCCAGCATCTGGTCGGCTTCGTCGAGAACGAGGTAACGCACGGCGCGCAGCGAAATCGCGTTGCGGGCGATCAGGTCGAGCAGGCGGCCGGGGGTGGCGACGAGGATGTCGGTGCCCTTTTCGAGTTGCAGCTGCTGCTTGCCGATGGAGGCGCCACCGACGACCTGGTTGATCTTCAGCGGCAGGCGGCGCAGGTAGCTGCGCAGGTTGTCGCCGATCTGGTTCACCAGTTCGCGTGTCGGGGCGAGAATGAGGGCGCGGGTGGTGCGGTTATCGGGGCGCTTCTCGTCCTTGAGAAGCATCTCGATCATCGGCAGGCCGAAAGCGGCCGTCTTGCCGGTGCCGGTCTGGGCGAGACCGATCAGGTCGCGGCCGCCGAGAACGACGGGGATGCCCTTTTCCTGGATGGGAGTGGGGGTCGCGAAACCAAGAGCAGTCAGGGTTGCGACGATATTCTCGGAGAGGCCAAGCTCAGCGAAAGTTGTCAAAGTCATACCTTTCGGGGCGCCAAATGCACAAACCCCGGAACGCGTTCTTCGCGAGCCGGTTGGCATTGGCGTCAAGAACCCCGCGTGATTTGGGAACTTGTAAGTTGGAAAAAAGCTTTCCAAGCGCATCGGTGGAATGTCCACCCTGATGTCATGCGCTTTATCCTTCGTCGCGTCTCAGATGTCGCTGGGCACGCTCACGCGGCGGCCGGAAGGGAAAAGCTGACCTGCAGATGGGCCTATTTGCCTCAGAAGTCAAGTTTTGTTTTGCGGTGCGAAAGAACCGCAATCGCCGAAGCCGCTGCCTCCGGCGCGTGATGTCAGGCGTCTGGAGACGGGAGCGGCGGCTGGAAATGGAGCGAAACGCGTAATCCGGCACTCTCGCCATTGGTAATCTCGATGCCGATTCCGTACACGTCGGCAATGTCGCCGGCAATGGAAAGCCCGATGCCGGTGCCGGGCATGCGGCTATCGAGGCGCACGCCGCGTTCGGTCATGCGTTTCAGGTCGGTTATCCCCACGCCCGGGCCGTCGTCGGCGATCACCAGATTTACGCCGGAGGGAGAAGTGCTCGTTTCGATATCGATCCGACCCTTTGCCCATTTGACGGCATTTTCAATGATGTTGCCGATCAGTTCCTGCAGGTCGCTCGGATCGACGCCGAGCTTCAGGCCTTCCGGAACCGCTATGGTCCAGCCGAGACGCTCGCCGTCGGGCGTGCGTTTCAGGGTGCGCACGATCATCGCCACACATTGGCCGAGGTCGGCATCGGCGGTGCGCAGGCTGGCGGTCGCGGCGATCCGGGCACGCGCAAGCTCGCGGTCGACATGGTTGCGCATGACGGAGGCCAGATGCGCAAGTTCCGCGCCGATCTCCACTTCGCCACGCTCCTGCAGTGTGCCGGCGTCGTTCGCCAGGACGGTAAGGGGGGTCTTCAGGCCGTGGGCAAGGTCGGCAGCGCGTGCGCGGGCCCGGGCGATCAGGACGTCCTGATCGTCAAGCAGGCGGTTCATTGCATCGACCACTGGCATCAATTCGCCGGGAAGGGGCCCGGTGAGACGGGTCGCCTGGCGGGCGCGGATCCGCTCCAGACCTTCGCCAATGGCTGACAGAGGTTTCAAACCGAAGGTCAGCTGCGCGACCGAGGCGGCAACAAGGAAGACTGCGAGCGCGAGGATGTAAGGAATGATGTCGGCGACGAAGGCCTGGCGGGCTTCGGTGACGGTTGCTGTGTCTATCGCGACGGCGAGGCGCAGCGACCTTTCGCCATCCGGTGCCCTGGCGATTATCTTGCGTTCCTGCACCAGCAGGGTTTCGCCATCGGGGCCTGGAAGGTTATAGCGGTGGACGGTCCCGGTTTCCTGCGGATCGTCGGGCAGGGGAAGCGCGTAGTCCCAGAGCGAGGCGGAGCGCGTTTGCGTGCCACGGCTGTCGTCCGTCATCTGCCAATAGAGACCGCCATAGGGAGTGGAAAAGCGGATGTCTGTCGGCCGGTCGGGCAGGCGGACTGCACCATCAGGGGCAAATTCGATTTGGCCGGCGATGTTGTTGAGATGATCGGTCAGTTCCTGATCCAGCCGGTGCTCGATGCTGCGGGTGAAGAGTTCGACAAAGGCGAAGGCTGCGAGCGACAGGGCTGCCGCGACGCTGAGCAGCGAGACGATGACGAAGCGGATGCGGATCGAGCGGTTCACGGGTCGGCACCGCCCATCCTGTAGCCGAAGCCCCGGCGGGTCGTGATGGCGTCACGGCCGAGCTTGCGGCGGAGGCGGCCGATCAGGACCTCGACCGAGTTGCTGTCGCGCTCGAAATCCTGGGCATAAAGCTGTTCAGTCAGTTCTGCCTGCGACACATGTCGGTCGGCGTTTAGCGCCAGATGGGTCAGGCAGCGGTATTCCAGTGGTGTGAGGTCGACTGGCAGGCCGGTCAGGCTCACAGACTTGTTGCGGGTGTCGATTGAGATGTCGCCGAATTCCAGCACAGGGCTTGCCTGGCCGGCAGTGCGCCGGATGATTGCCCGCAAACGGGCAAGCAACTCCGCCATCTGGAAGGGTTTCGGCAGATAGTCATCGGCGCCGGCGTCGATGCCTTCCACTCGTTCCTGCCAGTTGCCGCGGGCCGTGAGAACGAGAACGGGCATACGCCTTCCAGCATTGCGCCAGCGCTTCAGCACAGCGAGCCCATCCATGCCCGGCAGGCCGAGATCGAGCACGACGGCGGCGAAGTCTTCCTCATCGCCGGTAAACCAGCCGGCCTCACCATCGGCTTCGTGCACGACGACATATCCGTCCCGCTCCAGATGAGTGGTCACATCGCGTGCGATCCGCGGGTCGTCTTCGATCAGAAGGATGCGCATCAGTCGTTCTCGATCTCCCGGATCTCGCCCGTGCGGGCATCGACTTCCACTTCAACGAGCCGGCCGTCCGCGCGCAAGACCCGGAACTCGTAAAGCTCCAGGCCATGTTCCTGTTCGACGCGGGCGGAGACGATGTCTCCCGGAACACGCGCCAGGACCGTGCGCCGCAGTTCGGCCAGAGACTTGATCCGGCCGCTCGCGACCCCGTCTCGCAGATGGTCGTGGGCGCTCTCATGACGTTCGTCATCGGCCTGCGCCGGTAAGGTGGTCGGAAGCGTGGCGACAAGGCCGATCAGGGCGAGTGTCAGGGCCAGGGTCGGGCCGAGGGCCGCGAGACGCGAGACGAGGGAGCGCGGTGTGTGGATCATCGGTCATACCCTATCATCCAAAAGCTGAAATTTCGCTGACATTCGGCGTCAGGTATCGCTCAGTCGATGGTGGCTAGGGTCTCTCCAACGACGCCAGGCAATCCCGCCTCGTCGTCTTTACGAGGACATCTCTCATGAACAAGCTCATTGCTCTTTCGCTCATCACCTTTGCTTCTTTCGCCGGCTTTGCCCAGGCCGAAGACGAAAGCGCCAAGTGCGATGCGCCGAAGGACAAGTGGATGACTGAAGACGCCATGAAGGCCAAGGCAACCGAAATGGGCTACGACGTGCGCCAGGTAAAGGTCGAAGACGGCTGCTACGAAGTCTACGGCATCAAGGACGGCAAGAAGGTCGAAGCCATCTTCAACCCGGCCACCGGCGAACAGGTTGGAGCCGAGTGATGACGGATGCCGAGCACAGCGTGCCCGGCACCCTCCAGTCCGGCCGCACCCAGCGGCCGGCACTGGTCAAGGTCTGGGACCCTTTCGTTCGCCTGTTTCACTGGGCGCTAGTCGGCTGTTTTGCCTTCTCGTTCTTCACCGGCGACGAGTGGAAGTCCGCTCATATCGTGTCTGGCTATGTAATCGGCGCGCTCGTGACGTTCCGGGTGCTGTGGGGCCTTATCGGCACAGAACATGCGCGCTTTTCGAGCTTCATCTACAGTCCCGTGACGGTCTTGCGGTTTCTGGTGGATACCGCAGCGATGCGGGCGAAGCGTTATCTCGGCCATAATCCCGCCGGCGGCGCCATGGTCATTGCGCTGCTGCTGATGATCTCCGGTATCGTGACCACCGGCTATATGATGACGACGGACGCCTATTGGGGCATCGAATGGGTGGAGGATACGCATAAGGTGCTGGTCTACGTGACACTCGGCCTCATCAGCATGCACATCGCGGGCGTGCTGCTTGCAAGCCTGGAGCACGGGGAGAACCTGGTGCGGGCGATGGTCACGGGCAAGAAGCGGGCCGAGTGAGATCCGTTCGGATCAGGCCTCCTGGTTACGCAATCACGTATCGACAAGGAGGGTGACCGTGATCGGGTCGCCTTCCTCGATGTTTTCGCGGCCTCTGAGCTCGGCTTTGAGCGGTAGGAGAAAGCTGTCGCGGCGCTTGTCGGGGAAGAGCGAGGTTTTGATCTTTGTCACCCCGATCTGCGCGCGCACCGTGATTGCACCCAACGTATTGGCGCGGCCGAAGAAGCGGGCTTCTGACGCCGCATCCGGTGGCAGGAAGACGCCGTGCCAGCCGCCGGGGCCGTCGAAGCGCACCACCTCGGCTTCGAAGCGGATCGCGTGGCTGCCGTCGCTCATGTCGCCTCACCGGGGCTGAGATCGAGCTGAAAGTCGGATGTTGCGACAGACATGCCGTTCAGCAGGATCTCCAGGCGGTGACGGCCGGAATGATAGACACGGGTGGTGATCGGGCGGAGCGCGTGGCGCTTGTCAATTGTCGCGGTTTGGCCGGGCGCCAGTGTGAGCGTATTGCCCTTGAAGACCTTTGGCGTGAGCGAGCCGTCCTTTTTCTGGTGGTGGATTGCGTAGTCGAGCAGCACCGTGCGCATAGATGCTCCCGTATTTTCCAACTCGATCCGGAAGCCGAGTTCCCCCGGGAAGGCAACACCGTCCTGCCGCAATTCCAGCATCGCGGTCACGTCCTGCAGCGGCTCGTAGCCGAAATTGGCGAGGGCCTTGCCATGGCCCTTCTTGATCAGGGTGCGCGAGGCGTGCCTGAGCAGCCAGAGCCGGTCTTTCGAGGCGCCGGCAATGTGGCGTTCGACGAAATCGGCGACCAGATCCGGATGATCCTTGGCGATGTCGTTGAGGCTGTTGGCAACCGAGCGGCGGACATAGTCTTCCTGGTCGTCGACGAGCGCTTCGAGAATCGGCAGGATCGGGGACGGATCGCGCACCAGGGCCGGCAGGCGCATGGCCCAGGGCAGGCGCGGGCGGGTGCCTTCGCTGGCGAGGCGCCGGACGTGATGGTCGGGATCAGTGACCCAGCCGGAAATGAGGGCGAGGGCACGGTCCTGTTCCCGGGCGATAAACGGGCGGATGCCGAATTCACCGGTGAAATGCGGGGTCAGCGCCTTCAGGAGATCGAGCGCCGTCTCGAGGTGGCCGCCGCCATGGGTGGCGATGTACTGGTTGAAGGAGAGCAGCGCCCAGCCGGACAGAGCCGCCCGTTCCTGCGACGGCAGGCAGGCGTGCAGGATCTTTGCCGCCGCCGCGAAATCGTCCGGCAGATGGCGGCGCAGTGCGTCGGCGATGCATTGGCCGCGTTGCAGCAGTTCCAGCCCGTCGATGACCGGCAGGATATCGGCGAGGAAACCGGCGCGGTCGAAGGGTTCCCAGGCCCGCGCCAGGGCATCGGCCGTGTCGCGGGCGGTTCCTGCGCCGATCAGGTGCTTGAGTGCTTCCGGCATCGCGGCTCAGATCGTCCCTTCGGTTGCGAAGTGCTCCATCACGGTAACACCGGTGACGGCCGCCATATAGGGAGCGAAGGCGGGATCGGCCTGCACCTTCATGGCTGCCGCATCGGCACTCTCCTTATCCGACCATTCGACGAGATCGGCAATCAAATCACCCTGTTCGAGCGCGGTCAGTGCCCGCCAGCTGATGAAGCCGGGATAGGTCTTGACCGCCGCCATGGCAGCTTGGCGCGCCTTTTCCGCGGCCGGTTTGTCGGCGACGGTGCATACGGCGAGTTCGAGAACGGTTTTCTGGGTCATTGGGCTTTTCCTGGTTGACGGTGCTTGACCTAACACGGCCCAACTGACAACCTTCTGGCCACAACCTTGCAAAGAGGCCTCCGATGCGTCCTGCCGATCGCCTGTTCCGGATCATCCAGCTGATGCGCTCGACCGGTCGTGCCATGACGGCGGCCGAGATCGCCGAGAAGATGGAGGTCGCACCGCGCACCATCTATCGCGACATGGACCATCTGGTCGCCTCCGGCGCGCCGATCGAGGGCGAGCGCGGGGTGGGTTACATGCTGCGCGAAGAATTCGATGCGCCGCCGCTGACCTTCACCTTCGAACAGTTGGAGGCGCTCGCCTTCGGGCTTCGGGCGGTCGAGATGCTGGGGGATCCGCGGCTCGGGCAGGCGGCACGGGAGGCGAAGGACAAGATGCTTGGCATGTTGCCCAAGGAGCATGCCGAACGGTTGGTCTCGGCACCGATCCATGCCTTTCGCTCATCGGCCCAGCCGGAGGTGCCGGCTTGCCTTGGCGACGTGCGTTCGGCGCTGTCGTCAAAGCGCAAGGTGTGGATCGCCTATCACTCTCTGCCGGGCGAGCGCAGCCAGCGCGTCATCTGGCCGCTGGGGCTGTCCGTCTTCGGGGCGATCTGGGTGATGACGGCATGGTGCGAGATGCGGGCCGGCTTTCGCGACTTCCGCCTCGACCGGGTCGAGGACTGGAAAGTGATGGGCGACCGGTTCGAGCCTGAACCGCACCAGACCTATCAGGCGTATTTGAAGCAGTTGGCCTGACGCATCAGAAATCCGTCGCAACCCCGCCTTCTTCCTTGCGTTTCGCGACGAAGGCGTCGAGCTCTTCCTCGATGGCCGGGTCGATCGGCGGGCGTTCGTAATTCGCCAGCTTTTCCTTGAAGACCCGGTTGGCATGGTCGTAAGTGGTCGGGCGGCCGGCTTCCGTCCAGGTCTCGAAATTGCGCCAGTCCGACAGGATCGGCGAATAGAAGGCAGTCTCGTAGCGGGCGAGCGTGTGGGCGGTGCCGAAGAAGTGGCCGCCGGGGCCGACGTCGCGCACGGCGTCGAGCGCCAGCGCATCCTGGCTGACATCGAGGGGGGTGAGGAATTCCGCCACCATCTGCAGCATATCGACGTCGAGGATGAACTTCTCGAAGGAGGCCGTGAGGCCGCCTTCGGTCCAGCCGGCGGAATGCATGATGAAATTGCCACCGCCTTGCGTCAGCGCCCAGAGCGAAAATACAGACTCGTAGGCCGACTGGGCGTCGAGCGTATTGGCGGCGTTGGTATTCGAGGTGCGGTAGGGCAGCTTGTAGCGGCGAGCGAGCTGGCCGCCGGCTATGACCGCCTTCATGTATTCGGGCGTACCGAAAGCGGGTGCTCCTGTCTTCATGTCGACATTGGACGTGAAGCCGCCATAAACGGCGGGCGCGCCGCGACGGACCATCTGAGTGAAGGCGATGCCGCAAAGCGCTTCGGCATTCTGCTGCACGAGGGCGCCGGCGATCGTCACCGGTGCCATGGCACCGGCAAGGGTGAAGGGCGTCATCACCACGACCTGATTGCGCGAGGACATCTCGATGATGCCCTGGAGCATGGGGCCGTCGAGACGCAGCGGCGAGGAGGAGTTGATGATGGTGAAGAGCGAGGGTTCACTCTCCATCTGCTCCATCGAGACGCCGCGACCGATGCGGGCGATCTCGATGCCGTCGAGATTGCGCTGCTTGCCGAGCGAGTAGCAGTGAAACACTTTGTCAGTCAGCTTCACCATGTCGGACAGGCAGTCGAGATGGCGCACCGACGCGTGGATATCGACAGGCTCCACGGGGTAACCGCCCGTCGTGTGGATCACGTCGTAACACTGGGCAAGCTTGACCAGCTTGCGAAAATCTTCCTGGTTGCCGGCGCGGCGGCCGCCCTCGCGGTCGGCGACGAAGGGAGCCGACGCAATCTGAGCGAAGACGAGGTTGTTGCCGCCCATCTTCACATGCCGCTCGGGATTGCGGGCGTGCATGGTGAATTCGGATGGGGCCGAGGCGATCATGTCCATGATCAGGCCGCGGTCGAAACGCACGCGGTCGGAGCCCTCGATGACATCGGCCCCATGAGCTTTCATGATGGCGCGGGCGTCGGGCAGCATCACGTCGATGCCGATCTCTTCGAGGATCGTCAGCGAGGCGTCGTGAATGTCGTCCAGCGCCTGCGGGTCGAGAAGTTCGGTCTTCGCGAGACGATTGACCAGGTTGCGATACTTCGCGCCACCCGAAACGCGTCCGCGATCGCCGCCGCGCCCGCCCGTGCGCCGACGTCGTTCGCCGCCTGCAGAGAAGGTTTCAGTCTCGGGTAAGGAAGCGCTGGTAATGTCGCTCATGATCGATCCATTGTTTCAATCTCGACACGAAGTTTCGCAGGTTTGGCGTCGTAAACGCATTGCCATTTGCGACCGAAAACCGGCTCATCTGGAACATCGGCCGCGGCAGGAGGGCGCGCGCGCATAAAACTTTACATTCGGGTTATCTTTTAAAGTGAAAGCGGGCATCGGGTTACGCGCTGTTTACCATTCGGCGTCATTGATTTCAGGGGTAAAAACTATTGGTTCGGGGAAGCGCCTTGCTCAACTTGGTCTGCGAGAAAATCGCCGCGCTGGAGCTGCCTTCCTATGTCAAGGACAGCCAGCTCCGCTATATCGCTGTCAATGCGGCCTTTGCGCGCCTTCATGGCCTGTCGGAGGCTAGCTTTCCCGGGCGCAACGACCAGGACATCCTTGGGGTTGGTGCCAATGCCTTCCGCGACGACCGCGAGCGCCGGGTGCTGGTTTTCGGTGACGAGGAAACCCTGCCGTTCAGCGTCGGCTCGTCCGCTCCGCACCGACTGCTGAGGATCGAGCGCTTTTTCGACGAGGACGAGCGCCTCTATCTGTTCGGCCTGATCGAAGCCGAGGTGAGATCCGAAACGCCGATGCAGCCGGCAAATGGCGGGCCGGCCCGCTTCGAAGCGCCGCAGGCGCCGCATCTTGATGTCTTCAAGGCGGTGCTGGAGCAATACCCGCTAGCGAGCTATGTGCGCGACAGCCAGCATCGACTGATCTTCGCCAATCCGGCCTATGTGGAAATGGCAGGACGTCCGCTTGAGGAGCTGCTCGGCAGAAACGAGATCGAGAATTTCCCGGAAATGGGGGAAAGCTATCACCTCGGCAACATGCGTGTCCTCGCCACCGGGGTCACCGAGGAGGTGCACGATACCTTTGTCAGCGCCGAGGGACGCGAGATCCCCATCCTGTCGCGGACCGGCGTCGTCGACGGGCCGGATGGTGCGCGCTACCTCGTCGGTTCGATTACCGACCTTTCGCAGCTTCGCCGGGGGGAGGAGAAGTTCATCGCCGCGACGCGTGCGGCAGAAGAGTTGAAGAGCAAATTCGAATCCCTGATGACCTCTTTGCCGGTCGGCATTCTCGTGCTCGATCCGTCCATGCATGTGGAATACATCAACGCCGCCATGGTGGAGATGTTCGAACTCGGCGAGCAGATCTCGGTCGAGGGCAAGTATTACGGGGACATCCTGCGCGTGGCCTTTGCTCGCGTGATGCACGCAGCGACGGAGCAGGAGATCGAGGAACGTGTCGCCTTCCGGCTCGACCAGTTGCGCTGTCTCGACAATGGCCCCCTGATCGATGCACGTACGCCGTCCGGCCGGGCGCTTGCGGGCGGCAGCCGCAAGATTGCGGGTGGTCGCATCATGATCACCTTCTCCGATGTCAGTGACCTCGCCGAACGGGAAGAAGAGACGCTGCTTTATCGCACGGCGCTCGAGCAGATGCCCGTGCCGGTTTTCATCCGCGACACAGAACGCCGGCTCATCTATGTCAATGCGGCCTATGAACGCCTGCACGAATGTAAACGGGAAGACGTCTACGGGCTGACAGTCGAAGAGATGTTTCCCTCCAACACGAAGCGGATCGCGGATAACATTCGCGTGCTGGAGAAGGGCGAGACGGTCGAGAACGCCAATGACGTCGTAAGCCTGAAGGATCGGGATATCCCGACCATCACCCGCCTCAACCTCATCACCACGTCGAGGAACAAACAGTATATCGTCGGTTCGGTGACGGACGTCTCGATCATTCGCGAAGGGCAGGCGGCCCTCGTTGCCGCGCAAGAGCGGGCCGAAGGTCTTTACCGCGACATCTTGGCGATGCTGCACGTCATGCCGGTCGGCGTGGTGATCCTTGGGCCGGACTACATGGTCGAGTTCGCCAACCGCAAATGCAGGGACATCTGGAACTGGCCGGATGATGTGCCACTCGAAGGCCAGAGCTTCCGCTTCTACTGTGAGATCAACCATCGCGACGGCCGTGCCTGGCCGGGCATGGACTTCGAGGAAGGCTACCGCCGCCGCATTGCTCAATTCGATGCGCTCGAGGGGTCGCACAGCACCGAGCTCGCCTACGAGGATGGCAAGCACGTGCTGGCGACCGTCACGCGCCTGCGGGATCGCAAGATCCTGCTCACCTATGCCGATTTGACGGAAATGCGCCAGCGCGAGCGCGAGGTGGATGCCGCGCAGCAGCAGGTGGCGCGGATCGGCCAGTTCATGCGCGATACGTTGCTTCTCACGTCGCAGGGGATCGCCGTCATCGAGGGCGGTCGGATTGCCGAAATCAATCCGGCTTTCCAGCGGATTCTTAGTCTTCCCGAAGATCTCGTGCAGATCGGTACCGAGACCCAGGCAATCTTCGATTTCTGCGCCGCTCGTGGTGATTTCGGCGACGAGGCGGAAGCCGTTTGGAATAATCTCAACAACAATGTGGGCAACGCGTCGGGTGCTTCGCTCACCTTCCTCGCCGATGGGCGCACCTGGGTGAAGTTTAACGCCACCTTCGGGGAGAACGAGAGCTACGTCGTGATCCTCACCGATGTGACCGAGGTCAAGGTGCGCGAGGCCGAACTTGAAGTGCTGCTTGCCCGCAGCGAAGCGGCCGACAAGGCGAAGTCCGATTTCCTCGCCAATATGAGCCATGAGATCCGCACACCGATGAACGGTGTGCTCGGGATGGCGGAACTGTTGTCGAAATCCGAGCTCGACAGCCGTCAGAAGACCTTCGTTGATATCGTGGTGAAGTCCGGCAATGCGCTGCTCACCATCATCAACGACATTCTCGACTTTTCCAAAATCGATGCCGGCCAGATGAAGCTGCGCAAATCGCCCTTCGACCCGATCGAGGCGATCGAGGACGTGGCGACGCTTCTGTCCGCAGCGGCGGCGGAGAAGGATATCGAACTCGTCGTTTCCGGCGAGCAGACGGTGCACCATACCTTCATGGGCGACCCCGGTCGCTTCCGCCAGATCGTCACCAACCTGCTGGGCAATGCAATCAAGTTCACCGAGCGCGGCCATGTGCATGTCGAAGTGTCGAGCGAGCCGCTGACGGATGGCATGGCGATGCTGCAACTGAGGATCGAGGACACGGGGATCGGCATACCTGATGACATGCAGGCCAAGATCTTCGAGAAATTCTCACAAGCCGACACCTCCTCGACACGTCGGCACGAAGGCACCGGCCTCGGCCTTGCCATCACCGGGGGGCTGGTCAAGCTGTTTGGTGGGCAGATACGGGTGGAATCCGAAGTCGGGGTTGGCTCCGCCTTCATCGTCGAAATGCCGTTGCCGGTCGTGGCCGAGCGCAGCCGCAACAAGGAATTGCCGCCGAACATCAAGGGCGCGCGGGTGCTCGTCATCGACGACAACATCGTCAATCGCCGGATCATCAGCGAGCAGTTGGCGATGTGGGGATTCGACGGTCTGGCGGTCGCCGACGGGCCGTCAGGCATCGCGATCCTGGACGAGGCGCATCGCGAAGGATTGTCGATCGACCTCGTGGTGATCGACTACCAGATGCCAGAGATGAACGGGCTCGACGTGGCGCGCGCGATTCGCAACGATCCGCGTTTCGACGAGACAGCACTGATCTTTCTGACCTCCATGGACATGGCTGGAGATGAGCGGCTTTATGAGAGCCTGCGCATCCAGGCACATCTGATGAAGCCAGCGCGGGCCAACGTGCTGCGCGGGGCGATCATCGACGTGATCCGCAGTGCGCGGGTTCATGGCGTCGTCTCCGCCAGGTCGCGTATCATGGATGAACCGACGCCGACGCCACTGACCGCTATGACACCGCACCCACAGGCGCCGGTGGAATCCGATCAACGTGCGGATCCTGTCCTGAAGGTGCTGATTGCCGAGGATAATGCGGTGAACCAGATCGTCTTCCGCCAGATCCTGGCGGGGAGCGACATTGCCTATCGGATCGTCGAAAACGGCGCCGAGGCGCTGGACGCCTGGCGCAGCGAGCGGCCGGATCTGATCCTGATGGATGTTTCCATGCCCGTGATGAACGGGCACCGTGCGACCGAGGCGATCCGGGGAGAGGAACAGGCAACCGGGCTGGGCGAGCATGTGCCGATCATCGGGGTCACCGCCCATGCCATGGCGAGCGACCGCGAGGCGTGTCTCGCCTCAGGCATGGACGACTACTTGTCAAAGCCGATCTCGCCCGAACTTCTGATGCGCAAGATCGAGGATTGGTCGCACGGGATCCGACCAATTGCGAACAGGGCCGAGAGTTACTAGACGGTAGGTTTCACGCCACAGAGCATTTCGCGTTTTCCCGCAAAACCCGGCCGCCGCTCCAGCGCATAACCGGCGGCAATCAGATTGCGCCGGACGAAGCCCGCTGCGGCATAGGTGGCGAAGCTGCCGCCCGGGCGTGTGTGATCGAACACCAGCTGCATGAGTTCCGCCGACCACATGGCGCTGTTGCGCGAGGGAGCAAAGCCGTCGAGGAACCAGGCGTCGAAGGTAAATTCGCTCGCTGAAAGGCTGGCCAAGGCGTCACCGCAGACCACGGTGAGGCGGGTCTGCAGGTCGAGCTCGATCTCGACGCGGCCTGACGGATTTTCTGGCCAGCGGGCGACCAGCGCCTGCCGCTCGGCATTGATCTCGGGCCACCGTGCCAATGCGCGGTCGATGTCATCAGCCTGCATCGGATAAAGCTCGAAGGAGACGAAGTGCAGGTGGCCCTCGCGGCTGCGGTGCTGCTTCCACTGTCGCCAGGTTTCGCAGGCGTTCAGCCCGGTGCCGAAGCCGAGTTCGCCGATGCAAATTTCCGATGCATCCTGCCAGCGCTCGGGCAGGCCATTGCCGGAAAGGAAGACATGACTGCATTCCAGTCGGCCGTCCGTCTGGCAATAAAAATGATCGCCAAAGGCCGTCGAATAGGGCATATCGCCGTCGTGCCAGGTCAGGGGTGCGGCGGTGTTGCCGTCCGACAAGCCTGTGGCCCCTGATGTTTCAGTCGCTGACATTTCGTTTGATTGGGTCATGACATGTCCGATAAATCGCCCGCGCGCGCCGGTCAATCATTCGCGGATGTGGTGATCGTCGGCGGCGGCATCATGGGGCTATGGGCAGCGCTCGAAGCCGATCGTGCCGGACTTTCGACGCTACTCCTGGATGCGGGTCCCTTGGCCGCTGGTGCGAGCGGCGGGCTGCTCGGTGCGCTGATGCCGCATATGCCGGACAAATGGAACGAGAAGAAGCAGCTGCAATTCGAGGCGCTTCTGTCGCTGGAACGCGAAATTGCTGCGCTGGAGGCCGAGACCGGGCTTTCCGCCGGCTACCGCCGTGCCGGGCGTCTGATTCCTCTGCCAAAGCCGCATCTGCGTAAGATTGCCGAGCGCCATCAGGCCGAGTCTGAAGCCAACTGGAACCAGAACGGCGTGTCTTTCTCCTGGAATGTCATCGACCAGTCGCCGCATGGAGCTTTGTGGCCGACATCGGAGGTGACGGCTGCGGGACTGGTCTTTGACACCTTCGCCGCGCGGGTTTCGCCGCGCGGTCTGACGGGGCTGCTCGTTGCCCGGCTCAAACGGTCTTCGCGCGTGAAGATCGACGAAGGGGTTACGGTGACGGCCATCGATGTGGCCGCATCCGTTGCACAGCTTTCCGATGGCCGTTTCGTCTCCTTCGGGCATCTCATCGTCGCAGCGGGCCATGCCTCTTTCCCGCTCTTGTCGGCTCTCGGGCCTGTTCTGGCGCGGCCGCTTGGTCAGCCGGTCAAGGGGCAGGCCGCGCTTCTTTCCGCGCCAATGATCGCGCCCTACCTGCCGCTCCTCTATCTCGACGGTCTCTATATCGTGCCGCACGAAGGCGGGCGGGTGGCGATCGGCAGTACCAGCGAGGATCGGTTCAATGATCCGTTCACGACGGATCAGCAGCTGGGCGACGTGTTGGCGCGCGCCGTGCGGCTTGCGCCGCAACTCGCCGAGGCCGACGTCATCGAACGCTGGGCGGGGCTGCGGCCGAAGGCGATCGATCGTGATCCGATGGTCGGGCCGCATCCGGCGGCCGAGCGGGTGATCGCGCTGACCGGCGGGTTCAAGGTTAGTTTCGGACTGGCGCACGTGCTTGCACGAGCGGCGCTTGCGCCGATCCTTGGCCTTGAGGCTGCTGTGCCGGAGAGCTTTTCGACGGCACATCACCTGTCGGTCGCGGCGAGGATGGATTGATCGGGAGATGCGACTGCGGGCTTCGTGACCACATGGTCCTGAGATGTCGCATGCAGATGCTGTCGCTTGCGACCTCCCGTTTCGTCATACTGTCATGCAAATCACCTAACCACTGGGTTGCAACGGCACTTGCTAAAGTGCCCGAACCGGGCCAGGACGAGGTGCTCGACATGCGTTATGCCATCTGCTTCACGCCACCGCCCGGCGACCCGCTGACGCTTGCTGCCGCCGGCTGGCTGGGACGTAATGTCTACTCGGGGCATCCGGCCGACCATCCGGCCCTGAAGGGGCTCGGCGTGCATGAAATCGCCTTTCACACGGCACTTCCCCGTCGGTTCGGCTTTCACGCCACCTTCAAGGCGCCGTTTCGACTGAGCGAGGGCGCGAGCGAGGCGACCCTGCTGCGGGAATTGATGCATTTTGCCGGCACGATGGAGCCGGTGACGCTGTCCGGGCTTTCGGTGGGGCGAATCGGAGAGGTCTATGGCCTCGTTCTCGACCGGTCCTGTTCTGCCGTCGATCATCTGGCTGCTTCCGTCGTGCAGGCCTTCGACGGTTATCGTGCGCCGCTTTCGGAGGCGGAAATCGAGCGACGCAATCCGGACCGGTTGTCGGCGCCGCAGTTCTCCAATCTGAGCCGTTGGGGCCATCCTTATGTGATGGACGAGTTCCGTTTCCATATGACGTTGACGGGGCCGCTTCTGGCGCGGGATTTTCCGCGGATCGAGCAGGCGTTGAAGGCGCATTTTGACCCTGTGCTGGCGGAACCGGTCACCGTTGCCAATCTGGCGCTCTTTGTCGAGCCGGAGCAGGGGGCGCCATTCCAGGTGCATTCGCTGCATCCGTTGGGTCGCGTTTCCAGCCGCAAGATCGCCTGATTGCTTCGCGCCGCAGCAAAATCTGCATCGTGTCTCTCGACAGCCAGCGTCGTCGCCAATAGCCTCGCATCAAAACACGAGAGGTGAACCGATGACGACTGCTCCTTATCCCCGCGACCTTGTTGGATATGGCCGCGATGTCCCCGATCCGAAATGGCCGGGCGATGCGCGGGTCGCGGTGCAGTTCGTGGTGAATTACGAGGAGGGCGGAGAGAGCAATATTCTCGACGGCGATCCGGCTTCGGAGAACCTGCTGTCGGAAATCGTCGGCGCCCAGCCCTGGCCCGGCCAGCGCAATCTCAATATGGAATCGATCTACGAATACGGTTCGCGCGCCGGTTTCTGGCGGCTGTGGCGGATGTTTACCGAGCGCAAGGTGGCAGTGACCGTCTACGGCGTGACACTCGCCATGGCGCGCAATCCGGAAGCGGTTGCAGCGATGAAGGAAGCCGACTGGGAAATCGCCAGCCACGGCTATCGCTGGCTGGAGTACAAGGATTTTCCCGAAGAGGTCGAGCGTCAGCACATTCAGGAGGCGGTGCGCCTGCACAAGGAACTGACCGGCTCGCATCCGCTCGGCATGTATCAGGGCAAGCCGTCCCTGAACACGCTGCGCCTCGTCATGGAGGAGGGCGGTTTCCTATATTCCTCCGACAATTATTCGGACGACCTGCCGTTCTGGGTGCCGGATCTCGAGGGCAAACCCTTCCTGATCATCCCCTATACGCTCGAGACCAACGACATGCGCTTTGCCACGCCGCAGGGTTTCAACTCCGGCGACCAGTTTTTCGCCTATCTCAAGGACGCCTTCGACGTGCTCTACGAGGAGGGGAAAAACGGCAGCCCGAAGATGATGTCCGTCGGCCTCCACTGCCGCCTCGTCGGGCGTCCGGGGCGCGCTGCGGCGCTGGCGCGGTTCATCGATTATGTGACGAGCCATGAGAAGGTCTGGGTGCCGAAGCGCATCGAGATTGCCGAGCACTGGCACAAGTTTCACACGCCGGTTTGGTGATGTCTTCTTGAAGGGGTATAGCGGGCATGCTATATAGCGTTCATGTTATGGCACGTGGAAACCCACAGTGAAGCAGATGCCGAGATTCTGGCTTTGCCGCCAGGACTTCAGGCCCGCGTCGTTCGGTTGCTGGAAGCTGTCGAACGTCTGGGGCTGGAACAGCTCCGCGAACCTCACGTCAAGCATCTCGAAGGAAAGCTCTGGGAGTTGAGGGCTAAGTCCGCCGAGGGGATTGCCCGAGGAATTTATGTGACCATGACAGGCAGAAGAGTGGTTGTCTTGCACGTCTTTCAGAAGAAGACGCAGAAGACACCGCAGCGCGCGCTCGAACTGGCGAGGGCGAGATTGCAGGAGATACAGAGATGACGAAGCTTGCTGATCTGAAAAAGACGCTGATGCAGAATGATGAATTTCGGGCTGAGTATGAGAAGGCCGATGCCGAATTCCAGATCGTCGAGGCTTTGGTTCGTGCCCGGACAGAGGGCAATATCTCTCAGGCCGAATTGGCCAAGCGCATGGGGACGACGCAGTCGGCAGTCGCACGGCTGGAAGGCGGCGGTGTATCGCCATCCTTGGCGACCCTCCGGCGGTATGCGGCGGCGGCCGGTCTCAGGCTCGAAATCAATTTGGTCCCGGCGGAGTAATGGTGGAAGGCGATACGTCCGCCTCTTCCAGCAACCAGTCCCGCAAGATTGCGGCAGGCTCGGACAGGTTCATGCCTGACAGCAGCCAATAGGCCTTGTCCTCGTCCGCTGCTTCCTCAAACAGCACGGTCAGCGTGCCCGCTGCCAGATGGTCTGTAATCAGCGCTGTCGGGCAGAGGCCGATGCCGAGGCCCGAGAGGACCGAACTGACCAGCAGGTTGAAATCGGCATAGAGCGGTCCTGACGGTGTCGGGCCCTCGATCCCGCGTGCCGCCAGCCAGGATTGCCAGGCAGCCTCGGTCGCGTCGTGCAGCAGGTCCTGTTTCAGGAGGTCGGCGGGCGTTGTGATCGGCCCGTGCTGCTGCAGATAGGCGGGCCCACAGGTGGGCCGGGTGGCCGCGTCCAGGATGCGGTCGGAACGCCCCGGCGGGCGCGTTCCGTGTCCGATCAGCAGGTCGGCGCCGGCTTCATCCGGGGTCAGTGCGCCCATCGGATAGACGATCGACACCTGGATATCGGGATGGGCTGCGCGGAAACGGGGCAGGCGGGGGCCGAGCCAGTGCGTAACGACGGAAGGCATGCAGGCGAGGCTCGCCCGGACGGCCGTCTTTCTCGAAGACAGCCGCTCGACGGCGCGGGCGATATGGCCGAGGCCTTCCGAGCAGGCGGCGCCGAGTTCGCGCCCATCGGCGGTGAGGCGGACGCCACGCGGGCGGCGTTCGAAAAGCGCGAGCCCCAGCCATTCTTCCAGCGCCTTCACATGCTGGCTGACGGCCGCTGCCGTCATGCCGAGTTCGGTTGCGGCCTGCAGGAAGCTTTCGCGGCGGGCGGCGGCCTCGAAGGCGCGGAGTGTCGGGAGCGGTGGCAGTTTCATGTGCTCATGACTAAGCCAGACTTGCTCATGGGGCAAGGAGGGAGGCTGTTGTCATAAGGCAGGCTGTGGGGCACCCTGCGGCTTCCATCCTGATGCCGTTTCGGAGCCTCCCATGTCCCCCTTGAACGCCAACATCCCCGTTCCCGCCGATGCGGCTGCCCGCCGGGCGGTAAAACCCGTCGTCTGCTATCCCGTCGAGTCGTTGAAAGCACCCGACATGAGCATTCTGGAGCGGGCGCGGGGGACGATGGAAAAGGTCGGCGAGGTGATCATTGAGCCGCGCGAGGGCAACACGTTCGAGGTGCCCAAGGGCCATTTCTTTCGCATCGTCAGCGTGGAGGGGCCGCAGGTCGGCGACCTCAACCTGTGGAACGCCAATGATCTCTCAGAGCGCTTCTTTTCGGGCAAGACACGGGCGCTGCATGCCACCCATGTCACGACCGGCAACCGTCTCTGGAGCAACCTGCCGTCGCTCAGACCTATGGCGACGATCAGCCATGATACGCTCGGTTGGTATGGGTTCGACGAATTCGGCGGCGGGGTGCATGACGTGATCGGCACGCGCTGCGATCCCTATACCAACCGGCTGCTCTCCGGCGGCGACTATCATCATTGCTGCCATTCGAACCTCTGCCGGGCGCTGTCGCAGCATCAGGGCTTCGACATCAAGGCCGCCGAGCCGCATGTGCATGACGTCTTGAACGTCTTCATGTGCACCGGTTTTACCCGCGATACGCAGCAGTATTTCATGAAGGCGAGCCCGGTGCGTCCCGGCGACTTTCTGGAGATGTTTGCGGAGATCGATCTCTTGGGCGCGCTCTCGGCCTGCCCGGGTGGCGATTGCAGCGCGAGCCATTCTAGCGATGTGGCGAAGTGTTATCCGCTCAAGGTGGAGATTTATCGGCCGGATATGGCCCTGCTTGCGGATTGGCCGTTCCCGGAGCGGAATGGGTATCAGTTGCAGGTTTGAGGCTCAACGAGCCTCTTGTTGCTGTTCGCGGTCGGTTTCGGCCAGTCGAGGCCTGAAGAGATCGGCGAGCAAGGCGAGGAGGGGCAGGGCTGTGGCCATCAGGAACGTGCCCGTGAAGGCGTGTGCGATCAACGTCGGGTCGGTTGCGGCGCGTTCCGCTGGGCCGAGGTTGTAGGCAAACAGCGCCGACATTGCCGATGCGCCGGTGACGAAGCCGAGATTGCGCGACAGGCCGAGCAGCCCCGAGAGCACGCCGCGTTTATCCTCGGCCACGGTTTGCATCGTGACGGTATTGTTGGCGGCAAGGAAGATCTGGAAACCCGGCGTGAGCAGAACCAGAGTGAGGCCGTAACCCCAGACCCCGAGCAGGCGTGGCAGGATGGCGAGCGCAGCGAGGCCAATGATGATCTGCAGAAGGCCAAGCGGCACCATGCGTGCCGCGCCGTACCGGTCGGTCAGACGGCCGGACGGAACCCCAGACACTGCGGAGGTCAGCGGTCCGACGGCCATCACAAGTCCGATCGAGGCCTCACCGAGCCCGAGACCGAGCGACAGCATGTAGGGCCCGACGACCAGTGTCGACATCATCACGGTGGTGACGAGGAGATTCATTCCCAGGGAGAGGCCAATGCGCCGGTTGGCGACAAGGGCGACAGGCACGAGCGGGCTTGCCGCGGCCTTCTGGCGCCAGGCAAAAAGGGCAAACAGCACCGCCGTGATGGGAAGAAGTGCCCGGGCATCTAATGGGCCATTCCCTGAGGTCATCGACAACGCATAGGTCGACAGAGCGAGCGCCAGTAATATGCTGCCCAGCCAATCGATCGATCCGGGAGCCGTCTTCTCCGCGCTGGAGCGCCCGGCGAAGGTGGCGATGGCCATCGTGAGAAGCATGCATGCCAAAAGGCCGACCGCCAAGAAGCCCGCACTCCAGCCGTATCGTTCGATTGTCAGACCTCCAAGCGACGGGCCCAGCGCCGTGCCCACGGCCGACATCGTGCCGAGCAGGCCCATGGCCGAGCCCGTCTTTTCCTTTACGACGACCGTGCGGATCATCGAGACCGGCAGAGCCATCAGCACCGCCCCGCCGATGCCCTGGAAAACACGGGCCACGACCAGGCTTGAGATCGACGGGGCAAGCGCGCAGGCCAATGATGACCCCGCAAAGAGCGCCAGACCGAGGATCAGGACCCGGGTCTGGCCGATGATGTCGGCCAATCTGCCAAGCGCCACAATGCTGGCGGTGACGGCGACGAGGTAGGCGATGATGACCCACTGCACCGACGGGATGGCGGCCGAAAATGCCCTTGCCAAAGCAGGCAGCGCAACCGTCGCAAGGCTGATGCCGAGCGACCCGACCAGCATGCTGCCGGCAAGAACGACCAGTTCAGGATTTCTGAAGGCCAAAGAAGGGAGTTTCATGACGTTTCTCGTTGTCTGAGGGAAGGGAGAAGAATAGCCTGCCACTTCAAGTCAACTTGAGGTCAAGGATGAAATTGCTTGATATCGGCGAACTGGCGCGCCGAGCAGGGGTCTCGGCTGCAACGCTGCGCTACTACGAGGAGGTGGGTCTCATCCGGTCGGTCGCCCGGCACGGGCTTCGCCGCCAGTTCGAGCCGCGTGCACTCATGCAGCTTTCTCTGATTGCACTCGGCAAGACGGCGGGCTTCTCGCTGGAGGAGATGCGGGGCATGTTTGGCCCCGACGGTCTGCCGGAACTCTCGCGGCTGACCCTGCATGGCAAGGCCGATCAATTGGACGCGCAGATCCGCAAGCTGACGACGCTGCGAAACGCATTGCGGCATGTGGCCGATTGCAAGGCAGAGCAGCACATGGACTGCCCGAAGTTTCAGCGCCTGCTGCGTGTGTCCTCGAGTGCCCGTCGGAACACGTCGAAATCGGTTGCGGTGCCGGAAGAAGCCGGCACCGCCATGGTTTGCCATCCCGTCACGTCCCTTTCAGGACGCCGGAGCTGAAGGCTTTCAAGCCTTGTCGAGGCTCGCGATGTCGATGACGAAGCGGTAGCGGACGTCGCTCTTGATGACGCGCTCATAGGCCTCGTTCACCTGCTGGATGTCGATGATCTCGATCTCCGGCGTGATGTTGTGCTTGCCGCAGAAGTCGAGCATTTCCTGTGTCTCCTTGATCGAGCCGATCGAGGAGCCGGCGAGCGAGCGGCGGCCCATGACCAGCGAGAAGGCATGGACGGGAACCGGGTTTTCCGGCAGACCGACCAGAACCAGCGCGCCGTCGATCTTCAACAGGTTCAGATAGGCGTTCCAGTCGATCTCGGTGCCGACGGTGCAGATGATCAGGTCGAAGGTGCCGGCGAGCTTCTTGAAGGTCTCCTTGTCGGCGGTGGCGTAGTAATCCTTGGCGCCGAAGGCGATGCCGTCGTCCTTCTTCGACAGGCTCTGGCTGAGCACGGTGATCTCGGCGCCGAGGGCTGCACCGATCTTCACGCCCATATGGCCAAGGCCGCCCATGCCGACGATCGCGACTTTCTTGCCAGGGCCGGCCTTCCAGTGCACGAGCGGCGAATAGAGCGTGATCCCGGCGCAGAGCAAGGGTGCTGCCTTGTCGAGCGGCAGGTTGTCCGGGATGGAGAGCACATAGCCTTCCTTCACGGTGATGGTGTTCGAATAGCCGCCATAGGTCGGCGTCACGCCGTCGGCCTCGAAGCCGTTATAGGTCGGCACGACGCCCGGCATATACTGTTCGAGATCGACATTGCGGCTCTCGCAATGGACGCAACTGTCGACGAAGCAGCCGACGCCGACGCGGTCGCCGACTTTGAACTGCGTGACCTTCGAACCGACTGCGGTGACCACGCCGGCAATCTCGTGACCCGGCACCATGGGATAGGTGGAGTTGCCCCATTCGTTGCGCGCCTGGTGGATATCAGAATGGCAGATGCCGGAGAACTTGATGTCGATCACCACGTCGTCGTCATTCGGCTCGCGACGCTCGAAGGTGAAGGGAACCAATGGCTTGGAGGCATCGGTTGCAGCATAGCCCTTGGCTATCGGCATGAAATATCCTTTCGAGATATGATGGAAGCACATTCAAGATAGGTCGAAATAGTGCCCGGACAAGCGGGGTTTGCTGCCGCCCGCGTTGAAAGTGCCTATCTTTTTGAGAAACTCGACAAGAACAGGGGGGTCGGCTAATCCTTGTCGTCAACTGCTTCGCCGAATGGCGGACGGGCCCTCCCTGCTGCGGCTTACTGTGCTGCGGCCTTACATGAAACTGGATCGACGGCATGGACAGAGCGGACTTCGTTCAACGTTTCGGCGGGGTGTTCGAGCATTCGCCCTTCATCGCGGAGCGTGCCTATGATGCCGGGATGATTGCGGAGCCGCTGACGGCCCTCGACGTGCATGATGCGATGGCGATGATGTTTCGAACCTCCAGCCAGGAGGAGCGCCTCGGGGTGTTGCGGGCACATCCGGATCTCGCCGGCAAGCTCGCCATCGCCGGCGAACTCACGGAAGACAGCAAGCGCGAACAGGCTGGCGCCGGTCTCGATCGCCTGAGCGCTGACGAGCACGCCCGCTTCACCGAGCTCAACACTAATTATGTCGAGAAATTCGGCTTTCCCTTCATCATCGCGGTCAAGGGCTTGAGCAGGGACGACATTCTCGCCGCATTTGAGACGCGGATCTCCAACAGCCGCGAACAAGAATTCGATACCGCCTGCCAGCAGGTGGAAAAAATCGCCAGGCTTCGTCTCGAAAGCCTGCTTCCGGAGACACACTGACATGCTTGAGACCTCGACCGTCGTCCTGCCGGATTTCGCTGCCGGCGCCGTCAACCTTGCCTCCGCGCGCCTCGGTGCGACCGGCGTCTTCTCGACTGACGAGTTCTTCGCGCCGGTCTCGCGCATGCTGAACGACGATCCGGCGACATTCGACCCGGATCTCTATGACGACAACGGCAAATACATGGACGGCTGGGAAAGCCGCCGCAAGCGCGTGCCGGGGCATGACTTCTGCGTCATCCGGCTCGCCATGCCGGGCCGTATCTTCGGTTTCGACGTCGATACTCGCTTCTTCACCGGAAACTATCCGCCGCATGGCTCGATAGAGGCCGCTTTTGTCGAGAGCGGCGACCCGACCGACGCGACCGTGTGGACCGAACTGGTTGCGAAGTCACCCCTTGGGGCCTCGGCGCAGCATTTCTTTGCCAATGCCGATACCTCGAAGGTCTGGACGCATCTGCGCCTCCACATCTATCCCGATGGTGGCGTGGCGCGCCTGCGTGTCTATGGTGCGGCCCATTTCGACTGGTCGAAGGTCGGCGCTTCGGAAGAGATCGATCTCGCCTATATCTTTCACGGCGCCAAATCGCTGGCCTGGTCTGACGCGCATTACGGCCATCCCGACAAGATCCTGTCGCCGGGCCGTGGTACCAATATGGGGGACGGCTGGGAGACCAAGCGCCGTCGTGGCCCGGGCCATGATTGGGCGATCATCCGGCTTGGCCATGCCGGCGTCATCAACCGGGTGCTGATCGACACGCATTTCTACAAGGGCAATTACCCGGACACCTGCGAACTGCTCGGCGCCTATCTGCCGGACGCAGGCGACACCTTCTCGGAAGCGGAGATTGCCGCGTCCGAGCAGTGGAAGCCGATCCTGACGCGTCAGAAGATGCAGATGGATGCCGAGCATTTTTATGAGGGCGATCAGGTGCAGAAGATCGGGCCGGTGACGCATGTGCGGATCGCCATGCATCCGGATGGCGGCGTGATGCGCCTGCGCCTCTTCGGCACTAAGGCCTAAAACCAGAGTAGAAACGAAAAGAGCGGGCATAAGGCCCGCTCGTCGCATGCTTGACGCCGTCCGCAATGCGGGCGGCTTTTTTGTCGCCGTGTCGGCGTTTACTGCTTCGGCGCCCGTTCGGCCTCGCGGATCGCTTCCTCGTGATACCAGCTTGCCGAACCGCTCTCATAGATCACGGGCTTCGGTTGCTGGCGCTCACGCATGGCGTTGAGGCGGGCCAGGTCACGCACCGGGAATTCGTAGATCTTCGCCGATTCCCGAACGATGTTCGTTGTCATGCTACTACCTCTCGTTTCACCGAGTGTTGTCTCGATGCTCCATCCCTAACACAGATAAAAATCAAATGCACATGAAAAGTGCAAAATGCCTAAATTATGGGCACAAATGGCGCAGATAATGTGATGAATTTAAGATCATCACTGTGCTTTCTTGAGCCGATTCCTGCCATGAACCCGCAATCAGGCCGCGTTGTTCCATGATCCTGCATCTTTCTATTTAAGAAAGTGCTGTTGTTTTCCGGGATTCCGGGCGCTTCGGTGAAAAAATCGCGAGCGACCGCCGCTTGTGCTGCGAGTTGGCACGCTTCCTGCATTTTTGTGAAGGACTCCCGGGCAAGCCGGAGAATCACCCCTCTGTTGCGCCGATGAGTGGCGCGAGACTGAAGAGAGAGCACCATGACCAAGTTTAAGCTCGAGTACATCTGGCTCGATGGCTACAAGCCGGTAGCGAACCTGCGTGGCAAGACGCAGATCAAGGAATTCGACAGCTTCCCGACCCTGGAACAGCTGCCGCTCTGGGGCTTCGACGGCTCCTCGACGATGCAGGCCGAAGGCCATTCGTCTGATTGCGTGCTGAAGCCGGTCGCCATCTATCCCGACCCGGCTCGCACCAACGGCGCTCTCGTCATGTGCGAAGTCATGATGCCGGATGGCGTAACCCCGCATCCGTCGAACAGCCGCGCCACGATCCTCGACGACGAAGGCGCCTGGTTCGGCTTCGAACAGGAATACTTCTTCTACGAAAACGGCCGTCCGCTCGGCTTCCCGGAGCAGGGCTACCCGGCTCCGCAGGGCCCGTACTACACCGGCGTCGGCTACAAGAACGTCGGTTCTGTCGCCCGCGAAATCGTCGAAGAGCATCTCGACCTCTGCCTCGAAGCCGGCATCAACCACGAAGGCATCAATGCCGAAGTGGCCAAGGGCCAGTGGGAATTCCAGGTGTTCGGCAAGGGCTCCAAGAGCGCTGCCGACCAGATCTGGATCGCCCGCTACCTGCTGCTCCGCCTCTGCGAAAAGTATGGCATCGACGTCGAATTCCACTGCAAGCCGCTCGGCGATACCGACTGGAACGGTTCGGGCATGCATTGCAACTTCTCCACCAAGTTCATGCGTGAAGTTGGCGGCAAGGAGTACTTCGAAGCGCTCATGGCAGCGTTTGCGAAGAACTGGAAGGAGCACATCGACGTCTACGGTCCGGACAACCACCTGCGCCTGACCGGCAAGCACGAGACGGCTCCGTGGAACAAGTTCTCCTACGGCGTTGCCGACCGTGGTGCCTCGATCCGCGTCCCGCACTCCTTCGTCAACAACGGCTATAAGGGTTACCTGGAAGATCGCCGCCCGAACTCGCAGGGCTGCCCCTACCAGATCGCCTCGATCGTTCTGAAGACGATCGCCGAAGTCCCGACGGCCGACTACGCCAAGTCTGCCGCCTGATTTCAGGCGAAGGCTTTAAGATTGCAGCGCCGGTGGAAACGCCGGCGCTGTTTGCGTTTTTGGGGTCTTGCTGCGGAGCTTCCTCGCGCTTCGCGTTTGTTCTATGATCGCGGATAGGGAGATCGGCCATGCGACCGTCCGAAGTGCTGGAGAAGAACAGGCAAGCGATCCGCGATGTGACAGCACGTCACAAGGCGACAAACCCCCGTGTCTTCGGTTCTGTAGCCCGGGGTGAGGATGGACCGGACAGCGACCTGGACATCCTTGTGGATGGACTTCCGGGCATGACGCTCTTCGATCTTGGCGGCCTGCAAGCGGAGTTGGAAGATCTGTTGCCCTGTCGGGTGGATATCGTCCCCTCGGGCGGTTTGAAAGAGCGGATGCGAGAGCGGATTCTTGCCGAGGCGCGCGCTATATGACCCCCGAAGAGCGGCTGCTTGATAATCTCCTAGACATGGAGGAGGCTGCAACCGAAGCTATAGGCTTTCTCGATGGGTGAGTTTCGAGGCGTTCGAGGTCGATCTGCTGCGCCAGCGCGCGGTGGCCATGAGCTTCGTCTTGATTGCGGCCGCCGCCGCCCGTATTCAGGCAAGGTTTCCCGATATTGCGTCTGAGCAACCGGAGATCGCGTGGGCACAAATGCGCGGGCTACGTAATCTTGTGGTCCATGAATACGACCGGCTGGATTGGCGTCAGGTCTGGGATACGGTGGAGCGTGACCTTCCGAAGCTGGTTCGTCAGATCGACCAGCTGCGCCACCCGCATGTTCAGGGAGAATGACCCCTTTGCCCATCGACCTTCCCATCCGTCCGCTGACGGCTTCCGCCTTTGCGCCTTTCGGTGAGGTGATCGAGGCCGATCCCCCGACCATGCGGCTGATCAATGGCGGCACGACCGAGCGGTTTCATGCGCTGTTTTCGCCTGAGGTCACGGGCGAGGGCGCTCGGGTGATCGTCAACATCTTTCGCGGCCAGCCGCGTGCCTTTCCCTACGCGATCGGCATGATGGAGCGCCATCCCTTCGGCAGCCAGAGCTTTTCGCCGCTGTCCGGGCGGCCCTTCCTCGTTGCCGTCTCCCCGGATGAAGGCGGCAAACCGGGTGAACCTCAGGTGTTCCTCGCTGCCCCGCATCAGGGGGTGAACTATCGGCGCAACACCTGGCATCATCCGTTGATGGCGATCGGGGAGGTCAGCGATTTCCTGGTTGTCGATCGCGACGGACCCGGCAACAATCTCGAAGAATTCTTCTTTGATACCCCCTTCCTGATTCGGGAGCCTCATCCATGACCGGCCTCACCACCCATGTGCTCGACACGGCGCTCGGCAAGCCTGCCCAGGGGCTTCGCATCCAGTTGCTGCGGATGAATGGCGAGGAGGCGGAGTTGATCAAAACCGTCTTCACCAATGACGACGGCCGCGTCGATGGCGGGCCGATGTTGATCGGTGAGGAATTTCAGATCGGGCAGTACCAGTTGCTGTTTCACGCCGGCGATTATCTGAAGGGGACGGGCAGCGCGCTGACCGATCCGCCCTTTTTGGACGTGATCCCGATCCGTTTCGGGATTTCAGACACCACGGCGCATTACCATGTGCCGCTCTTGCTCTCCCCCTATGGCTATTCGACCTATCGGGGCAGCTGAGCATGCGTTTTGCCGCCATCGCCGACATTCACGGCAACGCGCTCGCGCTCGAGGCTGTTCTCGCCGATATCGCCGAGCAGGGGATTGCCACCGCCGACATCGTCAACCTCGGCGATTGCCTGTCGGGGCCGCTCGAAGCCGGGCGGACCGCCGATATCCTCGTGCCGCTTCAGCTGGTCACCGTTTGCGGCAATCACGATCGCTACCTCGTCGAGCATGCCGCCGGGGACATGCATGAATGGGAGGCCGATGCCTATGCCGAGCTTTCGCCCGCGCATCTCGACTGGCTGAAGTCGCTGCCCTTCGACGCGGTGTTTCGCGATGTCGCCTATCTCTGCCATGCGACGCCGCACGACGACAACACCTACTGGCTGGAGCAGGTCTCAAGCCAGGGGCATGTGCATCTGCGCGATCCGGCGACGACCGAGGCCTGGGCGGCCGGGATCACCCAGTCCCTGATCATTTGCGGCCATACCCATATCCCGCGGGCCGTGCAGCTTTCCGATGGGCGGTTGATCGTCAATCCGGGCAGCGTCGGCGGTCCGGGTTATACGGACGACGCGCCGCATCCGCACAAGGTGGAGGCGGGGCTGCCGCATGCGAGCTATGCCATTCTGGACGACGCGTCGGGCCGTTGGTCCGTCACCTTCCGGCTGGTGCCCTATGACCACATGGCAATGAGCCGGCTGGCCACGGAGCGGAACCGTCCGGCCTGGGCGAGCGCGCTTGCGACGGGGTTCGTGCGAGGGTGAACCCGCTTACAGGCGGCGAACAGCCAGCACCCGTGCCGGATCGAAAGCCTTGATCGAGACGGCATCGCCCTGATTGCCGCCGATCAGCAGCCAGTTGTCGCCATCATAGCCGACGAAGAAGCCGACATGGCCCTTCCAACTGCTGATTGATTCCCGCCAGAGCACCACCACGTTGCCCCGCTGCGGCGGTCCCACCACAGGGCGGCCCCACGTCGCCCAAGAGCGTGCATTGCTCTTGCCGGAGCCGCGTTGGCCGAGTTCGGCAAAACAGAAGTTGGCGAAGTAGGAACACCAGGAGATCTCGCTGTCGTCATAGTCGGCCCCACTGCCGTCCATGCCTCGATAGTAGAGCGAGATACGCGGATTGCTGGCCGGGCCGGGCAGTTCACGGACCTGCAACTCCAGTTCGCGATAGGCGATGTCGATGGCCTGCTGGCCCTGGACCGGGAGATTGGCGGTGTGGCCGGCTATGCTTCTCATATAGTTCAGCCAGACATAGCCATCAGCCTTGCCGTCGCCTTCGAGATCGACCTTCAGCCAGTCGCCGCTGCGCTGCAGGCCGTAAACCTGCGTCCCGGGGGTGAGGCTGCGGATCACCGGATAGTCCAGCGACGGCCCGCCGCGCAAGTTAAGACTGCTGCGACTGGCGACTTCGTAGAGCGTTCGTCCTGCGTCGGCATCCACCAGTTGGAGCCGTCGTTCGGGTTGGACTTCGGACAATGTGAACTGTCCGAAATCCGGCTGCCCGGGCCGGGTGACGTTGCTGTCGCAGTCCAGGCCGTCGATCTTGAGGTCCACGGCATCCTGGTAGAGGTCATAGGCACCGGCGCGGAGCGCATCGCGGCTGCCGGACCAGCCGAGCGCGCGGGCGAGCCAGACATAGTCGACGGACCCGGCTCTCTTCAGTCGCGCGCCGACCGTACCTGAGCCATAGACGCCGATCTTGTATCCTGCCGCTCTGAAAGCCTTCGCGACATGCTCGAAGTATTTCTCGATCACTGCAAGTTCATCGGCCCGATAGAAGTCGTGGTCGACCGACACATAGATCGCGCTCTCCTTCGGCTGGCCGACGGCGGCTGCGCATTCCACCGCCCGCTTTGCATCACCCTCGGCATTGTCGTTCAGGAAATCCGAGAGCTGCCGATGGTTCTGCTGGAAGACAACCGCCATGGTCATGCCGGCGTCCGAAATCGCCTCTGCTTCTCCCCGCGTCAGGCATTTGTCGGGAAAGATCTGGCTGTTTTTGCGATTATAGTAGCGGATCACACAGCGCGTTCCGCCGATCGCGAGGGCTTTTGCCCTGGTTTTCACACTATAGGGTGTATCGATAATCACGCGTGTCATTGCGTCATCCCCCGCGAAGTCATTTCGCGGGAAGATGGTAACGCATCGCAAATGCACGTCAATAGTGTTTAATCTGCCGTCTCGCTCGTCCAGGTTGCTTGGAGTTGCGTTCGCCCAGACGACTTTGCGGCCGGCTGAATGTCAAAACGGGCTCTCGGCGATGATGCCCCTGTCGACGTCGGCCAGTTGCCGCTTGCCGCAAAGTGCCATGGTCACGTCCATCTCCTTGGCGATGATCTCCAGCGCCTTCGTCACGCCCTCTTTGCCCATGGCGCCGAGGCCATAGAGGAAGGGGCGGCCGATATAGGTGCCTTTGGCGCCCAGCGCGATCGCCTTCAGCACGTCCTGGCCGGAGCGGATGCCGCCGTCGAGATGCACTTCGATCTTGTCGCCGACGGCGTCGACGATCTTTGGCAACATCGAAATCGACGAATGGGCGCCGTCGAGCTGGCGGCCGCCATGGTTGGACACGATGATCGCGTCAGCGCCGGTTTCGGCGGCCATCTTCGCATCCTCGACGTCGAGAATGCCCTTGATGATCAGCTTGCCGCCCCATTGCTTCTTGATCCATTCGACATCGGCCCAGGAAAGCTTCGGATCGAACTGCTCAGCCGTCCAGGAATGCAGCGAGGAGAGGTCGGTGACGTTCTTCGCGTGACCGTGGATGTTGCGGAAGGTGCGGCGGTTGGTCTGCAGCATGTTCCAGCACCAGCGTGGACGGATCGCCATCTGGTAGAGGTGCTTCGGCGTCAGCTTCGGCGGGGCGGCGAGGCTGTTTCGGATGTCCTTGTGGCGCTGGCCGAGCAACTGCAGATCGGCGGTCAGCACGAGTGCCGAGCAACCGGCGGCCCGAGCGCGCTCGATCAGGTTCACCACAAACTCGCGGTCGCGCATGACGTAGAGCTGAAACCAGAAGGGCCGCTTGGTGACCGAAGCAACGTCTTCGATCGAGCAGATGCTCATGGTCGAGAGGGTGAAGGGCACGCCGAATTCTTCCGCGGCCTTCGCCGCCAGCATCTCGCCGTCTGCATGCTGCATGCCGGTGAGACCGGTTGGTGACAGCGCCACCGGCATCTTCACCTTCTCACCGATCATCGTCGTTTCCAGCGTGCGACCGCTCATATCGACGAGCACGCGCTGACGCAGCTTGATCCTTGAAAAATCGCTCTCATTCGCGCGGTAGGTGCTCTCGGTATAGGAGCCGCTGTCGGCATAATCGAAGAACAGCTTTGGCACGCGCTTGCGAGCAAGGTTTTTCAGATCTGAGATTTCGAGGATCGGTGCCATGGTGCGGTTCTCCGGAAAGGTCTTAAGAACCGCCATATCATGGCATCGGGTCGGCTGGAACATCTCGGCCAGGTGAGAGGTAAAATAATTTTACCTCTCAGGATCCTTTGGCGGTCATGCCTCCATCATGAGGCCGAGCGTGGCTCTCGCGACGTAGCCGGATCATCTGAAGCGTCACGCCGACGATTAGGACCACGGCAATCGCTGCCTGCGCGCCGAGCAAAATCGGTGACTGCTCATTTGTTGCGATCGGGTGGCCGTCCGGCACCCGGCGCAGCGTTTCACTGACGGTGGGGATCGCCAGGAGAAAAGCCGTCAGGCTTAGGAAAATGGTTTCCAGATAACGCCTCGCCCTGCCCAGGATGGCGAGGTAGCCGACACCATAGCCCGCAATCAGCAGACAGAGCGTGACGGCGCCGATGATCGGGCTCGCTGCCTGACGGGCGACGAGGAAGACGGTCAGCGAGCCAATCAGCATGGATAGGAAGTAGAGCTGGCCGGCGGTGCTACGCGGCGTGATCCGCCCGTAACGGGCGAACATGTAAACTGCCAGGGGAATGGCTGGGAGACTGCCCAGCGTGTGCAGCCAACCGAGGGGTGAAATGCCGAACATGTCGATTTCCTTTCTGTGCTGAGACCTCCCGCCAACTGGGCGGGGGCGCTTGCTTTATGATATGTCTATCTACTAGTTGGTAGGCTTGAAGGACGCCGAAATGCCGGACAATCTCCCGTGTCAGTTTTCCCTGGCCAGCCTCTGCAAAAGTGCATCCTTGACGGTGCTGAAGATCTCGGGACTTCCGTAGGCGCGGGCCGACAGCATCGCCCCGTGCACGGTGGCCAGAAGAGCTTCTGCCTCGACGGCGGGCGGCGAGCGCAACGACAGGACGCCGTCCTTGGCGCCACGCTCCATGACACGCGCCAGCCATGCAGACAGGCTGCGGAAGTGCGCCTTCACCTCCCGGTGCACGTCTTCGGGCAAAAGCTGCGCTTCACCGGCAAGCATGGCGCAGACACAGAAGGGGGCGGTGTTGTCAAGAAGGCAGGCTTCCCAATAGGCGAGATAGGCCCGCACTTGCTCGAGAGGATCGGTGACCGACTGTTCGAGCCTGGCCAAGCCGGCCGCGGCGTCCTCGCGGTAGCGTGCCACCAGTGTGCGCACCAGATCCGCCTTGCTCGGAAAGTGATGATGGATGCTGGCTTTGCGAATGCCGACGACTGCGGCAATGTCCGCATAGCTGAAGCCATTATATCCGCCGGCCACGATCAGCGTCTGGGCCGACTGCAATATCTGGTCGGATGTAGTGGAAAGATTGCTCATGACAAACTCCTACCAACTGGTAGGTAGAATGTCAATCCGGCTTGCGGAATGCGAGCCTGGCCTTGCTGTCGACGTCCTTCAGAAATGCTCACCCGACTTGAAGGGGCCGACACGCATGCCCGCGGCGATGAGATAGGCCGTCGACCAGCCGATCAGCAGGAAGCCGTTGACGCCTTCGAGGGCGGCAAACATGCGCCATTCGGGATGGGGTACGACGTCGCCATAGCCGACGGTCGAGAAGGTAATGGTCGAGAAATAGAGGGCCGTCTCGAAATCGTCGACCACGCCGATCAGGCTGTAGGCGGCGGCCCAGAGCCAGACTTCCGCCGTCAACACAGCAAAGACGCCGATGACGACCGTGTTCATCGCCAGCATCCGGCTGCGGTGCCCGTGCAGCCGGGTTCGGTCCGTGACGAAGCTCATAGCATGGGTGACGGCAATCAGGCCGAAGGTGTGGATGACCACCGTCAGCGAGATCATCAGCGTGCCGAGGGCGAGGTTGCTGATCAGCATGACGAGCCTCTTGCCATCACAGGCGCAACTCCTTGCGCAGCACGAATTTCAGCCCCGACCAGATCTCGTCGACGGCGCAGACCTTCACATCCACCAGCCCCGTCGGCCGGAAGACTTCCCGCAGCACATCTTCGGTGATCGTCGTCGGCATTTTCGAGGCCTTTTTCGGCCAGGAAATCCACAGCACGCCCGCAGGTTTGAGCATGGCCTTGAGGCGGAGTGCATGCTCCTCGAGCGCGGTGCGCGAGGTCTCGAAAACATGGGCGTAGTCGAGGCCCGACGCATTTGCCGACACCAGGTCGGTCGCCTGGAGGGCGCCGGGGACCTCTTCGGCCAGGTGGGAGAGGCTGTCGGGCAGGGCGATGAAGAGGGCGGCCATGTCCGGCTTCAATCCGAGCTTTTTCGGAAGAGGGGTGCCGGAATAGCCGCTTTCGCTCATGACCGTCTCATGCCTCCGCGCCTGGCTTCGATGCCTTGCCCGCCACATAGGTTTCGACCACCGACCGATCGTCGCCGAGCGTCTGCAAGAGGAAGAGTTCTTCCGAAAGCGACGTCACCGTTTCCATCCTCAGTCGCATGGCCGGGGTGGCGGCAGCATTCAGCACCACGATATCGGCATCCGTGCCTTCGTCCAGCGTGCCGATCCTGTCGGCGAGGTCGAGTGCGACCGCGTTGCCGAGCGTCATATGGTAGAAGCTTTCCAGCGGGTTCATCCGTTCGCCGAGCAGCTGCTGGATCTTGTAGGCCTCGTCCATGGTCTTGAACATGGAATAGCTGGAACCGCCGCCGATATCGGTGGCGACCGCGACGGTCACGGGCTTTTCGCGCCGCTTGATCGCTTTCAGCGGGAATAGGCCGGATCCGAGGAAGAGGTTCGAGGTCGGGCAATGGACGGCGACCGCCCCGCTTTCTGCCATGGCATCGGCTTCGCGGTCCGACAGGTGGATCGCATGGCCGAAGAGCGCCTTTTTCCGCAGCAGGCCATAACGGGCATAGATGTCCGTATAGTCCTTGGCGTCCGGATAGAGCTCGCAGGTATAGCGGATCTCGTCGTGGTTTTCCGAGAGATGCGTCTGGATATGCAAGTCGGGGAATTCCTCCGCCAGCGTCTGCGTCATTGCCATCTGTTCGGGCGTCGAGGTGATGGCGAAGCGAGGGGTGATGGCGACGTGGTTGCGGCCCTTGCCATGCCATTGCTCAATGACGGCGCGGGTCTCGTCGTAGCCGAGCTGCGGCGTGTCGAGCAGTCCCTGCGGCGCATTGCGGTCCATCATCACCTTGCCGCCGATCATCAGCGTGCCGCGCTTCAGGCTTTCGGCAAAGAAGGCATCGGCAGAGGCCTTGTGCACGGAGCAATAGGCCACCGCCGTGGTCGTGCCCTGGCGCAGGAATTCGTCGAAGAACTGCGTGGCGATCCGCTCGGCATGGGCCGTTTCGACGAAGCGGCATTCCTCGGGGAAGGTGTAGGTGTTCAGCCATTCCAGCAGATTGGCGGCATAGGAGGCGATCACCTGCATCTGCGGGAAATGCACGTGGCAGTCGATCAGGCCGGGCAGGATCAGATGCGGGCGATGGTCGATCTCGGTTGCCTCAACGCCGGCCTTGGGCTTCACCTCTGCGTAAGCGCCGACGCTCGCAATCTTGCCATCGTGGACCAGCAGCGCGCCATCCTCCTCATAGAGATAGCTTTCCCGGTCACCGGCATCCTCAGGGGCACGACGGAAGGAGAGCAGGCGGCCGCGGATCAGGGTCTCTGTTGTCATCACTTGCCTTCGACCGTCGTCTCGTACCAGGCGACGAGCAGCTTGCGCTCTTCGGGCGAGATTTCGGTGATGTTTCCAGGCGGCATGGCATGGCTGCGGCCGGCCTGGATGTAGATTTCATGGGCATGGGCGGCAATTTCGCCGTCCGTCTCAAGCTTCACGTTCTTCGGTGCGCGCGCGATGCCTTCCCAGACGGGTTCGGCCGCATGGCACATCGAACAGCGCCCCTGTACGACATCGCGCACGGCTTCGAAATGGCCATTCTCGACAAAGGTCTGTTGCCGCGGCGAGAGGCTCGCCTGTTCCTCCTCGCCGGTCAGCACCTTTGGCACGGTGGAGAGCCACATGATGACGATGAAGATGACGACCGTTACCAGCCAGGTCCAGGTCGGTTGCCCCTTGCGGGCATGCGTGGTGTTGAACCAGTGGCGGATGGTGACGCCCATCAGGAAGACGAGAGCTGCGATGATCCAGTTGAACTGCGTGGCAAAGGCCAGCGGATAGTGGTTCGACAGCATGAAGAAGATGACGGGCAGCGTCAGATAATTGTTGTGCAGCGAGCGCTGCTTGGCGATCACGCCGTATTTCGGATCGGGCGTGCGCCCCGCGATCAGGTCGGCAACGACGATCTTCTGGTTCGGAATGATGATGAAGAAGACATTGGCCGACATGATGGTGGCGGTGAAGGCGCCCAGATGCAGGAAGGCGGCGCGGCCGGTGAAGATCTGCGTATAGCCCCAGGCCATGGCGATCAGCACGATATATAGCAGCGCCATCAGGCCCCAGGTGTTTTTGCCGAGCGGCGACTTGCACAGGAGATCATAGAGGATCCAGCCGATGGCGAGTGACGCCAATGACAGACAGATCGCCTGCCAGGGTGCGAGTTCCAGCACCGAGCGGTCGATCAGAAAGAGATCGGCGCCGCCGTAATAGACCACGGCCAGCATGGCAAAACCGGAGAGCCAGGTGGCATAGCTTTCCCATTTGAACCAGGTCAGATGCTCCGGCATCGAGGCGGGCGCGACCAGGTATTTCTGGATGTGATAGAAGCCGCCGCCATGGACCTGCCACTCCTCGCCATAGGCGCCGACTGGCAGTCCCGGGCGCTTCACCAGGCCGAGATCCAGCGCGATGAAATAGAAGGACGAGCCGATCCAGGCGATGGCCGTGATCACATGCAGCCAGCGGACGGCGAAGGACAGCCATTCCCAGGCGATCGCGTATTCATACATCTGATAAGTCTTTCATGTTCCCCTGTTGGATCGACATTGCGAAAAATTCCGCGGGAAGGAAAGCGGAAAGGACGCACTGCAGCAAAAGCTGCACGGGAAGTTTTCAGCGTTCGGCCTCGACACGGATTTGGGCGGCGCCTCGGCAGCGCCCGGCGGATGCGCCTCAGCTCTTTGCGCCTGCCGGCATCGCCTCGAAGCTCGGCAGAGCGCTGCGCAGGAATTCGCGGAAAGCCCGGATCTTGCCGGCATTGCGGCGTGCTTCGGGATACACCAGCCAATAATGCGATCCGTCTTCGCAGGTGAGTTCGAATGGCTGGATCAGTGCGCCCGAGGCGATCTCTTCCGGATAGAATTCAGGCCGCAGGATGGCGATGCCATGGCCTGCAACAGCGGCGGCCGCTTCGAAGGACTGAGCGCCGAGGCGGGTGCGCTGGTGCGTGTCGAGTTCGACATCCGGATAGCCGGCCGCCGTGAACCAGATGCGCCACCAGGGGTCGGACGGGTCGATGATGCGCAGCTTCAAAAGGTCGAGCGGTTCGCGAACGCCGCCGATGCTGTCGGCGAGCTTCGGGCTCAGCATCGGCGTGAAATGATTGTGCATGACGAAGTGCGCGCGCAGACCCGGCCAGTTGCCCTTGCCGCTGCGGATGGCGAGATCGGCCTCCGTCCGACTGAAATCGATCACCTCCTGCGAGGTCTCGAGCCGGACGGCAATGCCGGGATTATTCAGCTGGAAAAGGCCGAGGTGGCGGGCCAGCCATTGCGAGGCGAAGGTGGCGGTGGCGTGGATGATCAGCGTGCCGTCGGCCGTGTTGCGCAGATCGGCCAGCGCCTCGCGCAGCAGCTCGAAACCTTCGGTGACCTTCGGCAAGAGCCGCTCTCCGGCTTCGCTCAGCGAAATGCGGCGCGGCCTGCGCAGGAAAAGCGCCTCGCCGACATGTCCTTCCAAGAGCTTGATCTGATAGCTCACCGCCGTCTGGCTCATGCCGAGTTCTTCGCCGGCACGCGTAAAACTCTCAAGCCGCGCAACAGCTTCGAAGACGCGCAAGGCATTGAGAGGAAGCTGTTTCGACAGTTTCATGGATAAGCTTTCTTTATGCACAGGCAGCGTAATTGAATTGGATTGCCGCCGCAACTGCAGGCACAAAAGGAGCATCAGAAACCGACAAATTGAACCTGCGTGGAGGCAGACATGGTGTCCGCGATCCGTAGAATTTTGCCGTTCGACAGGCTTGTGTCGATCCTGTGGTCCGGAGTGACCCGGTCGCATCGACGCCAGCAACTGCCCCATATCGATGACGTTCCCGAGGAGCTCCTGAAGGATATCGGCATCGAGAAACCGACATCATCGTCCGATCCGCGCAGCGATCTCTGGCGGCATCGCCGTGGTTTGACGGACTATCTCCGTCCCGGTCCGTTCTGAAAACGAGTTTAGGATCAGTGGTTTGCCGACATGTGCTGGCAATGTGATTCCAGCGCTTGAGAGACTGATTCAGCTCCGGGAGCCGAGCAGCACGCCGAGCAGTTCCGCCGCAACCATGGCCGCGATCACGGCCGGGCGCTTGTCCTTCACCGCATTGCCACCGATCGGCAGCGTCAGGCGCTCCATCGCCGAGCGCTGGGCGCCCTCGCGATCGAGGAAGGAGGCGAAGGTGGCGCGTTTGGTCTTGGAGCCGATCATGCCGACATAGGCGAGATCGGTTCGGGCAAGCGCTTGCCTGCCGATCAGGAAATCCAATGCATGGTCGTGGGTCAGGATGACGACGGCGCCGCCGGGCCTGACCTTCGCCACCTCGGCCTCCGGCATCGCCACACGGCGGAAGGTGATGCCGGCGGGCACGTCGCCGTCGATTTCGGTGCGCGTGTCGATCAAGGTGACCTTCAAGGGAAGGGGTGCCAGCGCCTGGGCGAGTGCCAGGCCGACATGGCCGGCGCCGAAAACCATGACGTCGGGGAATGCCGCACGTTCGCTTGCCAGGCGTTGCGTGAGTTCGGCAACAAGGGCCTGATCGACGACACGAAACGACAGGATCGTGCGACCACCGCAGCACTGGCCGATCTCGGGCCCGAGCGGCACGTCCAGCGTCTCCGACACCGTTTCGCCAGCCAGCTGCTTGCGGGCGTGTTCGATCGCCATGAACTCCAGATGGCCGCCACCGACCGTGCCCCAGAGGCTGGTTCCGGATACCAGCATCAACGTCCCGGCCTCGCGCGGGGTCGATCCCCTGGTCTCGGCGACTTCGACGAGAACGGCGTTGGGGTGGGTTTTGAGGAAGGCGGGGAGGGTGGTCAGGCTCATGATGCGGCAATCCTAGCATTCTCAAGGGGGAACTGGACAGCGCGGCTTTCGGTTTATCCGACAAAGGTTTCACAGCGCCTGTAACATGCCCGACGTGTTATGGTTTCGCCCGAAACACATGGGGGTTTACATGACCAGAACGCAGGGCCTGATCATCTGGTTGCTCGTCGCCTGCTTTGCCGTGACGCTGTTCCTCGTCAATCCGCTCGCCGATATTGCCGCCCGCTTCAGCCGTGACGTGATGGTCGGCAGCGGTGCGCTCTATGGGACGCTGCGGGTGGCCAATTCCGTGATGAGTGTCGCCCGCGACGCCGATATTTCAGGCGGCGTAGGTGTCGCCTCGGTGACCGCAAGCCCCGGACAATTGCTGCAGCCGGTCATCAATACCATCGAGCGGCTCGTCGATCTCCTTTTCGGCCTCGCCATCGTCTCCGGTATTCTGTCGCTCGTGCTCGTGCCGGTCGCCAAGGTCGCTTCGGTAGCACTCGGCGCCTGCGCGCTGTTTTCAGCGGGGCTGATCCTGACCGCACGTCAGGTGCCGCCCTTGCTGTCTCGCCTGACGAAGGCGGTCTTCGTTCTTGGTCTGCTGGGTGCCGTTCTGCTGCCGGCCTCGTACACGATTGCCTTTTACGCCGGTGACGCGATCACCGACCGAGCCTGGACCAACGCAACCGAGGTGTTCGACCGCATGCGGGGGCAGCAGGATTTGGCCAGTGCAGACGTGGACGTGGTGCCGCCCGCGCAAACCCTGTCGCCCACCGATCGCATCCCGCCGGCAGAAGACGGCATGTTCGACCGCCTCGGCTCCGCGTTTACCGGCACGCTGCAGGCCGCTTCGGACATGGCGGAAACGGCGGCGGCGAATGCGCAGGTGATCCAGGATGGCGTGGCGATCTCAGCGGACCTCTTCACCGCCTCAATCGGCATCGCGACGGCCTATCTGGTCAAACTGCTGGTTCTGCCGGTGCTGATCCTCGCAGCCTTTCTTTATCTACTGCGGGCCGCAACACGCTGATCCATCACGCCCGCTTCAACCGCTCCACCGCCATCAACACCCGTTCCGGCGTGGCCGGCGCATCGAGCCTCGGGCAGATGCGGTAATCGGCCACCGAAGCGACTGCCATCGACAGGGCCTCCAGAACCGAGATCGCCAGCATGAAGGGCGGCTCGCCGACGGCCTTGGAGCGGCCGATGGTGGGTTCGGTGTTTTCCGACCAGGGCACGAGCTTGGTGTTGAAGATCTTCGGCCGGTCCGAAGCGAGCGGGATCTTGTAGGTGGAGGGAGCGTGGGTGCGAAGCCGCCCCTTGCCGTCCCACCAGAGCTCTTCCGTCGTCAACCAGCCCATGCCCTGGACGAAGCCGCCTTCGATCTGGCCGATGTCGATAACAGGGTTCAGCGATTTGCCGACATCATGGAGAATGTCGGTGCGCTCCATCAGATATTCGCCGGTCAGCGTGTCGATCGAGACCTCGGTGCAGGCGGCGCCATAAGCGTAATAGTAGAAGGGCGTGCCGCGCCCTGCAGCGCGGTCCCAGTGGATTTTGGGCGTTTTGTAGAAGCCGGCAGCCGAGAGCTGGACGCGGGCGAGATAGGCAAGCTTTGCAAACTCGCCGAAGGAGAAGATCTGGTCGCCGACGCGCACCCGGTTCGGCAGGAACTCGACCTCCGAGGCGGGAACGCCGTATTTCTCGGCGGCAAAGGCGATCAGCCGTTCCTTGATCTGGCGCGCGGCATCCCATGCTGCCATGCCGTTCAGGTCCGAGCCGGAGGAGGCGGCGGTGGCAGACGTGTTCGGAACCTTGGCCGTCGTCGTCGCCGTGATCTTCACCGTGTCGACGTCGACCTGGAAACAATCGGCGACGACCTGGGCGACCTTGGTATAGAGGCCCTGACCCATCTCGGTGCCGCCGTGGTTCAGATGGATTGAGCCGTCCTGATAGATATGGACGAGCGCGCCCGCCTGGTTATAGGCGGTCATGGTGAAGGAGATGCCGAACTTCACCGGGGTGAGCGCAATGCCCTTCTTTATGACAGGGCTCGTCTTGTTGAAGTCGATGATCGCCTGGCGGCGCGCCTGATAATCGACCGAGGCTTCCAGTTCCTCGACGACCTTCAGGATGATGTTGTCGTCCACCTGCTGGTGGTAGGGGGTCACGTCTCGCCCTGAACCCTTTTCGCCATAGAAATTGACCTTGCGGACCTCAAGCGGGTCCTTGCCCAGCGCATAGGCAATCTCTTCGATCACCCGTTCTCCACCCAACATGCCTTGAGGGCCGCCGAATCCACGATAGGCGGTGTTGGAGACTGTGTGGGTTTTCAAGGGCTGCGAGGTCAGCTTCACATGCGGATAGAAATAGCTGGAATCGGCATGGAAGAGCGCGCGGTCGGTGACCGGGCCGGAGAGATCGGACGAGTAACCGCAGCGGGCGGCGAAATTGGCCTCGATCGCGTGGATCTTTCCGTCATCGTCGAAGGCGACGTCGAAATCCATCCTGAAGTCGTGGCGCTTGCCGGTGACGCCCATGTCCTCGTCGCGGTCGGGGCGGAATTTGACGGCGCGCTTCAGCTTCTTGGCGGCCAGCGCCGCAAGGGCTGCAAATTGGTTGCCCTGCGTTTCCTTGCCGCCGAAGCCGCCGCCCATGCGGCGCGTGTTGACGGTGATCGCATTGGAGGGAATGTCGAGCACATGGCCGACGATGTGCTGGATTTCTGAGGGGTGCTGGGTGGAGGACCAGACGGTGACGTCGTCGTCTTCGCCGGGAAGGGCGAGCGCGATATGGCTTTCGAGGTAAAAATGCTCTTGGCCGCCGATGCGCATCGAGCTCTTGATGCGATGCTTTGCCTTGTCGAGCTCGGTTTCCGGCGTGCCCCGCTTCAGCGTCATACCCGGGGTGACGAGCGGCGCGCCATTCTCCAGCGCGCCGTCGATGTCGGTCCAGAAGGGCAGGTCGCGATACTCGACCTTGGCGAGGCGGGCCGCTTTCCGCGCCACGTCGCGGGTCTCAGCGATGACTGCGAAAATGGTCTGGCCGTGGAATTCGACCCTGTCGGTTGCGATCAGCGGCTCGTCGTGTCGGCCGCCGGAGGAGACATCGTTGACGCCGGTGATATCGTCAGCCGTCAGAACGTCCACGACACCCGGATAGGCCTTCACCGCCGAAAGATCGATCGACAGGATCTCGGCATGGGCGCGATCCGCCATGCCGAGCGCGCCGTGCAACAGGCCTGCGGGTTCGGGAATATCGTCGATATATTCGGCACTTCCGGCGACATGCTTGTGCGCTGAATCATGCCGCAGCGACTGGTGCATCGGCCCCTTGATGTATTTCGTCGTCTCGTAGGTCGCCTTATCCATGAAGGCCTCCATGTGTTTCGTGCTGCCCCTCATCCGGCCTGCCGGCCACCTTCTCCCCGCAGGCGGGGAGAAGGAGAGACGCGGATGCCGTCGGGTGGCTTTCCCCTCTCCCCGCTTGCGGGGAGAGGGTCAGGGTGAGGGGCCTTGAGACCGCAAGATCACCCCCCTCTGTCCTGCCGGACATCTCCCCCTCAAGGGGGGAGATCGACGCGCGGCAGCCGTTCTGCCCTTCCATCAAGCTGTTGGCTGCGGCAATTGCGACCCTTGATCTGGGCGAGTGTAATCGTCTTGCCGATCTCCCCCCTTGAGGGGGAGATGCCCGGCAGGGCAGAGGGGGGTAACCCAAGAGCAAAGCCGATCTCATCACGCCTCCTCCACCGCAAAGCGCTGCAGTTCCTGCGGGGTGCCCGACACCTCCAGGAAGAACCGTGTCAGCAGGTTCTTCGCCGTCAGCTGGCGATAGTCCGCCGTGGCGCGCCAGTCGGTGAGCGGCTTGTAGTCGAGGTCGAAGGCGTCGCGGGCGGCCTCGACGGTGCCTTGCGTAAAGGGCTTGCCGTAGAGCGCGGCCTCGACCGACCGTGCGCGCTTCGGCGTGCCAGCCATGCCGCCGAAGGCGATGCGGATGTGGGTGACGAGACCAGCCGCATCGGTTTCGAGGTGGAAGGCGCCGCACAGCGCAGAGATGTCCTCGTCGCGGCGCTTGGTGATCTTGTAGACCGCCACGTGGCTTGCCGCCTTCGGGCGCGGCACGAACAGGCTTTCGACGAATTCGCCCGGCTGGCGGTCCTGTTTGCCGTAGTCGATGAAATAGTCCTCGATCGGCATGGTGCGGGCGCCCTTGGCGGAGCGCAGGGTGACGGTGGCGGAGAGCGCGATCAGGGCCGGGGGTGAGTCGCCGATTGGCGAGCCGTTGGCGACATTGCCGCCGATCGTGCCCATATTGCGTACCTGCTGGCCACCGATACGTTCGATCAGACGACCGAAGGCCGGTATTTCCTGGCGTAGAACCTCGAAGGCGCTGGTGTAGCTGACGCCGGCGCCGAGCATGATGCCGTCTGCTGTCACCGAGATTTGCTGCAAATCTTCGAGGTGGTTGATGAAGACGACAGGATCGAGCACGCGCATCTGCTTGGTGACCCAGAGACCGACATCGGTGGCACCCGCGACGACCGTGGCCTTGGGATGGGCGGCGAGCGTTTCGGCCAGTCCCTCGACGCTGCCGGGCACGACGAGCCTGCGGCCATCGGGTCCCGTGATCGCGATCGTCTCGCGGGTCGAGATTTCTCCCAGCCGCGCGATGATGTTGGCGCGCTCGCGTTCCAGTGGGTCGAAGAGGGCCGACGGCCTGACATGACCGACCTGTTCGGCCGCCTTGACGATCGGTTCGTAACCCGTGCAGCGACAGAGATTGCCTTGCAGCGCACGCTCGATTTCGGCCCGGCTCGGGTTCTCGGAGGTCAGCCAAAGCCCGTAGAGAGACATAACGAAGCCGGGGGTGCAGAAGCCGCATTGCGAGCCGTGACAGTCGACCATGGCCTGCTGCACGGGATGCAGCGTGCCGTCTTTTGCCGCCAGATGCTCGACGGTTACCACATGGGTGGCGTTCAGCGAACCGACGAAGCGGATGCAGGCATTGACCGTTTCATAACTCAGCCGGCCATCGACGAGACGGCCGACCAGCACCGTGCAGGCACCGCAATCGCCTTCCGCGCAGCCTTCCTTGGAGCCTGTCAGCCGGCGTTTCAGGCGCAGGAAGTCGAGCAGCGTCTCGGTCGGATCGAGGCTGGAAAGGGCGACGTCTTCGCCGTTCAGGATGAAACGAATGCTGTCTGCCATGAAAAAGTCTTGTCCCTCAATGTCCGGCTGCCGGACGCGGCTGCGTCGCCCGACTTGTGATGGTGGGCGGCGCAGCTCTATCTTTCAAGTCTATTGTGCAGTCCAGCCCCCATCAATCGAGATCGAGGTCCCGGTTACCTGAGCGGCCGCATCGCTCGCCAGATAAATCGCGAGCGCTGCGACCTGGTCGATGCCGACGAATTCCTTGGTCGCCTGCAGATGCAGCATCACGTCGTTCTTGACCTGATCCTCGGAGATGCCGCGTGCCTTGGCGGTGTCGGGGATCTGCTTTTCGACCAGGGGCGTCAGGACGTAACCCGGGCAGATCGCGTTCACCGTGATGCCGTCGCGGGCCGTCTCCAGCGCTACCGTCTTGGTCAGGCCGAGAACGCCGTGCTTGGCGGTCACATAGGCAGACTTGAAAGGGGAGGCGACGAGGCCGTGGGCCGAGGCAATGTTGATGATGCGGCCCTTCTTTTTCGCCTTCATGCCGGGAATGGCGGCGCGAATCGTGTGGAAGGCGCTCGACATGTTGATCGCAATGATCAGGTCCCATTTCTCGATCGGGAATTCCTCGACCGGCGCGACATGTTGGATGCCGGCATTGTTGACGAGCACGTCGATGCCGCCGAACTCGCGCTCGGCGGTAGCGATCAGATCGGCGATCTCGGCCGGCTTCGACATGTCGGCGGCATGATAGATCGCCTTGCCGCCGGATGTTTCCAGTGACTGGCGGACCTTTTCGATTTCGGCGGCATCACCGAAGCCGTTGATCACGATGTTGGCGCCTTCGGCGGCAAAGGCGCGGGCGATCCCGAGGCCGATGCCGCTGGTGGAGCCGGTGACGACAACTGTTCTTTTCATCAGACTGATTCCTGTTTGACGCATGCCGGTGAAACCCGGCCCTGAATGTCCCGCCAGCCTGAGCCTAGTCCCAAAGGAAGTTCTTGTGCAACGGCCGTTTTACTGCGGTGCAGTAAAGGCCGGGCAGAGGGCTTGTTGCGGAGAGGGCGGGAGAAGAACCAGGCGTGACACACTGTTCGATGGAGGGGACTTTGCCACCACCGGCATAATCGCTATGTCAGACGAAACAGCTTACCAGCGGAGCAATGTCATGGAACTCGGTCTCTACACCTTCGCCGACGTCGATCCCAATGCCGCCAACAAGGGGGCGGAAGCCAAGCGGCGGGTCGACGAGTTGCTGGCCGAGATCAAGCTTGCCGACGAGGTGGGGCTCGATGTCTTCGGTCTCGGCGAACATCATCGCCCTGACTACATGGCCTCGTCGCCGGCGACGATCCTTGCGGCCGCTGCCGTGCAGACCAAGAACATCCGGCTGACCAGCGCCGTTTCGGTGCTCTCGTCGGACGATCCGGTCCGCGTCTTCCAGCAATATGCGACGGTCGATCTGCTCTCCGGCGGGCGCACGGAACTGATGGTCGGGCGCGGCTCCTTCATCGAGAGCTTCCCGCTGTTTGGCTATGACCTTGAGGACTACGACCTGCTCTTTGCCGAAAAGCTGCAGCTCTTGATGGAAATCCGCGAAAACGAAGTGGTGACCTGGGAAGGCCAGACCCGCAAGCCCATCCAAGCGCGGGGCGTCTATCCGCGTCCGCTGCAGGAGCTTCTGCCGCTGTGGATCGCGATTGGCGGCACGCCGCAGTCGGCGGCACGTGCCGGTTATCTCGGACTGCCGCTGGCGCTCGCCATCATCGGCGGCGAGCCGCATCGCTTTGCGCCCTTCTTCGATCTCTACCGCCAGAGTGCGGCGAAGGCCGGCGTCGATCCCGCGACGCTCCAGACCTCGATCAACGTGCACGGTTTCATCCATGACACGACCCAGTCGGCCGCCGACATCTTCTATGCGCCGCAGGCGGTGGTGATGGACCGGATCGGCCGGGAGCGCGGCTGGGGGCCGACCAACCGGGCGCAGTTCGATGCCTCGCGCGGTCCGCGCGGCGCGCTCTTCGTCGGCGATCCCGAGACGGTCGCCGAAAAGATCGTCGCCATGCACGGCATCTTCAAGAACGACCGCTTCCTGCTGCAGATGGCGATCGGGCCGATGCCGCACAAGGAAATCATGCGCGGGATCGAACTCTTCGGAACAAAAGTCGCGCCGCTGGTTCGGAAGGCGTTGACGGAGAAGGCGTCGGCTGCGTAAGCAGCGACCGTGCCAGGGGCGACGGCCCCGAGGACCGGCGCCCTGAAGCCTGCGAGGACCCCTGATGATCGTTGAAACCGAAGAGGACCTCGTCCGTCTGAAAGATATCGGGCGGATCTGCGCCACGGCCGTCAAGGTGATGGCGGCGGCGCTCGAGCCGGGGATCACGACGCGTGAACTCGATCTGATTGGCCGCAAGGTTCTCGAAGACAACGGCGCGCAATCCGCACCGGAACTCTGTTATCAGTTTCCGGGTGCCACCTGCATCTCGGTCAATGAAGAAATCGCCCATGGCATTCCGGGCGACCGGGTGATCAAGGCGGGTGACCTCGTCAATATCGACGTGTCGGCGGAAAAGCTCGGCTATTTCGGCGATACCGGCCAGTCCTTCATCGTGCCGCCGGGCACGGCGAAGCAGGAACGGTTGCTGCGCGACGGCAAGCGGGCGCTCTGGGTGGGCCTCAATCAAGTGAAGACCGGGAGGCCGATGGCCGATATTGGCAATTCCATCGGCGCTTTTGCTCGCAAGAACCGCTATACGCTGATCACCAATCTCGCCAGCCACGGCGTCGGTCGCTCGCTGCACGAAGAGCCGAAGGAATTGTCGACCTGGCCGGATCCGGACGAAACCCGGATCATGGAGGAGGGGCTGGTCTTTACCGTCGAGCCGTTTCTCTCGCTCGGCGGCCATTGGGCGGAGGACGGCGACAAGGATGCCTGGACGCTCTACAGCGATCCGCCGGCGCCGACCGTCCAGTTCGAACACACGATCGTGGTGACGAAGAATGGGCCGTTGGTTCTGACGCTCGCCGACTAAGGCGAGCGTTTTCGCCTCTCGTCGGAAGCCTTATTCGGACTTGGAAAAGGCGACGGCGACGCCCTTTTTCTTGAAATAGGACTGCATGATCTTGCGGCCCTGGCGGTTCGACTGCGCCAGCTTGCCCGGCTCGAACACGGCTTCCTTCACCCCTTCCTTGGCCATCGCTGCCTTCAGGGCGGCAATGTGCAGGTCGATGTCCTCGTTGTCGTTGTTCAGCGAGGTGTAGATGTTGTCGATGGCCTGCTGCAGGCTGAGATCGCTCATGGGGCACTCCTGAAAAAAAGCTTTGCGACTTCCCTAGCGATTTTTGGCCGGGAGGCAAGGGAGCTTAGGGCAGCGCTTCCCGGACGGCATTTCCTTGACAAAATTTGATGTGTTGGCAATTATGCCAACATGCGAGCGACAAAGCTGATGCATGAAAAGCTTGTTCTTGAGGACGGTTCGATCATTGAGATGGTGATCTGGAGCGTTCCCAGGCCAGTTGTCGGTAGCAAACACGACTATAAATACAGGCTTTATTTCGGCCGAGACGGTTCGAGGATCGTCTGCTTCGACAACGAGCGCGGCAAGGGCGATCACCGACATATCGATGGCCTGGAGATGCCTTACGAATTCAGGGATGTCGATCGGCTGGTCGCCGACTTCATGGACGAAGTGAGAATGAGGCTGAGACAATGAAAAAAGCAGTCATTCAGATCCGACGTGCAGCAGATGTGATGGCCCAGGTCGAGGCCATGGCTTCCCGCTTTGTGGGCGTGTGGAAGACTGGCGAAGCAGCGCCCCACTCCACGGTCCTGACATTTTCCTCGCCGGCTCAACTGTTCTCGATCCTGTCTCCCAAACGTTGGGAGCTCATTGAACGCCTGCAGACGCTCGGACCGTCCACCATCCGGGGCCTTGCCCGGGCACTGGAGCGTGATGTTAAGCGTGTGCATGAGGATGTAAGCGTTTTGGTCGAGTGGGGTCTGGTCGAGAAGGACGCGGCCTCCAAGGTGTTTGTGCCTTTTGACGAGATCGAAGCTGATTTCGTTTTGCGGGGTGCGGCCGCCTGACGCTTGCAATGGGTGAACGCCCGCCGGCCGATCCTTGCGAACCTGTAATTATTGCGGGGGTAATTCCGCCACAATTTGGCGATGCTGTTGCCGCGTTGCAGCCTGTGCCATAGGTTTCAACGCGATCGACATGACTTCTCCCACACGAAGGTTTTCCGCGTGTTTCATTCCTTCTTCCCCCGGCCCAAGCTGTTCTTCACATCAGCCGTCATCTTCACCTTCGTCTGCGTTCTGGCCTGGTACTTCGGGGTCCAGGAACTCGGCAACAGCCTGGGTTATGTGCACCCGGAGACCGAGCCGTTCGACCTGAGCTTCTTCGCTCTTCCGTCGAACCTGTACTTCTACGCCTACTTCCTCTTGTGCATGGTCGCTTTCGGTGGGGTCTGGACGCTTCTCGCCAAGGATCACCCTTGGAAGATCTGGTCGATATGGGGATCGCTGTTCATCATCGCGGCGGTCTATTTCGGCGTGCAGGTTTCGGTCGTCATCAACAATTTCCGCCGCCCCTTCGGTGATCTGCTGCAGAACGCGCTCTCGAAGCAGCCGGGCATCACCGTGTGGGACTTCTACAGCCTGCAGATCGTGTTCGCGAAGATCGTCTTCGTCAGCATGGCGATCTCGATCGTGACCGACTTCTTCACCAGCCACTACATCTTCCGCTGGCGTACGGCGATGAACGACTTCTACATGTCCAGATGGGAGAAGGTCCGGCATATCGAAGGTGCCTCGCAGCGCGTGCAGGAAGATACGATGCGGTTCTCCTCGACGCTGGAAGGGCTCGGCATTTCGCTCATCAATGCAGTGATGACTCTGATCGTCTTCCTGCCGATCCTGTTTTCGCTGTCGGGTTACGTCAGCGAGCTGCCGATCATCGGCGAAGTGCCACATGCGCTGTTCTGGCTGGCGATCTTCTGGTCTGCTTTCGGCACGATCCTGCTGGCGGTTGCCGGTATCCGGCTGCCGGGTCTCAACTTCCGCAACCAGCGTGTGGAGGCCGCCTATCGCAAGGAGCTCGTCTACGGCGAAGACCATGCGGATCGCGCGCAGCCAGCGACCGTCAAGGAACTCTACAATAACGTCCGGGTCAACTATTTCACGCTGTACTTCCACTACCTCTATTTCAACGTCGCCCGTTATTTCTACATGCAGGCTGATGCGATCTTCCTGCTGATCGTGCTGGTGCCGACTATCGTCGCGGGCAAGATCACCTATGGCATCTATCAGCAGATCGCGACCGCCTTCGGGCAGGTCTCGAATTCGTTCCAGTATCTGGTCAATTCCTGGACGACGATCATCGAGCTTCTGTCGATCCACAAGCGCCTCAAGGCCTTCGAGGCGGCGATCGACGACGAGCCTTTGCCGGAAATAGACCAGCGCTATCTGGAGCGGGAGGCCGTTGCTGGAGAGGTTGCTGCGGACAAGCCAACCTGAGGCGCTGAAGATCAGATCAAATACACAAGGTCGCGCCCGGCAAGCCAGCGCGGCCTTTTGTTATCTGTCTGAACGAACCGTCACATCTCGCCTGTTCCCGACTTCGCGCCACCATCCTTGCCCAGCATCTCCAGCGCCTCCGAATAGGTGACGCAGGCGACATCCGGCTTCGGGCAGACTTCGGCCACCAGCCGCTCCATCGCCGCCCAATAGGCGCCGCCGTTCATCGTGACGAAGTGCAGGCCGATCTGCAGCGGCATGCGGTCGCCGTTGTACTGGGTTTCGAAGGCGGTCTTGAAGGCCTTGTAGCTGCGTTCGGCGAATTCGTCGCCCTTGGACGGGTGGTCAATGCCGCCGGAATGGCGGATGAAGAGGTTGTAGTCCATGGCGATGATGCGGCGGTTCTCCGGTCCTTCGGGGATCAAGGGCAGGCCAAAGCGGATCAGCCCATCCTCTTTACGCGGCGGGGCCGGGTCGTGGGTCACGAGGCTCGCATCGTAACGATAGCCGTGTTCGCGCTCGGCGTCATAGAGACTGTCGGGAGCGGAGAGATAAGGCGCGCGGAAGCCGGTGATGCCGGATGTGACGAAGTCCGCCCATCCCTGCGGTTCCCGGTCGCCCAGGCCGTTGTCCTTCCAGGCGCCGGCCAGCCCGCGGTCAAAGCTCTCGAATTCTGTTAGCCACTGATCCTTGGTCCAGTCCTTGCCATCGAAGTGGCCGCAGGTGTGGCTGGCGATTTCGTGACCTTCCTCGTGCGCGCTCCAGATGTTGTCGAGGCGCGTCGCGACCTCGTCCACCGTCTGGGCAAAGCCGATATTGGAGCGCCCGGCCTTGATGCCCGGCGCCTTGTAGTCGCTCGCCCGCTCGCGCGGGATCAGCGTGGCGCAAGAGAGGAAATAGGTGAAATGGGCGTTGGCGCGCCTCGCGATGTCGCGGCTGCGCTTCCACAGCTTGTTGTCATGTGCGCCGTCGAAGGAGATCATCAGGATCTGTTTCGGCCTTGTCTCGCCCGCACTTATTGCCGCAGGGGCCGGCTCTCCGGAGAGCGCCGTCGTGGCGGTCAAGGCAAGGGAAATGGCCATCAGGGAACGAAACATCGGCAAACACCCGGTCATCAACAAGGGGGCTGGGTGTCATCCAAATGCGGCGAAGCTTTGAACAGGCTGGATATTCGAGCGGCGTACCAGTAAGGCTTTTGACAACACGACCTGAAAGGTTTTCGCCATGACGCTTCTCATTCTCGGCATCATCCTGTTTCTCGCCACCCATCTGATCCGCGTCGTCGCGCCGGGCTTTCGCCTGTCGATGATCGAGCGCTTCGGCGAGACCGGCTGGCGCGTGATCAACTCCATCCTCAGCCTCCTGTCGCTGGTGGTGCTGATTTGGGGATATGCCACGGCGCCCTTCGTCAATGTCTGGTTCCCTCCCATGGGCATGAACCACCTGACCATCACGCTGATGCTGATTGCGATGATCTGTCTGGTTGCCGGTTTCCTGCCGGCCGGGCATATCGCGACCAAGACCAAGCATCCGATCGTGCTGTCGATCAAGATCTGGGCGGCGGCCCATCTTCTGGCTAACGGCGATCTTGCCTCAATCCTGTTGTTCGGTGCGCTGCTCGCCTGGGGCGTGGTGCTCCGGATCAACTACAAGCGCCGTGTCCGGGCTGGCGATCTGGTGCTGCGGCCCTTCGTTTCGGCGCGTTTCGACGCCATTGCCGTGGTCGTCGGTCTCGTCGTCTGGGCGCTGATCACCTTCAAGCTGCACGAGTTGTTGATCGGGGTTGCGCCGCTGCCGATGTGAGGCCGCTGGCTTTTCGCGGTTTTCCCCTTACAAGCGGACAAAAATCGGCTAGAAGGCCGCTCACGCATGAGATTGCATGGAAAGGCCGGCGCTGCCGGGGGTATGAATGGTTGACCAGAACGACAGCTTTATCCGCGAAGTCAACGAAGAGCTTCGCTCCGATCAGGTGCGCAATGCCTGGAAACGCTATAGCCGCATCATCATCGGCGTTGCGGTTCTGATCGTCGTCGGCACGGCCGGCCACAGGCTCTGGGATCACTGGAACTCCACCCAGGCCTCGGGTGCCGGCGACCAGTTCCTCGCGGCCCTCAAGCTCGCCGACGAAGGCAAGCGCGACGAGGCGGAAGCCGCCCTTCAGGCACTCGAGAAAGATGGCTACGGCGCTTACGGCGTCCTCGCTCGCTTCCGTGGCGCTTCGGTTCTGGCCGAGAAGGGTGATCCGGCGGGCGCAATCGCTGCCTTCAAGACGATCGCCGATGACAATGACGTGCCGGAAGCCGTGCGCAACGCGGCACGCGTTCGTGCTGCCTGGCTGATGGTTGATACCGGCACCTATGAGCAGGTCTCGGCGGAAGTCGAAGCCATGGCGACGCCGTCCAATGCTATGCGTCACGCCGCCCGCGAAGCACTCGGCCTCGCCGCATACAAGGCCGGCGACATGGTGCGCGCCCGCGAATGGTTCGAGCAGATCACGGAAGACGCGGAAACCCCGCGCAACACCTCGGCCCGCGCCCAGATGATGCTCGACAACATCAAGGCGTCCGGCAAGGCGCCGTAACAACAAGGCCCAGAAGGGTCGGAAAGCTAGTGTTCCATGAGTTTCACCGTTGCCATCGTCGGTCGTCCGAATGTCGGCAAGTCCACGCTTTTCAACCGTCTGGTCGGAAAGAAGCTGGCGCTCGTCGATGATACCCCGGGCGTGACCCGCGACCGCCGCCCGGGTGATGCCAAGCTCGTGGACCTGCGTTTCACCATCATCGATACCGCCGGTCTCGAAGAGGCAGGCGCCGATACGCTCGAAGGCCGCATGCGCGCCCAGACGGAAGCGGCGATCGACGAGGCGGATCTGTCGCTCTTCGTCGTCGATGCCAAGTTCGGCCTGACTCCGGTCGACCAGACGCTCGCCGAAATGCTGCGTCGGCGCGGCAAGCCGGTCGTGCTGGTCGCCAACAAGTCGGAAGCCCGTGGTTCGGACAGCGGTTTCTACGATGCCTATACGCTGGGGCTCGGCGAACCCGTGCCGATCTCGGCCGAACACGGCCAGGGCATGATCGACCTGCGCGACGCCATCGTCGAGGCGATCGGCGAGGAGCGCGCCTTCCCGGAGCCGGACGACGAGGCAGAAACCGACGTCGTTCTGAGTGCCACCGACGAGGATGGCGAGGACGAGGAGTTCGAGCCGGAATACGACGACAGCAAGCCGCTGCGCGTGGCAATCGTCGGCCGTCCGAATGCCGGCAAGTCGACGCTGATCAACCGCTTTCTCGGCGAAGACCGTCTGCTGACCGGACCCGAAGCCGGCATTACCCGCGATTCGATCTCGGTTGAATGGGACTGGCGCGGCCGTACCATCAAGATGTTCGACACCGCCGGCATGCGCCGCAAGGCGCGCGTGCAGGAAAAGCTCGAAAAGCTCTCGGTCGCCGACACCCTGCGTGCCGTGCGTTTCGCCGAAACGGTCGTCATCGTCTTCGACGCGACCATTCCGTTCGAGAAGCAGGATCTGCAGATCGTCGACTTCGTGCTGCGCGAAGGGCGCGCCGCCGTGCTTGCCTTCAACAAGTGGGATCTGGTCGAAGACCAGCAGGCGGTTCTCGCCGATCTGCGCGAAAAGACCGAGCGTCTTCTGCCCCAGGCGCGCGGCATCCGTGCCGTGCCGATCTCCGGCCAGACGGGCTATGGGCTGGACAAGCTCATGCAGAACATCGTCGACACCGACAAGGTGTGGAACAAGCGCATTTCGACCGCCAAGCTCAACCGCTGGCTCGATGCCGTGCAGACGCAGCATCCGCCGCCGGCAGTCTCGGGCCGCCGCCTGAAGCTCAAATACATGACGCAGGTCAAGGCCCGCCCGCCGGCCTTCATGATTTCCTGCACGCGACCCGACGCCCTGCCGGAAAGCTATATCCGTTACCTGACCAATGGTCTACGCGCCGATTTCCAGATGCCGGGCGTGCCGATCCGCATCCATTTCAAGGCGGGGGAAAACCCGTTCGAGAACCGCAAGCGCAAGCGCTGACTTCGTTTCTCAGCCGGTGAGATCGGCCGGCCGTGTGCCGAAGCGGGCACGCAAGCCCCGCTTGCGGCGCTGCTCCTTGGCTTCAACAACGTTGTCGAAAAACTGCTCGGTCGCGGCCTTCCAGGAATAGGTCTCTGCCAGTCTGCGGGCGCTTTCGGGTGAAGCCTGCAGGGCTGCGATGCAGGCGATTTGCAGGTCGTGGTTCAAGGCACCGGCGTTTGAGCCTGCCGGGATGATGTCGATCGGCCCCGTCACCGGATAGGCGGCGACCGGCACGCCGGAGGCGAGCGCTTCCAGGATGGTGTTGCCGAAGGTGTCAGTCTTCGACGGAAAGACGAAGACGTCTGCCTGCGCATAGGTTTCTGCCAGTGCCTCGCCATGCAACATGCCGGTGAAATGCACATTCGGGTACCGCGCCTGCAGTTCGGCGCGCGCGGGGCCGTCGCCCACCACGACCTTCGAGCCAGGCAGGTCAAGATCGAGGAAGGCCGGCAGGTTCTTTTCCACGGCAACGCGACCGACCGTCATGAAGATCGGGCGTGCCAAGCCGAAAGGCTTCTCCGTCTTGTCGCGCGGGCGAAACAGCGTCGTGTCGATGCCGCGGCTCCAGAGGCTGAGGTTCTTGATGCCGCGTGCTGTCAGTTCGCGGCGCAGGCTTTCGGTTGCCACCATGCAGGCGCCGCCGCGGTTGTGGAACCAGCGCACATAGGCATAGAGCCAGGTCAGAGGGACCGGCAGGCGGGCGGCGACATATTCGGGAAAACGGGTGTGATAGCTGGTCGAGAAGGGCTGGCCATTTTTCAGGCACCAGCGGCGGGCCATCAGGCCGAGCGGGCCTTCGGTTGCGATGTGGACATAGTCCGGGCGCTGGGCTGCGATCATCCGCCCGACCTGACCCGGCCAAGCGAGCGACAGGCGGATTTCCGGGTATGTCGGCATCGGGAAGCTGGCGAAGTGCTCGGGCGTCACCATCGAAACCTCGACGCCCATTGTCTTCAGTTCGCGATTGGTCGTCTCGATCGAGCGGACGACGCCGTTCACCTGCGGGTGCCAGGCATCGGTGACGATGGTCAGTCTGGATGGGGCGAGGCTTTGCATGGGCATCGACATGGGGCCGCTCGATTTCGGAATCACCCCATGGACTTGGCGCTCATCCTGCAAGTGTCGTGACAAGGCCTTATGCGACCGGAACATTACAGCCGCATGTCAGTCTAGGCTTTGTCTTGTTTGACATTCACCCCGCAAGGGGGTTGCCTGAACCTCCATCCCGATTCCCGCAAAGGACGTGCCATGGCCAAAGCCGCCGCGAAATCTCTCCGCCCGAGTTCTTCCAACTGGTGGCGGGGTGCCGTGATCTATCAGGTCTACCCGCGCTCTTTCCAGGATACAGACGGCGACGGGATCGGCGACATCAAGGGCATCATCGCGCGGCTGCCTTACATTGCTTCGCTGGGTGTGGATGCGATCTGGCTCTCACCCTTCTTCACCTCACCTCAGGCCGACATGGGCTACGACGTGTCTGATTACTGCGATGTCGACCCGATGTTCGGCACGCTTGCCGATTTCGATGCGATGATGGCAGAGGCGAAGCGGCTGGGGCTGAAGGTGATCATTGACCAGGTGATCTCGCACACCTCGGACCAGCATCCGTGGTTCAAGGAGAGCCGGACCAGCCGCGACAATGCCAAAGCCGACTGGTTCGTCTGGGCCGCCGCCAAACCCGACGGGACCGCGCCCAACAACTGGCTCTCGGTCTTCGGCGGTCCCGCTTGGGAATGGGACGGGGTGCGCAAGCAGTATTACATGCATAACTTTCTAGCCTCGCAGCCGGACCTCAATTTCCACAATCGCGAGGTCCAGGACGCGGTGCTGGATGCGGTCAAGTTCTGGCTCGACCGGGGCGTTGACGGCTTCCGCCTCGATACAGTGAACTACTATTTCCACGACAAGGAACTGAGGGATAATCCGCCGCACATGCCTGACAGCGACGATGCAGGCCTCGACGCGCCCGACGTCAATCCCTACGGCATGCAGAGCCATCTCTATGACAAGACCCAGCCGGAGAATATCGAGTTCCTGAAGCGGTTCCGGGCGCTGCTCGACCAGTACGAGGATCGCACGACTGTTGGCGAAGTGGGCGACGGGGCGCGCTCGCTGAAGACGGTCGCTGCCTATACCTCCGGCGGCGACAAGCTGCATATGTGCTACACCTTTGACCTGCTGGGGCCGGATTTCACCCCGAGCCATATCCGCCACTGTGTCGAGAGTTTTCAGAAACAGGTGAAGGATGGCTGGGTCTGCTGGGCCTTTTCGAACCATGACGTGACCCGCCATGTCAGCCGTTTCATCGACAAGCCGGAGGAACGGGTGGCCGTCGCCAAGCTCGCGATCTCGGTGCTCGCCACGCTTCGGGGGTCTATCTGCCTCTATCAGGGCGAGGAGCTCGGCCTGCCGGAAGCAGAACTCGCCTTCGAGGATCTGCGCGACCCCTACGGCATCCGCTTCTGGCCGGCCTTCAAGGGGCGGGACGGGTGCCGCACGCCGATGGTTTGGGAGAGGGCCAAGGCGCAGGCGGGCTTTTCGAGCGGCAAACCCTGGCTGCCGGTGCCGAAGGAGCATGGGGGGCTGGCCGTCGACGCGCAGGAGAAGGACAAGTCCTCGGTCCTCGCCCATTATCGGGCGGTGCTCGCCTTCCGAAAACAGCATCCGGCCCTGATCGACGGCGATATGCATTTTCTTGCCACCAACGAGGACGTGCTCGCCTTCACCCGCAAGAAGGGGGAAGAGCAACTGCTTTTCGTCTTCAATCTGAGGCGTGGTCCGCAGGAGATCGCCCTGCCGCACGGCATGACCGTCCGGGAGGCGATCCCCATGCCGGGCTTGAGCGGACAATTGGTGGACGGCGATATCCGGCTCGGCCTGCTCGACGGATTTTGCGCGAGGGTAACATGACGAGGTGGCTGGTGCGCGTGGCAGGTGCTGCGGATCTCGACGGCTGGGGATCCCTGCGCCACAGTCTGTGGCCGCATCTTTCGCCCGATGGCCATCGCGAGGAAGTCGAGGCTGCACTTGCAGAGCCTGACAGGCTTGTCGCCTTCCTTTGTTTCGATGGCGCCGGTCAGGCGGTGGGATTGGCCGAGGCAAGTTTGCGTTCCGATTATGTGAACGGCTGCGAGACCTCGCCGGTTGCCTTTCTGGAGGGGATCGTCGTCGCTCCCGCCCTCAGGCGGCAGGGTATCGCGCGGGCGTTGACTTCCGCCGTCTGTGACTGGGCGCGATCCAAGGGAGTGCGCGAAATCGCGTCCGACGCCGATATCGGTAACTCCGCCTCTCATGCGATGCACGAAGCGCTCGGTTTCGAGGAGACCCAGCGGGTCGTCTATTTCCGTCGACCGCTATAACCGCCGTCACAATCCGTCGTCAGGGATGTTCAGAACATGGCCGCAGGCCTTGCAGTGCACAGCGTCGGCGTCGTGGCGCTGCAACCCGCATTCGGGACAGGGAAATGTGACCTTGTAGGGACGCACGATCGCCTGGGCGAGACGGACGAAGAGCGAGATGCCGATGATCATGGTGACGATCGAGGTGAGCTTGCCGAAGGTGCCGGGAAGCGTGATGTCGCCGAAGCCTGTCGTCGTCACCGTCGCTACGGTGAAATACAACGCATCGATAAAGCCGGTGCCGGCGTCTTCGCGGTAGAAGAAGAAGCTGTAGACGAAACCGGTCACCAGGAAGAGGAAGACAAAGAGGTTGATGAAGGCCGTGACGACATCCGTCTGTTCCTTCAGCCCCAGTCTTTTCAACATCAGCTTGAAGACCGGTCTCTGGGCGACGGCCCAGATCCGCGCCACGCGCAGGAAGGCGAAGTTGAACAGCCATTGCGGAAAGAGCAGCGTGCCGAGCACGAAGAGATCGACCCACGTCATCGGCCGCATCAGGAAGCCGCGCGTCGTGCGCGACGCCGCCCATTGCGCCGAGATCTCGACTGCGATCCAGGCGGCGATGGCATAGTCGAGGATCAGATAACTCGGCCGGTCGCGCAGATAGGGGCCCGCCAGGAAGAAGGCGATGATCGCCATATCGATCACCATCAGGGCGAACTGGAAGCGGATGGCGGCGGTGTCGCGGCCGTAGTAGAGGCGGGCGAGCCGCTGGCGGAGAGGGGTTGATGATGTGCCGTCAGTTTCGGATGCCATGGGGCCTCATCAGTAGTGGTAGCGGCATTGCAGGATGACGAGTGTCTGATCCTCACCCGTGCCGACAACGGCGTAGACAATCCGATGTTCCTGTGTGATACGACGGGACCACATGCCTTCCAGCGTCCCTTTCAAAGGCTCCGGTTTGCCAATGCCCTCGAACGGGTGCCTTACCATCTCGCGGATCAGATCGTTGATGCGGACCAGTATCTTTCGATCGGTTTCTTGCCAGTGAATGTAGTCAGCCCATCCATCCGGCGCGAAGGCGATCCGCATGGTTCAGCGTTCCAGATCCGCTATTAATGATCGTTCCGTGAAGCGACCCGCCGCCAGATCATCCTTCGCCTTCAGCAGGCGGGCCGCATTGGTCGGCGAGGAGAGCAGATGGATTGTTTCAACGAGACTGTCGTATTCATCCTTGCCCATCAGGACCGCCGAAGGTTTGTCCCGCCTGACAATCTCAATGGGGGCGGCGTCATCATTGACCTTGTCGAGCAGGCCGGCAAGTTCGGCCCGTGCCTTCGAGAAAAAGATGGTGTCCATGATTGATCCTCGAGTTGTCCCGAATATGGTACAAGTAGGACAATCAAGCAATGCCGATTACCCAATCAACCTGAACTGATCGACATCCACCATGCCCTTGTCGGAAATCTTCAGATGCGGGATGACCGGCAGCGGCAGGAAAGCGACTTGCAGGAAGGGTTCTTCCAGAGTCGTTCCAAGGGCATAGGCCGCTTTTCTCAAGTGGTGCAGCGTGTCGCGCACGCTCTCGTAAGGCTCGAGGCTCATCAGGCCGGCGACGGGGAGCGGGATCTCGCCGGTCACCTTGCCGTCCTCGACCACCACGAAGCCGCCCTTGATTTCGCCGAGTCTATTGGCGGCGAGCGCCATGTCTTCCTCTGAGACGCCGACGACGCAGATGTTGTGGCTGTCATGGCCGACGGTCGAGGCGATCGCGCCTTTCTTCAGACCGAAACCCTGGACGAAGCCATTGGCGTGGTTGCCGTTCTTGCCGTGCCGCTCGATGACGGCGACCTTGATCACGTCGTTTGCCAGATCGACTGCGGTCTGGTTGCCGGAGGTCGGCAGGCGGTAGCGCCGGTGTTCGGTGATGATTTTTCCTGGCAACACGCCGATCACGGGTGTCTCACCTTCCGCCACCGGCACGCCGAAATCGGCTGCCTTCACTTCCCGCGCCTTGACGCTGTCGAGACCGACGGGGGCAACCGGCTTGCGGCTGGCGAAGAGTTCGTTGGTCACGCGGCGACCGGCACAGAAGACCATCTCGGCCTTACAGTTTTCCAGGCTGTCGACGACCACGAGATCGGCCCGCCAGCCAGGTGCGACGAGGCCGCGATCGCGCAGGCCAAAGGCGCGCGCGGCTGAAACCGAGGCGGCGCGGTAGACGGCGATTGGTTCGACGCCGTTTTTGATCGCCTCACGAATGAGGTAGTCGAGATGGCCCTGTTCGGCGATGTCGAGGGGGTTGCGGTCATCGGTGCAGAGCGCGAGGAAAGGCGAGAGCCGCTCGGTCAGGATCGGCATCAGCGCATGCAGGTCCTTCGACACCGAGCCTTCGCGCACGAGGATGTGCATTCCCTTGCGAATCTTCTCCAGGGCTTCCGCCGCCGTCGTACATTCGTGGTCGGTGCGGATGCGGGCTGCGAGATAGCCGTTCAGATCCCTGCCTGACAGGAGCGGCGAATGGCCGTCGATATGGCCGTCCTGGAAGGCCTCGAGTTTCGCCATGCAGATCGGATCCTTGTGGATCACGCCGGGGAAATTCATGAATTCCGCCAAGCCGATGACCTTCGGATGGTTGCGGAAGGGAACGAGGCGCTCGATCGGCAGATCGGCGCCGGAGGTTTCGAGATGCGTTGCCGGCACGCAGGAAGAGAGCTGGACGCGGATGTCCATGATCGTCTGTTCGGCCGAATCCAGGAAGAACTGGATGCCTTCGGTGCCGAGCACATTGGCGATCTCATGCGGATCGCAGATCACGGTCGTCACGCCATAGGGCAGCACGCAGCGGTCGAATTCATGCGGCGTGACCAGCGAGCTTTCGATATGCAGATGCGTGTCGATGAAGCCGGGCACGACGATCTTGCCGGAGATGTCGATAACCTCGCGGCCTTCATAGCTCTCGACCGTGCCGATGATCGTTTCGCCACAGATGGCGATGTCGGAGGCGACCAGCTCGCCCGTGACCAGATCGAAGAAGCGCCCGCCCTTCAAGACGATATCCGCGAGCTCGCGGCCGGTGCCCTGGTCGATGCGGCGTGCGAGGTCGGTCATGCAGGCTCTCCGATTCTGTTGTTCGTGCAGCAGTTTAGCGGCTGGAAGCCGAGCGGCAAATGATGTGCCTATCCTTTGACCTCAACGCTGAAGCCAAACCGCATTGTTCCACCTTCGGGAAGCGCAACGGTATACGGCCGCTCCACCAGTTCCGCCGTGCCGCCCGCGTGTGCCGCCATGCCGTGCCAGGGCTCGATGCAGAGGAACGGCGCGCCGGGTTTCTGCCACAGCGCGATGTTCGGCAGGTTGTCGAAGGTGAAGGCGAGCGATGGGCCGCCTTCTGCCGCAAATGTGAGGCCGGTGCCGGCACCTTCGGGGAAGATCAGGGCGTCGTTGGCGAACAGGTCGTGCGAGAGCTCCAATCGGCCCGCCTTGAAGGGCGAGGTCGGCAGCGTCTTGCCGATCAGGCCGCCTTCGAGCTGGATGACGCCGGGTTCGGCCCCGTTGTCGAGGATCACCGCATGCGGTTTGCTCTCGGCACCCGGCAGCGGCCAAAGAAAGGCCGGGTGGAAGCCTATGCCGAAGGGCAGCGGGCCAGCGCCGGTGTTCTCGACGGTGGCGGTCACCGACAGTGTGCGGCCGTGCAGGCTGTGCTCAAGTGTCAGGCGGAAGTCGAAGGGATAGACCTCGCGCGTCTCGGAGGACGAGACGAGTTCGTGCCGGCAGGCCGTTGCCGTCTGCTCGATCAGGGCAAAGTCGCGACGCCTCGCAATCCCGTGCTGGGCCATCGGATAGGTCTTGCCGTTGACGGCCAGCATGTCTCCCGGCGCCTTGCCGACGATGGGAAAGAGGATCGGCGAGCGCCCCGTCCACCAGGCAGTATCGCCATTCCACAGCCAGTCCCGGCCATCCGCCGTCTTCAGCGACTGCATCTCGGCGCCGAGCGAGGCGATTTCGACGGACAGGTCTGCGTTGGCGATGCGAATCGTCTCGGACATGGGGACTCCTTTTGCGCGTTCCGCCATCTTACGGAGATAAGGGAGGGATCGCGACGGGAAATGACTGCTGCTGACCGGTGCGGTGCTTTGATGGGAGTATCCCCATGAAGAGAGCGGTACGGCCGCTCATTCCTTCGCCTTTGCCGGCAGCTGTTCCACCGCTAGCCCGGCATTGCGCCAAGCCGAAAAACCGCCTTCGAGATGGCAGACATTCTCAAGTCCCATCTCAAGCGCCGTCTTCGTCGCCAAGGCCGAGCGCCAGCCGCTGGCGCAGAAAAAGAGGAAGAGCTTGTCGTCCGCGAAAATGGGCTTGTGATAGGGGCTTTCCGGATCGATCCAGAATTCGAGCATGCCGCGCGGACAGGAGAAGGCGTGAGCAATCGTGCCTTCGCGCTCGCGCTCACGTGGGTCGCGCAGATCGACGAAGACGACGTTGCTCGCGCCGTGCAACCTGGCCGCTTCCGATACGTTCACGGCCTCCACGAGTGCATCGGCTTCCGCCAGAAGGTCCTTGTAGCCCTTGCGCATGCCAGCCTCCCGATCATGTCTCGTGGAGCCCGTGCCAATATGGCTCCTCATCGCCGCCCTATCATAGACTTCGCGCGCGCTTGCGCAAAGCACTCAGCCGAACAGATCCGTCAGCAGATAAAACGTGGCGGAGATCAGGGCTGCGGCGGGCAGCGTGACGATCCAGGCGATGACGATGTTGCCGGCGAGGCCCCAGCGAACCGCCGTTGCGCGGCGCGCTGCCCCCACACCGACGATGGCGCCGGTGATGGTGTGGGTCGTCGAGACCGGGATGCCGAGCCAGGTGGCGGCAAAGAGGGTGATCGCTCCGCCGGTCTCGGCGCAGAAGCCCTGCATCGGGTTGAGCCTTGTGATCTTCGACCCCATGGTGTGCACGATGCGCCAGCCACCGAAGAGGGTGCCGATCGCCATGGCCGACTGACAGGAAATGACCACCCAGAAGGGCACGTGGAATTCCGGACCGAGATAACCCTGACTGAATAGCAGGACGGCGATGATGCCCATGGTCTTTTGCGCGTCGTTGCCGCCATGTCCGAGAGAATACAGCGAGGCCGAGATGAACTGCAGAATGCGGAAGGTATTATCGACTGCGAAGGGTGTCTGTCGCACGAAAACCCAGGAGACGATCAGCACCAGAACGAGTGCAAGCAAAAACCCGATCATCGGGGACAGGAAGATCGCGAGCACCGTCTTCGACAGGCCCGAAAAGACGATTGCACTGAAGCCGACCTTCGCCAGACCCGCACCGACCAGGCCGCCGACGAGGGCATGCGAGGAGGAAGACGGTATGCCGAAGATCCAGGTGACGATGTTCCAGATGATCGCGCCCATCAGGGCCGCGAAGATCACGGCCGGCGAGACGATGGCGGGGTCGATGATGCCCTTGCCGAGCGTTTCGGCGACATGCAATCCGAAGAACATAAAGGCGATGAAATTGAAGAAGGCCGCCCAGACCACCGCGTATTGCGGCTTGAGCACCCGCGTCGAGACGATTGTTGCGATCGAGTTTGCAGCATCGTGCAGACCGTTCAGAAAGTCGAAGAAGAGCGCAACGCCGATCAGGGCGACCAGCAGCGGGAAGGCCAGCGTCGCTTCCATCAGACGTTCTCGATCACGATGCCGCTGATTTCGTTGGCGACGTCCTCGAAACGGTCGAGAACTTTCTCCAGTTCGCCGTAGATTTCGGTCCCGATGAGATAGGCCATGGCGTTGCCGCTGTCGCGATGAATGCGGTAGAGCGCCTTCAGGCCCTGGTCGTGCAGTTCATCCGAGCGGCCCTCTACGCGCGTCACCTCCTCGGCAATCTGTGTCAGGCGCTGGTGGTTCTGGCCGATCTTGTCGAGCAGCGGGATGGCTTCGGCGATGAGCCGCGCTGCTTCGACAACAGCGCGACCCATTTCCTGCATGCGTGGGTCGAATTCGGTCTGCTCGTACAGGCGAACCGTCTTCACCGTCTTGTGCATCATGTCGATCGCATCGTCCATCGACTGGATGAGATCCTTGATGTCGCCCCGGTCAAAGGGCGTGATGAAGCTGCGGCGCACGGCCTGGAGAACATCACGCGTGATGTTGTCCGCCTGGTCTTCCAGCGTGACGATAAGCGCGCAATTGGTCTCCACATCCTTGCCATCAAGCAGTGCGCTCAGCGCCTCGGCGGCGCCGACCACCTTCTTTGCATGGGCAGCGAACATGTCGAAGAAGCGGTCTTCGCGCGGGAGCATTTTACGAAACAGGCTGAGCATGGGTTCCGGACCCTTTCACGGAAATGTCATGCGGCTGTCATAAAAGGCCGGACCGGCAAAGGAAACCGTCCGGCGTGCCGGACATGCGGGTTTTTTCGCATTCCCTGGGGATGACCGACAAAAAAAGGCGACCGTTGCCGGCCGCCTTCGTCGTTTTCGGTGCTCGTGCCTTATTCGGCCGAAACCGTCTTGCCGCCTTCCCACTTGTAGACGGCGAAGCTCTGGGAGGTAAGGTCGCCGGTTTCACCATAGGTCAGCTTGCCGATGGCGGTCGGGATTTCCGAGCCGTCCTTCAGGGCTGTCGCGACCGCTTCGGCATCTTCGGCGCTGCCGGCCTTGGCGATGCCGGCGGCGATCACTTCGACCGCGGCATAGGCGTTGAGGGTGAAGGCTTCGGCGGGGATGTTCTTCGCCTGCAGGGCGGCGACGGCGGCCTTGCTGTCTTCGTTCTTCAGCGCATCGGCGGCGTTGGTGAAGATCGTGCCTTCGGCAGCGTCGCCACCGATCGTCACATATTCATTGTTCGACAGACCGTCACCGGCGATCAGCTGGGCCTTCAGGCCGGAATCCTGCATCTGGCGCACGAGCAGGCCGGCTTCCGGGTGGTAGCCGCCGAAATAGATGACTTCGACGCCTTCCGACTTCAGACGCGTCACGAGGGCGCCAAAGTCCTTTTCGCCCGCGGTCAGCGAATCCTTGAAGACTTCGGTCACGCCGCCGGCATTGAGCGCTGCCTTGAAGGCATCCGCCAGACCCTTGCCGTACTGGCCCTTGTCGTCGAGGATGGCGATCTTCTTGTCCTTGTAGGCTGACAGCACAAACTTAGCAGCGACATCGGCCTGCTGGTCGTCGCGGCCGCAGGTGCGCAACACCGTGGTCAGCCCACGGGCAGTCAGATCCGGTGCGGTCGCGGTCGGGGTGACCATCAGCACGCCGTTTTCGGCGAGAACGCTTGAGGCCGGGACGGCGACACCCGAGGTGACGGGGCCGACGACGAAACGCACGCCTTCACCGACGAGCTGGTTGGCAGCCGACACGCCCTGCTTGGGTTCGGCGGCATCGTCGGCGATCTTCAAGCTCAGCTGTTCGCCGTTGACGCCGCCCTTCTTGTTGATTTCCTCAACAGCCGTTTCGGCGCCGTTCTTGACCTGGGCGCCGACGGCGGCCAGCGGGCCGGTGAGCGGCGCCATCAGACCGAGCACAATTTCGGCACGGGCTGCAGGTGCGGTGGCAATCAGGGCGGCGAGGGCCGCACTGGCGAGATATTGAAATTTCATGTCCGTCTCCTTGGGTCGGCGCGACCGATCTGTGTCAGCTTCAACGCCATGAGGGTTCTTTTGTTGCTCCCCGGCTCGTCTTTAGACAAATTCGGGAAGCGGCAAAAGCCCGACCAAAGGGGTGCGATGTCACACCACAGGTTTCTGCGGGAAACAGCGCAAGTTCGCCTCAGACGATCAGAACGCGGCCGGTCGTGTCCTTTTCGTCGGCCTCGAAGCCTGCCTTGGCGGCGGCGGCGTCCTGCTCCTTGCGCAGCGCCAGCTCGGCCATGGCGATCTGCTGCAGTTCGAACAGATCATTGCTGATCTGGGCGCGGCGGGCGGCGAGTCGCGCTTCGTCGACGCGGTTTTGAGGCGTCGGCTGGGGCATGGGTTCGCCAGCATCCGCCGGTACGGTCGTGGATGAAGTGTCTTTGCCGAACAAACGCTTGAAGAGGTCGACCACGGATTTCCTCCCGGGACCTGACCCGGTCAGATCGCCCCGGACCTGATGTCGGAGGCGGAGACGGCCGGGGCTGCTAAAGTCGTCGGTCGGGCCCTCGCGGTCATCTGCGTCGGGATCGAACGTGCGATTCTCTCAACAATAAGGGAAGGGGGCGGCCGGAACAAGCTGGGCGGAACCGAGGCCGCAAGCTTTGGGCAAGGCATGAAAAAAGCGGCCACGTGGGCCGCTTCTTCCGGGATCAACCGAGACGAGGCTCAGATGTTGTTCATCAGCACCTTGCGCAGCTTGTCGAAGAGTTCGTCGATCTCAGCGTGCGAGATGATCAGCGGCGGCGACAGCGCGATGATGTCGCCGGTGGTGCGGATCAAGAGGCCGTCATTATAGGCGTTGAGGAAGGCGTTGAAGGCGCGCTTGGTCGGTTCGCCGTCGATCGGTTTCAGCTCGATCGCGCCGATCAGGCCGAGGTTTCGGATGTCGATCACATTCGGGCAATCGCGTAGAGAGTGCAGCTTCTCTTCCCAGTAAGGCGCAATCTCGGCGGCGCGGGTGAGCAAGCCCTCTTCCTTGTAGGTGTCGAGCGTCCCGAGGGCTGCGGCCGAGGCGATCGGGTTCCCCGAGTAGGTATAGCCGTGGAAGAACTCGATCATGTGCTCGGGTCCGGCCATGAAGGCGTCATGAATTTCGGCCGTCACGAAGACTGCCCCCATCGGGATAACCCCATTGGTCAGGCCCTTGGCGGTGACCATGATATCCGGCTTCACGTCGAAATATTGTGCGGCGAAGGGCGCGCCGAGGCGGCCGAAACCGGTGATGACTTCATCGAAGATCAACAGGATGCCGTGTTTGGTGCAGATCTCGCGCAGACGCTGCAGATAGCCCTTCGGCGGGATCAGCACGCCGGTGGAGCCGGAGACCGGCTCGACGATGACGGCGGCAATGGTCGAGGCGTCATGCAGCGTGACGATACGTTCCAGCTCGTCGGCGAGATCGCCGCCGTGCTCGGGCATGCCCTTGGTGAAGGCATTCTGGGCCGGCAGGTGAGTGTGCGGCATGTGGTCGACGCCGGTGAGCAGCGTGCCGAACATCTTACGGTTGGAGACGATGCCGCCAACGGAGATGCCGCCGAAATTGACGCCGTGATAGCCGCGCTCGCGACCGATCAGGCGGGTGCGCGACCCTTGCCCCTTCACGCGCTGATAGGCGAGCGCCACCTTGAGCGCCGTCTCGACCGATTCCGAACCGGAATTGGTGTAGAGCACGTGCGCCATGTTGTCGGGCGCGAGATCGATCAGGCGGTTCGCCAGTTCAAAAGCCTTGGGATGGCCGAGCTGGAAGGCCGGCGCATAATCGAGTTCGCCGGCCTGTTCGCGAATCGCTTCGGTGATCTTCGGGCGGCAGTGGCCGGCGTTGACACACCAGAGGCCTGCGGTGCCGTCGAGCACCTGGCGGCCGTCATGGGTGGTATAGTGCATGTCCTTGGCGCCGACGAAGAGGCGCGGCTCCTTCTTGTACTGGCGGTTCGCGGTGAACGGCATCCAGAAGGCGCGCAGGTCGTTCGGCGTGGAATTGAGGCGGTTCGACATCGTGTTCTCCATGGCCCTTTCGGTCGCGGGCGGCCATTCTCCCGGCCATCGGCTCTGTCGCCGCGGCTGTCGTTTGCGCCGTCACGTTAGCAGGGCGAGAAGCATGGTCAAGCCACCGCGGGCCGCATCAACAAAGGTCATGGATCAGGCAGTTTGCTTGATGAAGCCGACGTTGACGAGGAGGATCCGGGCGTCTTCGGCGATGAGGGCGCAGAGCCGCAGCAGGAAAGCCCCGCTCTTGATGACAGCGCCTCGGGAGGCGACGTGATGATCTGATCATTCGGCATCAATGAGAAAACCCCGGCGCTGTCGCGGCCGGGGCTTCTGAAGATCAGATGTCGTGTTGCCGTGGCACAGCCTAACGGTACCGCACCGATCGTCGAGAGATCAGGTGTGGCTCCTCCCAAGGCCATTGGGCGGGCTTTGGCAGCGCTGTCATCAGGCGGCAGTTTTGCTCGCCGCGACGGGTGCGCAGTAGATGCTTTCCAGCGTCGAAAGGATCTTGATGACCGATTCAGACGTCGAGGAGTAGTAGATGGTCTGGGCGTCGCGGCGGGTCTTCACCAGCTTCTGCGCGCGCAGCTTGGACAGGTGCTGGGACAGAGCCGACTGGCTCAGGCCCACCTGGGCCGCCAGAACGCCAACCGGGACTTCACCCTCAACAAGGCTGCAGAGGATCATCAGACGCTTCGGGTTTGCCATGGCGGACAGCAAGCCGGCAGCAACGGTTGATTGTTCAGACAAAGCTTTGGTTTTCATCGGTTCAACTTTCCTTGGTCGAGCGCCTTGGGGGAGGGGCAGTCGTAAAAAATCCGTGCCTTAGATATGCCGTCAAGTTTATCGATCACAACAAAATTGTATATGCCTAAATTTAAGGTACTGCGTATTCTGATTTAGGTAACTCTAATTCGAGTTTGGATTTTTCTGTGACGGGCGTCACAAATTCGTGCCTAATCAGCATGTCTTTGAAATTAATGTCTAATCCATGCGAATCAATCCCACAAACAGCCCAGTCTCCGCTGGGGCCGTGATGAATTTTGGTGGCAATCCGGCTCGCCAGGTCTGGGTCTCGTACCCCTAAATCTCGTATGAGGCTCTGCTGATCCTCCCAAAAATTGTCAGTGGGAATCGGGATCAGAAAGTCCTCTTTGCCCAAATGATAGGCGCGCCCGAAGCCCCCGTTCAGGCTTGCCCGTTCAGGAACAAGGCGGAAAAAGCGGAAATCGGGAAAGTCGATATAGAGCTGCGATTTTGGATGGCGGGCGAGAAAGCGGAAGCGCAGGCGGGTGTGTGATGAACTGTCGCGTTCGACGCTTTCGGCCAGGCATTGCAGCGTCAGTCGTGGATGGGCGAGCGGATCGCCCTTGGCCGGTTCCCCTGTGAGCAGCGAGGCACGGGGATCGGCGAGCAGTGCCGTGGTATGGGCCGACAGGTTGGAAACCAGGATGACGGCGGCGCCATCGATATCGGTGCCGAGCAATACGCGGCTGACCGACGGGAAACCCGTTTCCGGGTCGATAACCCCGATTGCGGCAAAGCGCGCGCCGCGCAGCAAAATGCGCGCCTGACGGCGCGCATCGTCGTCGGTGTCACGAATCACCTTCGGTTTGTCGTTCATGTCCTCGTCTCCGGCATCCGCCCCTTGGTCTTGCGGATGTCAGGCCGGGCGTCAGGCCTTGCGACGGTGTTTGGTCAGGCCACTCACCACATCCTGGGCGTTGATGGTGCCGATGACGACGCCATTGTCAACGACGCCGATCGTGCCGGGTTGCCGTGCCAGCGCATCGAGCACGTCGACCAGCGGGGTGCGCGGGGCCGTCGTGCCGGTCACTTGACCCTGTTCGCCGGTTACGCCGTCGCGCATCACGTCGGCCGCCGTCAGCATGTTGATCGGGTTCATGTTCTGCACAAAGTCAGCGACATACTGGTTGGTGGGGTTCTGCACGATCTCCTGCGGCGTGCCGCACTGGATGATACGCCCGCCTTCCATGATGGCGATGCGGTTGCCGATGCGGAAGGCCTCGTCGAGGTCATGGCTGACGAAGAGGATCGTCTTCTTCAGGCGCGCCTGGAACTCCAGCAATTCGTCCTGCAAACGGGTGCGGATCAGCGGGTCGAGCGCCGAGAAGGGTTCGTCCATCAACAGGATCGGCGCGCCGGTGGCAAAGGCACGGGCAAGGCCGACGCGTTGCTGCATGCCGCCTGACAGTTCCTGCACCTTGCGATCGGCCCATTTCGACAGGTTGACCAGCTCAAGCTGGGTGGCCACTGTCTTCTCGCGCTCGGCATCCGGCACGCCGGCGAGTTCGAGACCGAAACCGACATTTTCGGCGACCGTGCGCCAGGGGAGCAGGCCGAACTGCTGGAAAACCATGGACACCGTATGCATGCGCAGGTCGCGCAAAACGTTGGCCGAGGCCTTGTAGGGATCGACGAAGCCGGCATCCGTCTTGACGCCGACATTGCCGCGCACCACGGGCGCAAGACCGTTGACGGCGCGCAGCAGGGTGGACTTTCCGGAGCCGGACAGGCCCATCAGAACGAGGATTTCACCTTCCTGGACCGCAAGCGAGGCGCCGGCCACACCGAGCACCAGGCCGGTTTCCGCGCCGATCTCGTCGCGGGTCTTGCCCTTGTCGACCATGTCCAGGGCACGCTGAGGATTGTCCCCGAAGACGATGTCGACATTGCCGAAGATTACTGCGTCGCTCATGCGTCGTCTCCCATGCCGGGGATGCGGAAGATCCGGTCGAGAATGATGGCGAGGATGACGATGCAGAGACCTGCCTCGAAACCACGGGCGATGTTGACGGTGTTGAGCGCCCGGACAACGGGAACGCCGAGGCCGCTTGCGCCAACCAGCGCCGCGATCACGACCATCGAAAGCGACAGCATGATCGTCTGGGTAAGGCCTGCCATGATCTGCGGCGTGGCGAAGGGCAGTTCCACCTTGCGCAGCACTTGGGAGGGCGTTGCGCCGAAGGCAACGGCGGCTTCGACCAGGGATGGCGGGGTGGAGATAATGCCGAGGCGCGTGAGGCGGATCGGGGCGGGGATGGCGAAGATGACTGTCGCGATCAGACCCGGCACCATGCCGAGGCCAAACAGGATGAGCGCCGGGATGAGGTAGACGAAGGTGGGGATGGTCTGCATGAGGTCGAGTACGGGGCGCACAGCCGTGTAGAGCCAGGGACGGCGGGCGCAGGCGATGCCGACGGGAACGCCGATCACCATCGATACACCGGCTGCGGCCAATACCAGCGCCAGCGTCTCCATGGTCTCCTTCCAATAGCCCTGGTTGTAGATCAGAAGCAGGCCGAGGAAAGTGAAGATCACAACGCCGATCGACCGGCGCATGAACCAGGCAAAGAGCGAAAACAGCGCGATCATCAAGAGCGGATAAAAGGGCTCAAGCGCGGTCGCTTTCAGGAACGGGCCCTGCAGGACGAACAGCATCGCATTGATCGAGGCGCTGAGGATGGTGGCGATCAGATCGAACAGCACGTCGAGATTGGTGGTCAACCAGTCGACAAAACTCTTCGAGAGAGCCCCGATGGGCAACTTGTAGTCGGTCAGAAAATTCATGGATGTCCCCGAGCAGGCTCAATTGTATTGCCTGGAGACCGCGCGAAAGGCTCCCCCTCCTTTCGCGCGGTTCCCTAGTCGACGGACTGCGGTCAGAGGCCGAGGGCCGCCTTCACTGCCGGGAGGCCTTCGGCGCCGTCTTTGGTGGTGACGCCGGCAAGCCAGGGGTCGATCACGGCCGGGTTGGCTTTCAGCCAGTCGGTCGCTGCGGCTTCGGCGTCGGCGCCGTCATTGAGGATCTTGCCCATGATCTCGTTTTCCATCTGGAGCGAGAACTTGAGGTTGGTGACGAACTTGCCGACATTCGGGCATTCGGTGGTGTAGCCGGCCCGGGTGTTGGTGAAGATGGTGGCGCCGCCGAAGTTCGGTCCGAAGACATCATCGCCGCCCGAGAGATAGGTCAGCTTGAAGTTGGCGTTCATCGGATGCGGTTCCCAGCCGAGGAAGACGACCGGTTCGCCATCCTTTTCGGCACGGGCCACCTGGGCCAGCATGCCCTGTTCGGAGGATTCGACCACTTCAAACTTGCCGAGGTCGAACTTGTTGGCGTCGATCATGTCGAGGATCAGGCGGTTGCCGTCATTGCCCGGCTCGATGCCGTAGATCTTGCCGCCCAGCGCATCGGCGTTCTTGGCGATATCGGCAAAATCCTTGATGCCGAGTTCGGCGCCCTTGGCATTGGTGGCGAGCGTGTATTTCGCGCCTTCAAGGTTCGGGCCGAAGATTTCGACCGACTTGTCGTCGCGATAGGGAGCAAGGTCACCTTCCATGGTCGGCATCCAGTTGCCGAGGAAGACATCGATGTCCTTGTTTTTCAGAGAGGAATAGGTGACCGGAACGGAGAGCACCGTGGTGGTCGGCTCGTAGCCGAGCGCTTTCAGGATGACAGAGGCGGTGGCCGTCGTCGCCGTGATGTCGGTCCAGCCGACGTCGGAGAAGCGAACCGTGGAGCAGCTCTCGGCTTCTGCGGCCGCGAGCGGCATGGCGGAGAGTGCCAGCAGCGAAACGGTGGCAACGAGGGTGCGGCGACAGGCGAGGAAATTATGCATTATAGGCTCCCGTTTTTTAATTAAGTTCCCAAGTCAACAATCAATACCGAAGAATTGCAAGGATGCCCGTGCGTTTGCGCCGCGGCATGCCCCCCGTTTGCGACCTCCATGCCCATGATACGTCGCAATACGACGACCATGTCGCGAATGTTAAAAAAACGTCGCTCTCCTGAGGCGCGTCAATGCGCGCCGTTGCCCTGTCGTGCGAACGGGTATCTTGATGGGCGGCGCCTCAGGCGCTTTTCGAATAGGTTCAAGAGGAGTCCCGATGAAGACGTCTTCCATGCTCATGCTTTTGTCCTCGCTTGCCCTCCCGCTCCCGGCGCTGGCCGAGGGCGACCCGGTCGCCGGCGCCAAGGCCTTCAAGGTCTGTTCCGCCTGTCACATCGCGACCGAAGCCAAGAACAAGGTCGGCCCAACGCTGCAGGGCGTCGTCGGTCGTCCGGTGGCCTCGATCGCCGATTACAAATACTCCACCGCCATGACCGAATTCGGCCAGGGCAAAGTGTGGGACGAGGCTCTGCTGACGGAATATCTCAAGGCTCCCAAGGCGGTGGTCAAGGGCACAAAGATGGCCTTTGCTGGCGTGAAAAAGGACGATGATCTCGCCAACATCATCGCCTATCTCAAGGACCCGGCCGCCGGCGGCCAGTAAAGGCTGCGGTTCGCCCCTGGATTGCGACAGCCACGGAACGGCTGTCGCATTTCTCTGCCATAGCCCCTTGTGTTGCCCGGCGCGCCATCCATATCGAATGAGCGGGCGCATTGTGCGAAGCATCGCTTCCGCCGGGTGAGAATCCCGCTATGCTGGCAGTGGAGAGGTCGGCGATCGCCGGCAGGAGAGACAGGGGACGACATGGCGACTTTGCAATCCTTCGACAGCGACATCGAGAAGACACGGCAGATCGTGGCCGAGATGCGCGGCAAGATCGAACAGTCGGGCAGCGTTCTCGACACGCTGGCCAAGAGCGACAGCAAGCTCACCGACCCTAACTTCGATATCGAGAATGCCCGGATTTCCGATGTCCTCAACCAGCAGAAGGTGATGGAGGCGAATATCGCCGACCTGATCATCGGGCTGGAGGACGCGACCAATGTCTTCGGCTCCGAATTCGAGAGCATGAAGAGCTTTTCCGGCATGGAAAAATTCATCGGCATCTTTTCGAAGCAGAAGGCGCAGCGGATGCGCACCGAGCGCGTGCGCAACATGTCGCTCGCCGGCAATCTGCAGGAACTGCTCGCCAAATCCGACAGCATTGTCGGCATCCTGAAGGAGCAGAAATCGGTTCTCGACGAGCGCTACAAGAGCTCCGAGGCGAGCCTCATCCAGGTGATCGAGCGGCGCAAGCAGACGATCGCCAATCTGGAGGAAACCCAGAAGCGCATCGAACAGCTCAACCCGGCGCTGCTCGACATCGAAAACAAGATCGCCGCGTCCACCGATACCGGTGAGCGCACCGATCTCGAAGCCGAACGTTCGAGGCTCGCCACCGAATACAATCAGGCCCAGGCCCGCGAACAGGAGCTCCTGGCCGAAAGCCAGACGCTGGAACGCTATACCTCGATGTTCCAGACCTTCGTCGACAGCCTCAACAACCAGATTGCCGCGCAGAACACGCTGATCAACAAGCTGACCATCGATACCGAGCAGCGCATCGTGCTCTACAAGGCGCTGGAGGATTCGCTGAAGACCGCCGCCCAGCAGGAGGTCGCCCACCGGATCAATACGCTCGGCAGCCAGGTCGACACCGCCGCGGAAGAGACCATGGCCGGCATCGGCGCTGCCGCCCAGCGCCATATCGGCGATCTCCTGGAACTGCACGAGAAGAACATGCTGTCGACGCAGGACATCCAGCGGCGCAAGAAGCTCGCCGACGAGGCTTTCGCCCGGCGCTTCCAGGGCGTGCTCGACAAGCACAACGCGGCCAATTACGTGAAGCCGTGATGACGGGATGCTACCGGCTCGGGGGCCAGCCTTGAACGTCATCGATCGCAACAGCGCCGTTACGTCCTATTTCGCCACCATCTCGGCGGCGCTCGCCGGGCTTGAGCTGTTTTTCGGCCAACCGGAGCGGCGCATCCTTCAGAACGGGCCGTCGGGGCTGCACCTGCTGCCCTATCTCGACCGGCTGCGCAATTCCTTTGCCTCCTGGCGCAACCGGGTGGCTTTCAGCGAACAGTTCCGGATCTCGCGGGCGGAAAGCGGCCTTCCGGTGTACCAGAATGTGCTGGAGCTGGAAAACGACCGGGCGGGCGCGACCCAGCGGCTGGCGGCGATCCCGGCGGCTCCGGCACTGCGCGAGGAAATGGTCGATTTCATCCTGCGGCAGAAAGAGTTTCCGGCCGCCCTGCAGCGGCAGATGGCGGAACGGCTCTATCTGGAGCAGGTGAGTGCCGGCGAGGTGTTCTCGCCCTTCGTGTTGCCGACCACGGTCGCCGTCAGCGTCAATCCGCAGACGAAACGTCCAAGTTGCCTCGTCTCCTGGGCAGCCTTCGACGGGACCAGCACGTTGCCGATGATCTATCTCGCGACCATCGAGGACTCGTCCGAAGGCGTGACGAAGATCCTGGTGACACCGGATGGCCGGCTCGACGAGACGGTCGAGATCCCGCTGCCGGTCGGCGGGCTGCTCAATCCGGAGCTCGCCCGCAGCTTCGACGATTTCTGCGCCAAGAACTCGGCCTTCTCGCTGACACCCGCAACGATTGCCACCAATCTGGACCGGGATTTTCCGACACTGCATCCGAAATCAATCCGGCGCGTCGTGCTCGGGCCGCTCTATTCGACGGGGATCACCGAGAACACGGGCCGGGTGAACGAGATTCTGAGCCGCGTGCGCAAGCCGGAAAACGCCTGGGTGATGACCTGGACGGTGCAGGAAGTGTTTTCCAAGCGCGAGCAGCCGGCAACCAAAGGCTTTTTCTCCTCGACGCCGGCGATCCAGGAATTCCATATCGAGACGCATGATCTCGAGGCCGCGCGCATGGGTGTTTCGGCTTACGAGAAACACGCGCTGGTGCCGCATGACGCCTATCAGGCCCTCTATGCCGCCGGCGAGGTGGCCGCCGTCTTCGGCAATTACAAGGTTCACGTCATTTCCGGCGACCAGATCGTCAGCGAGGTCTAAGAGATGAGCGAATTGACGGCCGGGCTCACCACGCTGCACGAGGCGGATATCGCCAAACATCTCGTTGTCGCCCAGGGGCTGGTCACGCGCTTCGTCATGCTGGATGCCGGCGGCGGCGGCAGCGACGGGGCGGCACTCGCCGGGACGAGCCGCCGCTTCGTTTCGACGGTGTCGACCGGGTCCGTGCGCAAGACCCGCGAGGTGGAGCTGACAAAAACGATCCAGGCGAGCGGGCAGGGCGATCCGCTCCTGACGCCTGCCCAGCACACGGTGCTTTATCGTGTCCGGCGCGGAGCACAGGTGGCGCTGGCGGTCACCGATGTGTTCGCCCGGCAGACCGAGCTCGAAAGCCTGCAGGCCCGCAATATCACTGCCCCCTTGCAGGGCGAGGAGGCTGCGCGGTTCAAGGGGCTTCTGGCATCGGCATCCTATATCTCGGCCTTCGCTTTCTCCGCCTATCTGCTGTCGACAATTGCGGGCGAGAGCGCTCAGCTCGACGGGCAGCGCGAGCCGGATTTCCTGTTCGATACTGCCCAGGATGCGCTCAAAAGCCTGGTCGGCGGGCTGGATGCGGCCCTGCATGGGGCCGGCGACGACGCGACCGTGATCGGCCGCACCCGTGCCTTCGCCGAACTGGCTCTGCAGGGGCTATTGACCCGCAAGGCGCGCTTCGAGCATCTCGGTGCCTTCGAGAACGCCCATATCCGCGTCGATCAGGACGATTTCACACTCGACGGTTTCGACGCCGTGCCGAGCGCCAAGTCCAAGCCGCTCACGATGAGCTTCAAGAAGCCGGAAGAAATCATCGGCAATCACATCGCCAAGTATCAGGCGCTGAAGCTTGCCAAGATGCTGATGGCCTATGATTTCGACCGGCAGATGAACCCCTTCGTCGAGCTCGGCGGCTTCCTCTTCACCTTCATCGGCGACGGCATGCCGGGCACGGGCAAGACGATCCTGATCCAGATGCTGGCAGGTCTCCTGAACGACTACTGCAAGATGGCGGGTTATGCCTTCCACTACGAGAATTTCGGCGTCGACCAGATCTCGTCCTATCAGGGCAAGTCGGGCCAGAATGCCAAGAGCTTCGTCAACAACGTGCTCAATCCGCGCGTCATCGGTTTCGGCACGATCGACGATGTCGACCAGGTGACGGCCAAGCGCTCGGACGACCGGGCGTCATCTGGTCAGCACGAGGTCACTGCGGTGCTGATGGAGAGCTTTGCCGGTGCTTCGACTGTGGTCCGGGGCAATGCCACCTTCGGCATGTTCTCCAACTATCCCGAGAATGTCGACGATGCGCTGCGCCAGCGCGCCGGCGCCCGCTGGCTGGTCGACGGGCCGCAGACGCGCGAGGACTATATCGACATCTTCTCGCTGCTCGTCGGCAAGAACCACTCTATCCCGCTCGGAGACCACCAGCTGTTTGCCGGCCAGGAGATCCAGAAGGCCGTTAGCCGCTCCTATGGCGAGCACGACCGGCCAAAGGAGGACGGGCTCGTGGCCGTCTGGGAGCGCTACGAGACGGAGAACGGCAAGATCCAGACGCTCGCCGATGTCGGCGGCTATCTGCATGCGATCAAGCTCGCCGAGCCGCGATTCACCGGTCGTGCGATCAAGAACATCACCGATGCGATCAAGATGAGGGCGATGGATGTCGAACTGCCCGACGCCTGGTTCGAAAAGCCTGACGCTTTCGTCCACAAGAGCTACGACGAGAAGAAGGCGATGATCGCGGAGCTGCGTGGTCCCGTGACGATGGAGATGATCTGCCAAGAGATCAACCGCTACGCCGACAGCGAATTCCGCTATGCCGACAAGTCGGACGAGGCTGCGGTGGAGGAGATTGTCAGGCGGGAACGGCAGCGGGAGCGGGCGATCGGGGAGATCGAGCGCTTGAAGGGGGAGGGGATGTGGTGAAATTCGCTATTTGCGAATTTGGTTGTCGGGATCGGGGTTGAGGATTAGGATGTGCCGGACATTGTCTACAGCAAGGATGCCATACGGACCTTGAACCGGATGCCGGCGAACGAAGCGCGACGTATCCGGTCCAAGGTTCTCCAGTATGCTACCGACCCGGCTTCACTCGCTAACAATGTCAAGAAGTTGCGTGACAGCCGCTATCATCGCCTTCGGGTCGGTGACTGGCGGGTGATCTTTCGTGAAGACGGAACCGTCGTTGACGTGGTGCGTGTCGCCGCTCGCGGTGAAGCCTATGAGGGAGAACTCTGATGACGATCGCATCATCATTCACTGCGCCGGATGGCGAAGAGATGATCGTGCTCAGCCGCAAGAACTACGAGGCGCTGATTCAACGCATCGAGGATTTGGAAGACAGCCTCACAATCGCGGATTTCGAACGCAAGCTTGCGGCCGGCGAGGAAGAACTGATCCCTGCCGAGTACGTCAATCGTATGAGTGAAGGCGAAAGCCCGATCCGTGTGTGGCGCAATTTTCGTGGTATGGCGGCCAAAGACCTCGCTGCCGCCGCCGGAATCAGCACCGCTTATCTATCAGAAATCGAAACCGGCAAGAAGGATGGCAGTGTTGCTACGCTTAAGGCTATCGCCGATGTCTTGAAACTCGACCTCGACGACCTTTACTGGCGGCACGAGGACAGGAAGGTCGCAGATACCGCATGAACCGCCTCCTCGAAGCCGAACTCATCTACGGTCGCCTCCTCACCATCCGCGAGCCGCATCTGATCGCCCGTTACAACAAGGCGCTCAAAGGCTTCGGCCTGCCGGAAACCAAGCTTGCCGAATTCGACATCGACATCACCGGGTTTTCGCCGCAGGTGGCGACGGAGTTCGGTGACCCCGACTATCTCGATCCGCAGAAGGTCAATCGTCGTTTTATCATCCTGACGCCGGAGCAGAATGATCTGCCGGTCGTGCATACGAGCTTCTCCAATACGGCCGGCCTGATGCACGAGTTCTTTGCGGCCAATGCCCGCGCCATTCACGCGATCACGCTGAAGGATGCGCTTTACGGAGAGATCGAGGATTCGGTTGCCGAGGTGAAGACGCTTGAAGACCTCTTGTCGATCAACGAGGTGAAATTTCGCGTGCTTTCGGCCGAAGACCTGCTCGGCAAAGCCGGTGAACTGCGCCAGCTCTGCGATCAGTTGCTCACCAGCCAGGATGCCTGGCGCGGCGATACAATGCTCAACCGCATGGTCGAGCTATCGCGCCAGACCGGCGACATCCGGCAAAACACGCTGGTGCCGGACAAGGTGATCTTTCGCCACGACGCCTTCTGGGCGGATCATTTCAGCGGCGTCTTCGTCTTTACCGACGATAAGCAGGCAACGGTGATCTGTGACCCGGAGGCCCCGGGTTTCCGGCGCTCGCGGCCTTGGCAGGTCAGTTATATCTCCATCAAAGACCGGGCGCAGATCTTTGATTTTCTCGCCCGCACCGGCCGCATCGAGCTGCCGCGGGCAAGCTGGGTAGAGGCCTCGGGCCTGCTCGCGCACCGGGCGGAGATGGTGCTGCTGTCGGTTGCTGCGGCCCAGCTGCCACTGCCGGATCTGTCGCGGGTGGACGTGGTCTGGCAGCAGACGTTCCAGCACACCCATGGGCGGGCGATTGCCGAACACGGCGTCTATCCTTTCCTGCAGGAGGCGATGCGGATGCTGGCGCGGTCCGGCACGCTCAGCCTTGCCGATTTCGATCCGAGGCTTCGCCACTGGCTTGTCCGTGCCCAGCCGGGGCATGCCGACCAGTGGCTGACCAACCGGCTGATTGCGCATCTGACGCCCGAAGACTTCGTCTCCCGCTTCGTCTTCGACAAGCAGGGTTTCTACCGCGACTACCAGTCCTATCCTTCGCCTTATGGCGATTATGTTGTATCCCGCCTGACGCAGACCTATCTGCAGGACAAGGCCCAGTTTCGCAGACGCCTCTACGGCATAGGAGATGACCATGCTTGATCCGATCATCGCGTTCTTCCAGCGCGTCTTTGCAGCGATCGGCCGCGGCGTCGGGTTGGTGGTTGCCTGGCTGCTCTGGCCGTTTCTCGCCGCCCATGGCTGGTACCGCGACCGTACATGGATCATCAAGGGACCGATCCTCGGCATCCTCGTGCTGCTGATCCTCGCCTATGGCCAGTTCTTCTATCGCACCCAGATCTGGAACGGCTTCGACCCGGCTTTCGTGACGAGCTACAAGCTCGACACGCGAACGGTACCTGCGGGTGCGGCAATCCCGGACCAGGCCAATCGTTGCCAGGATTCGGCCATCGTCACGCTCGCCGCCGCTCTCACCGATCAGAATGTCAACCAGAACACCTGGATATCGTCGACGCTTCTCTACAAGCTCGGCTTCTTCGGCATCGATTGGGACAACACGCCCTTCTTCGACAACAAGGCCTCTTTCCAGCGCGGCGTGAATCAGGTGGTGCGGCGCACCGCCATCCAGCTTGCCGACAACCTTGGCCGCGTTCGCGGAACATCCGGCATCAACAACGATCTGCAGAATGCGCGCGGCAATATCCAGTTTGACGAAGGCACCTGGTATTTCGGCGTCGATCCCTTCGGCTTCAAGACGCCCACCCCGAGCTATTATCGCGCAGCCGTGGACAGCTGGAACCGCTTCAACACGTCACTTGCCAGTTGCGATGCCGTCTTCGACAGCCGGGCCGATAACCTGCTACAGCTTCTCGACGGCATGGCAAGTGATCTCGGCAATACCTCTGACATTCTTCGCCGCCGCTCGGAGGAGTTCAATGCTGGCTGGTTCGATACCCGCGCCGACGACCGCTACTGGTTCGCCTTCGGCCAGCTCTATGCACAATATGCGCTCTTGAAAGCTGCCCATGCCGATTTCGGCGATGTGATCCGTGAGCGCAACCTCACTGCCATCTGGGCCGAGATGGATCGTCAGTTGCAGGGTGCCCTGAAGATCCAGCCGGCGATCATCTCGAATGGCAGCGAAGATGGCTGGATCATGCCAACCCATCTGACCACCATGGGCTTCTACACGCTGCGGGTACGCTCCAACATGGTAGAGATCCGGGCAATTCTCGATCGTTGATGGCAGGTTCCTCTTCAAAGCAAAAGGCCCGATCGGCTAGATCGGGCCTTTTGCTTTTCAAAGGCTTGGCACGGTCAGCTGATGATCTTCATCCGGATGGCCTTGGCGACCAGCTGGGTGCGGTTGACGCAATCGAGCTTGCGGATGGCATTGGTCATATAGGCGTTTACCGTGTGGTCGGAGAGCGACAGGATCTGGCCGATCTCCAGCGAGGTCTTGCCCTGCGCGGTCCAGCGCAGCACTTCCAGTTCGCGCGCTGACAGAACATTGACGTTGCTGGTCGTGCGGCGCAGCCGGTCGAACACGTCGAAGGCCTGGGTCGTCAGCATGGACAATTCATTGATGTCCTGCTGCGGCAGGGGTGTCCGGCTGCCGTCGTAGCGGACCACGTAGCGGGTCCCGTCGATGGCGGTCAGCGAAAACAGAATGCCGGAGAGCAGGTCGTGCTTGCGCATCAGCTCGGCGAGCGGCAAAGGGCACTCGAAATCCGGGCTGTGGCCATCGGGACCCAGCCACCAGGTGGCGTGCATGATCGTGCGGGTGATATGCGGCACCGTCGGGCAGTAGCGCAGGAAACCCTGACGGTCGAATTCGCGGCAGTAGTCGACGGGAAGCGTGGTTTCGCGCACCAGCGGCCCGAAAATCTTGTCCTGAGCCGTCGGGGCCGTGGCTAGGGTCACATGCTCGAGACCGTATCCGCGCGCCGCCTGCTTCCAGCATTCCAACAGATCCGCACGGCTTTGGCAGCTCCCGATTTCCTGGCTCAAGAGCGTCTGTCGTTGTGGCAGCATTTTTCTTGTTTCGAAAGTTGAGAACTAACTGTAAGTTTGAACAATTATATCAGTCAGAACGAAAAGCTAGCGCTTTTTCGGCCCTGACCACCATTAATATGACTAATTCCTGAGCGGTGCCACTCAAAATAGCAGGTGCCCGTTACCTCCATATTCATACCGGCAGGGCAGAGCCCGCCTTTACCTCCTCCATCACTGCATAGGTATGGGTCTCGCGGACTCCAGGAAGCGGCAGAATCACCTCTGACAGGAATTGCCGATAGGCATCCATGCCTGCGACTCGCGCCTTGACCAGATAGTCGAAGCCGCCGGCCACCATATGGCATTCCATCACGTCGTCCGAGCGTTTGACCGCCGCCGCGAACGTGTCGAAAACGTCCGCCGTCGTCCGATCCAGTTTCACCTCTATGAAGACCAACAGGTTGCGGCCGAGCTTCTGTGGCGACAGGATCGCGGCGTAGCCGGTAATATAGCCCTCCCGCGTCAATCGCCGCACCCGTTCAGCGGTCGCCGTCGGGGACAGATTTACTCGCTCGGCAAGCTCGATATTGGTCAGGCGTCCCTCGGTCTGAAGCGCGCGGAGAATCTTGCGATCAAGACGATCGATTTCCTTGCTCATCTCTCTACGAAACTCCATCTTGGTAGTGTTTGTTGCGGAAATTTGACTGAAGAATAGCGGGAAATCCTGCAAAACTAAAGATATGTTGCGCATACCACGGAGGTGACAATGATCAAGCCAGCCACGACAGATTTCCCGCGTTTCGAAGCCCCCTATGCCGGCGACGATGACCAGCTCATTCGCCACTTTGCATCGCGTCTGTCGCTCTCGGCGAGCCAGAATAGCGCCATCGACCGCCGCGCAACGACCTATATCGAGGCGATCCGCAACAATTCCGGCTCGGTCGGCGGTGTTGAGGATTTTCTGCGCGAATATGGCCTGTCCACGCGCGAAGGTCTGGCGCTGATGGTGCTCGCCGAGGCGCTCTTGCGCGTGCCGGATGCGCTCACCCAGGATCGGCTGATCGAGGACAAGCTGAAAGAGGGGGGCTGGAGCGAACACGAGGCGCATGGCGACAGCTGGTTCGTCTCGGCCTCTGCCTGGGCCCTCGGCCTGTCGGCCCGCGTCATCCGCCCGGGCGAGACGCCCGAGGGTGTCATGCGCGGCCTCGTCAAGCGGCTCGGCCTGCCCACCGTGCGCTCCGCCACCAAGCAGGCGATGCGCTTCCTCGGCCATCATTTCGTGCTCGGCGAAACCATCAAGGATGCGCTGTCGCGCGCTGCCAAGAGCGAGGAGCGCGGCTATCGCCATTCCTTCGACATGCTCGGCGAGGGGGCCCGCACGGCCGAAGACGCAAAGCGCTACTTCCAGTCCTACGCCATGGCCATCGAGGCGATCGGCGCGCATATGGCCAAACATGGCAAGAGCCAGCAACTGCCGAACCGCATGGGCATCTCGGTCAAGCTCTCGGCGCTGCATCCGCGTTATCTCGCGACCCATCGTGATCGGGTGATGCGCGAACTTGTGCCGGATCTCCTGAAGCTCGCGCAGATGGCCAAGGCGCATCAGCTCAATTTCACCGTCGATGCCGAAGAGGCCGACCGTCTCGAACTCTCCCTCGACGTGATCGCGGCCGTCTTTGCCGATCCGTCGCTTGCCGGCTGGGACGGTTTTGGTCTGGCCATCCAGGCCTATCAGAAGCGCGCGCCGCAGGTGATCGACTATATCGACAGCCTCTGCCAGCAATATGGTCGCCGGATGATGGTGCGCCTCGTCAAGGGCGCCTATTGGGACACGGAAGTGAAGCGCGCCCAGGAGCGTGGTCTCGACGACTACCCGGTCTGGACCCGCAAGCCGGCGACCGACCTTTCCTATCTGCATTGTGCGGCCAAGCTCATGGAAAAGCGCGCACGCATCTTCCCGCAGTTCGCCACCCACAATGCGCTGACCGTCTCGACCATCATCGAGCTTGCCGGTGCCGATCGCTCCGGTTTCGAATTCCAGCGCCTGCATGGCATGGGCGAGGCCCTCTACGACACGCTGCTGTCGGGCAATGACCGGATCGCCTGCCGCATCTATGCACCGGTCGGTGGCTATCGCGATCTGCTCGCCTATCTCGTTCGCCGTCTGCTCGAAAACGGCGCGAACTCCTCCTTCGTCGCCGTTGCCGGAGACAAGAACATTCCGGTCACGGCACTTCTGGAGCGGCCGACCGAAAAGCTCGGGCTTGGCAATGGCCAGAGCGCCCGCCACAGCCAGATCCCGATGCCGCTTGGCCTCTATGGCGATCGCAAGAACAGCGCCGGCTTCGAATTCGGATATCGTGACAATCTGGAACGGCTGATGGCACGCATCTCCGTTCCCCTCTCGGAGATCGCGGCTCGGCCGCTGGTGCCGGGTGCAACCGGCGCCACCGCCGAGGACGCGGTTCTGTCGCCCGCCGATCGCAGCAAGAAGGTCGGAACCGTGCGCAACGCCACGCCCGCCGATGTTGATCGCGCCTTTGCTGCCGGCCGCAAGGGCTTTGCCCGCTGGTCACGCGTTTCCGTCGAGGAGCGCGCAGCAACCCTCGACAAGCTGGCCGACCTCCTTGAGGCCGATCGCGACCGTCTCCTGACCCTGCTCGCGCTGGAAGCCGGCAAGACGCTGGATGACGGCGTGGCCGAAATCCGGGAGGCTGTCGACTTCTGCCGCTATTATGCCAACCAGGCCCGCAAGCAGTTCAGTGAAGCCGAAGTCATGCCCGGCCCGACCGGTGAGCTCAACCGTCTCTCTTGGCGCGGTCGCGGCGTCTTTGCCTGCATCTCGCCGTGGAACTTTCCGCTGGCGATCTTCCTCGGCCAGGTCTCGGCGGCACTCGTCGCCGGAAATGCGGTTGTCGCCAAGCCAGCACCCCAAACCCCGCTGATTGCCTTTGAAGCGGTGAAGCTCTTCCACAAGGCGGGCGTGCCCGAAGATGTGCTGATGCTGCTGCCGGGCGCCGGCGATGTCGGTGCGGCGATCGCCGCCCATCCGCAGCTCGCCGGTATCGCCTTCACCGGCTCGACCGCGACGGCCCAGGCCATCAACCGCACGCTCGCCGCCAAGAACGGCCCGATCGTGCCGCTGATTGCAGAAACCGGCGGCATGAATGCGATGATCGTCGATGCCACCGCGCTTGCCGAACAGGTGGCCGACGATGTCGTCATGTCCGCCTTCCGCTCGGCCGGCCAGCGCTGCTCGGCGCTCCGCATTCTTTATCTGCAGGAAGACATTGCCGACGGCATGCTCGAGATGATCGAGGGTGCCGCCCGCGAACTCAATCTCGGCAATCCGCTCGAGATCACCACCGATATCGGCCCCGTCATCGATGAGAAGCAGAAGGCGATGCTCGAAGGTCATGTCGCCGAGATGAAGCGGACCCAGAAGGTGCGTTATGCGGGCCAGGTGCCCGCGACCGGCAATTTCTTCGCCCCGCATATCATCGAACTCAATCGTCCCGAGGCGCTGACCAAGGAAATCTTTGGCCCGGTTCTGCATGTCGTGCGCTGGAAGGCCAAGGAACTCGACAAGGTGATCGGTTCGATCGACGCAACGGGGTATGGCCTCACACTCGGCGTCCACAGCCGCATCGAAGCGACGATCCGCACCGTCACCGAGGCGCTCGATACCGGCAATATCTATGTCAACCGCAACATGATCGGCGCGGTCGTCGGCACCCAGCCCTTCGGTGGCTCCGGCATGTCCGGCACCGGCTTCAAGGCGGGCGGCCCGGCTTACCTCAGCCGATTTGCACTGGAGCAGGTGATCTCGGTCAACACGGCCGCCGCCGGCGGCAATGCCAGCCTGATTGCGATCGGGGAGGGGTGAAATACCCACCTCCCCCTCGAGGGGGGAGGTCGCCGCGAAGCGGCGGGTGGGGGTGAACCTTCACGAGTGCGAGGCTTGTGATCCGGCGCTGGCGTCCCAGCCATCACCCCACCCCGGAGCTGCGCTCCGACCCTCCCCCTCGAGGGGAGGGTGCATCCCCTCAAATCTTGTCCGCGTCTCCACCCTTCTTCTTGCCGTTCATCATCACCTCCAGATAGCCCAGCATCACCGCCGAAACGACGAAGGCGAGGTGGATGAGGGTCAGCCACATCAGCTTGTCGGAGGTGTACTGGTTGGCGTTGAGGAAGACCTGCAAGAGATGGATCGAGGAGATCGCGACGATCGAGGAGGCGACCTTGATCTTGAGGCTGCCGGCGTCGAGCTTGCCGAGGAAGGACACCTGGTCGTCGGCTTCGTCGAAACGGCTGACGAAGTTTTCGTAGCCGGAGATCATCACCATGACGATCAGGCTCGCCACCAGCGCGGCGTCGATCAGGCCCAGCATGGCCAGGATCATCTGGAAGTCTTCATAGACGAAGACGTTTTGCGCGACCTTCAGGAATTTGTAGCCGAAGGCGACCGCGTAGACGGCGAGCGCCGCGACCAGGCCGAGATAGAAGGCGACCAGGATCCAACGGCTCGACAGGATGATTTTTTCGATGAGCAGTTCCAGCGATTTCATCGGCTTCTCCTTCGGCGGCATGTTTGCACTGCACATAATACACGGCCGCGGGCGGCGACAAGAGGTGTCGCGGCGTCTTTCCCGGCCAGGGCCGGCCGCTGTGGCGCATCGTCGAAAAAAGTCCGGCCGACGCCTTGCCAGCATCGTCTTGGCGGCCGATCCTCCGCTGCAAAACAGCGATGAAACAAAGGGGGGACAGCATGACAGTGGCATCGGATATTGACATCGCCCGCGCGGCTTCCAAGCGGCCGATCCAGGAGATCGGTTGCAAGCTCGGCATTCCCTCCGAAAGCCTGATCCCTTATGGCCACGACAAGGCGAAGATCTCCGCCTCCTTCATCAAGGGGCTCGCCGACCGGCCGGACGGCAAGCTGATCCTGGTGACCGCGATCAATCCGACACCGGCGGGCGAGGGCAAAACGACGACGACCGTCGGGCTCGGCGATGGCCTGAACCGGATCGGGAAGAAGGCCGTCATCTGCATCCGCGAGCCCTCGCTCGGCCCCTGTTTCGGGGTCAAGGGCGGGGCGGCCGGTGGCGGTTATGCGCAGGTCGTGCCGATGGAGGATATCAACCTCCATTTCACCGGCGATTTTCACGCGATCACCTCGGCCCACAATCTGCTTTCGGCGCTGATCGACAATCACATCTACTGGGGCAACGAGCTCGCGATCGATACGCGCCGCATCACCTGGCGGCGGGTGATGGACATGAACGACCGGGCGCTGCGCCAGATCGTGACATCGCTCGGTGGCGCTTCCAACGGTTTCCCGCGTGAGGCGGGCTTCGATATCACCGTCGCCTCGGAAGTCATGGCGATCCTCTGCCTCGCCACCGATCTCGACGATCTGGAACGCCGGCTGGGTGCGATCATCATCGGCTATCGTCGCGACAAGAGCCCGGTCTTCGCGCGTGATCTGAAGGCCGACGGCGCGATGGCCGTCCTCTTGAAGGAGGCGCTGCAGCCGAACCTCGTGCAGACGCTCGAAAACAATCCGGCGCTGGTGCATGGCGGGCCTTTCGCCAATATCGCCCATGGCTGCAATTCGGTCGTGGCGACGAAGACGGCGCTGAAGCTCGGCGATTATGTGGTGACCGAAGCCGGCTTCGGCGCCGATCTCGGGGCGGAAAAGTTCTTCGACATCAAATGCCGCAAGGCGGGGCTCAGACCCTCGGCCGTGGTCATCGTCGCGACGGTCCGGGCGCTGAAGATGAATGGCGGCGTGGTCAAGGAGGATCTCGGCCGGGAAGACGTGGCCGCCGTCGAGCGCGGGGCTGTCAATCTCGCCCGGCATCTGGAAAACCTCGCCAAGTTCGGCGTGCCGGCGGTCGTCGCGATCAACCATTTCACCACCGACACCGAAGCGGAAATCGCCGCCGTCAAGGCGGTGGCGAGGGGGCTCGGGGCCGAGGCCATCCTCTGCCGGCACTGGGCGGACGGTTCGGCCGGGATCACGGCGCTCGCGGAAGCGGTCGTGAAGATCGCCGAGCAGCCCTCGCAGTTCCATCCGCTTTATCCGGATGCGCTGCCGCTCTTCTCCAAGATCGAGCGGATCGCCGCAGAGATCTACCGCGCGGGCGAGGTGACCGCCGACAAATCCGTGCGCGATCAGCTCTCGGATTGGGAGCGGCAGGGCTATGGCTCCCTCCCTGTCTGCATGGCAAAGACGCAATATTCCTTTTCAACCGATCCGACGCTCCGCGGTGCGCCCGAGGGGCATACGGTGCATGTGCGCGAGGTCAGGCTCTCTGCCGGCGCGGGCTTCGTGGTCGCGATCACCGGGGAGATCATGACCATGCCCGGCCTGCCACGCGTGCCCTCGTCGGAAAGGATCCGGCTGAACGGGGATGGCGCGATCGAGGGCCTGTTCTGACCCCGGCTCATCCCGCCCTCAGAACTGATCGGCGATTTGTGATATTTCCGCCACGGTGACGGTGATCACAATTCATGATTAAAAGAATCATGTTTTATATGTTGACTCAGATAATCATGTTTTATACGGCGTGATTAAGGCGAAGGTTTCGGCCTCGCCCCGGTTTTGACGCAAACACATTTGGCCAGCCTGCGCCCGTCTTTCGGGTTCGGGATCGCATCTTTCTGGCCATCGAAAGGACATTCGCATGCGCTCCCGGTCCGCCAGACCTCTTCTGCTCGCCTGCACCGCCCTCGTGGCGGTCTCCGCCATCCATCCGGCCCATGCTCAGGACAGCGCAACGCCATCGACCACGACGTCCGATGCCGACGAGACGCAGTTGCAGACGATCGTGGTGAAAGGCAAACGCGTGCCGGCCGGTTCCGTGGCGGATACCCCCGTGTCGACAACAACGGATTCCAAAACGCTGCAAAAGAAGCAGGTTGATGATGTCGACGATCTCGGCAACACAGTCGAACCGAGCGTTACCTATGTCCGACAGTCGAAGAGCGTAAACATTCGTGGCCTCGAGGCCGATCGGGTTCTGACGACGATCGACGGGATCCCGGTGCCGTATTTCTTCGACACGGTCTACAATTACGGCGGCGGCGCCGATACCTATGACTTCAACTCCCTGTCCTCCGTTGATGTCTTGCACAGCGCCGACTCCAGTCGTGCCGGATCAGGCGCGCTGGGCGGCGCGCTCCTGTTGAACACGCTTGAACCGGACGATCTGCTGGCGGATGGTGCGACGTTCGGTGGCATCGGCAAATTGGGTTACGACGGTTCCGACAAATCTTTCACCGCCTCGGGCGCCATTGCCAAAAAGATCGAGAACACATCGGTGATGTTTCAGTCGTCCTACAAGAAGGGCCAGGAAACCGAGACAAAGGGCGATGTCGGTGGCACGCGCAGCACGCGGACCGAAGCCGATCCGTTGGATTACAATCAGCGCAATTTCCTCTTCAAGATCCGTCAGGATCTGGAGGGCGGTCACCGTATCGGCCTGACGGCTGAGCACTACGGCTACAATTCCCGTAAGGACTACATGTCCTCCAGTACATACGGTACAACATACCGTGCCGGGGATTATGATCTGGTCCAGGAAAAGGATCGCGATCGCGTCTCTCTGGACTACGAGTTCGAATCCGTGGGCGATGACAGCCTAATCGACAGCGCGGCTGCGACCGTCTACTGGCAGCGCTCGGCGCGTACGGAAGGGCAGGACTCCTATCGTTTGACGGCGCCGATCGGCGAATACGACCGACTGATGGAGAGCGAGCAGCGTGACATCGGTTTTTCAGGCTACGCCAATTCGGATTTTGCGACGGGCAGCCTCAACCACCAACTGACCTTCGGAGCCGATTTCCGGTTCACACAGAGCAGCTACTACCTGTCCGGTGTCGACAGTTGCTCTGTCACCTGGGTTCCCGGCTGCGCCTATTACCACACCAACCAGTCCTACTCGCCGGACGTGAATTCCTACAGGTTCGGCGCCTATGCCGAAGACAAGATCACCCTTGGCAATAGCGCGGTTTCCGTGACACCCGGCCTTCGTTTTGACTGGTACAAGGAAGACCCGCAATCCACCGATACCTTTGAAGGAGATATGCCCGAAGGGCAGAGCGGCACACGTTTCTCGCCAAAGCTTCGTGCGGCGTGGCAGGTGAAGCCGGACATCGAGCTCTACGCACAGTTCGTTACGGCCTTTAAGGCTCCGAACGCCTACCAGCTCTATGTCGACTACGACAATGCGCCGCTCTATCGTTCGATCGGCAATCCGGACCTGAAGCCGGAAACCAGCTGGGGCTTTGACGTCGGTGCCAATCTCGGGGAAGACGATTTTGGTGGACGCGTCAGCGCCTTCAGCACCCGGTACAACAACTTTATCGATACATCTGATATCATCGCCACATCGGGATACGCCCTCGGCACCTATCAGTTCATCAACCGCGACAATGTCCGGATCAGCGGTGTCGAGCTGGAAGCGCACAAGACCTTCGCGAATGGCTTCAACCTGCATGGCTCGCTGGCCTATGCCCGCGGGACCGATCTGGACAGCGACGAACTGCTCGCATCCGTCCCGCCGCTCAAGGCCATTGTCGGGTTCGGTTATGAACAGGAAGCCTGGGGAACCGATGTCAGCCTGGTTGCGGCCAGCGCCGTCCCGGACGACTCGGCTGCGCTGACCAAGCCGGACGGATACGGAGTTGTGAACCTGACAGGATGGTGGGAGCCTGAACAGTTTAAGGGGCTCCGCGTCCAGGCAGGGGTCTACAACCTCTTCGACAAGAAGTATTTCGATGCGCTCGAAGTCAAGAACGTGTCTAACGCCTCCGACATCTATTCGGAAGCCGGACGTTACTTCAAGGTTGCGATTTCTCAGAAATTCTAACCCCCACAGCCCCTTCCACCGCCTGCGGCGGCGTCCCATCCGGGGCGCCGCCGTCTTTCGTTCAGCGGCAATAGCGGAACCCGCTCTTCCGCTCGATCACGTCCAGATGCAGGTGGTCCTGGTGGGCCGCATCGCTGCCGGGTGAGAGGACGGTGGTGAAATAGAGACAGGCGATGGCGTTGAGCGCCCGCTGAAATGCAGCCTCTGCCGTGCCGTCGTCCTGTTTCGCGATCATCAGCGGCACGCTTTCCTTGCTGAAGCGCAGGGCGGCGATGTCGATGGCGTTGCCATGGGCATGCTCGGAAATCTTGCCGGTTTCGGCGCTGTTGCGGTTGCGGCAGACATAGCCGGAGGCCTGGGAAATGCCGGAGAGAGCAGGTCGGTCGGGGAAGGCGCGGGCGGCGGCCGGGATCAGCATGTCGCGGGTCATGCGGGCGAGGCTCAGCGCCGTCTCGCATCGAATGGTGGCTTCCGGCTCCAGCGTGACCGAAGGCAGGATCCGGCGGACGGTAACGGGGTGAGCGATGCCGCAGCCCGTCTCGTCGTCGATCATCGCATCTTCGGTGAAATCGGCGCCTATGGCCTTCAGGTCCCGCAGGCACATGGCGAGTTCTTCCGGCTTCTCTGACACCGGTGCCGGATCGGGCGGCGGCGGCGGCGCGGTCGGCTCCGGTTTGTCGGCTTGCTCCTGCTTGCCCTCCGTTGTCGGAGCCGCGCCATCGTCGGGCTTCGAAGGCCCCGTCTTCGGCTGCCCGGCCTTCTCCGCGTCGACGGGCGCCTCCGGTGCCTCCGGTTTCCCGGCCGGGACCTCGGAGGGAGCGGACGTGGCATCGGGCGTGTCGCGCGGATCGGGCGAGGGCGTTGGCGGCGTACCGGAGGGGAGGGGTGGCGTCGGCGGAGTCTGAGAGCTGTCGGCAGCGCCTTTCTCCTCCGCCGGGGCGGCGGCTTCGTCTTGCGTGACGGACTGGGCTGGCTTGGGTGGCGCCGGCGGGCCGATCTCGGGCAATGTTACACCCGTCGCCGCCAGCCAGATCAGCATCAAGCCCGTTGCATGTCTCATGGCCGCTCCTGTCGTTCGCCCCGGGGCGGAAACGACGGGGGCCGCAAAAGGTTCGATGGCGGGGTCCGCGCAAATCCCGCTTGCGCGCCGCTTCGCCTCGGGTTATCAAATCGCCCATGAAGATCGTCTTGAACAACATGGCTTGGTGGTGGGCTCGCTGACGCGGCCTTGACCAGTCATGTCTTCTCGACGAATGACCCAAAGCCGCCCGGAAAATCTCCTGAGGCGGCTTTTTTGTATTCAAGGCGCCGGGAGAGGGCCTCGAAGAACGGAAAAGGACAGACATGTCGACGATTTTGCAGGAAGACGGCTCGGAAGCCTATCAGACGCGCGGCGGCGTGACCGTCACGCGCAAGCGCCGGCCGACACCCTATGGCGATGCCATCTCCACCTATGTCGACAAGCTCGACGAACGTCGCGGTGCGGTCTTCTCGTCCAACTACGAATATCCGGGCCGCTATACCCGCTGGGACACGGCCATCGTCGATCCGCCGCTCGGTATCTCTTCCTTCGGTCGCAAGGTCTGGATCGAGGCCTATAACGGACGCGGCGAAGCGCTTTTGACGATGATCGCCGACACGCTTGCCTCAGTCGAAGATCTGGCGCTCGGTGCCCGCACAGCCACGCGTCTCGATCTCGACGTCAAGCTGCCGTCCCGCGTCTTCACCGAAGAAGAGCGCTCGAAGATGCCGACCGTCTTCACGGTCCTTCGCGCCATCACCGCGCTGTTTCACTCCGAGGAAGACAGCGCCATCGGCCTCTTTGGCGCTTTCGGCTACGATCTCGCTTTCCAGTTCGACGCGATCGACCTGAAGCTTGTCCGTCCCGACGATCAGCGCGACATGGTGCTCTTTCTGCCGGACGAGATCCTTGTCGTCGACCATTACTCGGCCAAGGCCTGGATCGACCGCTACGACTTCACCAAGGGCGATGTGACGACGGTCGGCCAATCGGAGGAAATCCCGGCCGACCCGTTCAAGCATACCGATACGATCCCGCCGCGCGGCGATCATCGTCCCGGCGAATATGCCGAACTGGTGACAAAGGCGAAGGAGAGCTTCCGCAAGGGCGATCTGTTCGAGGTCGTGCCGGGGCAGAAGTTCATGGAACGCTGCGATAGCAAGCCCTCGCAGATCTCGAAGCGGCTGAAGGAAATCAATCCGTCGCCGTATTCCTTCTTCATCAATCTCGGAAACCAGGAATATCTCGTCGGCGCCTCGCCGGAGATGTTCGTACGGGTGAACGGCCGGCGCATCGAGACATGCCCGATCTCCGGCACCATCCGCCGAGGTGCCGATCCGATCGAGGATTCGGCGCAGATCCTGAAGCTCCTCAACTCCAAGAAGGACGAGAGCGAGCTCACCATGTGCTCGGATGTCGACCGCAACGACAAGAGCCGCGTCTGCGAGCCGGGCTCGGTCAAGGTCATCGGCCGCCGCCAGATCGAGATGTATTCGCGGCTCATCCACACCGTGGACCATATCGAAGGACGTCTGCGCGACGGCATGGACGCCTTTGACGGCTTCCTCAGCCATGCCTGGGCGGTCACCGTGACAGGTGCGCCGAAGCTCTGGGCCATGCGCTTCATCGAAAAGCACGAAAAAAGCCCGCGCGCCTGGTATGGTGGTGCAATCGGCATGGTCGGCTTCAACGGCGACATGAACACGGGGCTTACGCTGCGCACGGTCCGTATTAAGGACGGCATTGCCGAAGTGCGCGCCGGCGCGACACTTTTGAACGACAGCGACCCGCAGGAAGAAGAAGCCGAAACCGAACTGAAGGCCTCCGCTATGATTGCAGCGATCCGTGACGCCAAGAGCGGCAATGATGCGTCTTCCAAGCGCGGCGTGGCCCGGGTGGGCGAGGGGGTCAACATCCTGCTCGTCGACCACGAGGACAGTTTCGTCCACACGCTCGCCAACTATTTCCGCCAGACGGGTGCCACGGTGAACACGGTTCGCACGCCGGTGCCGGAAGAGATCTTCGATCGCCTCAATCCCGACCTCGTCGTCCTGTCGCCCGGTCCGGGCTCACCGACGGATTTCGACTGCAAGGCGACGATCAAGAAGGCGCGCGCCCGGGAACTGCCGATCTTCGGTGTGTGCCTCGGCCTGCAGGCGCTCGCCGAAGCCTATGGCGGCGAGCTTCGCCAGCTGGCAATCCCGATGCATGGCAAGCCGTCGCGCATCCGTGTGCTCGAACCGGGCCTCGTCTTCTCGGGGCTCGGCAAGGAGGTGACCGTCGGTCGCTACCACTCGATCTTCGCCGATCCCTCGTCCCTGCACCGCGATTTCATGATCACGGCTGAGAGCGAGGACGGCACCATAATGGGCATCGAACACGCCAAGGAACCGGTCGCCGCCGTGCAGTTCCACCCGGAATCGATCATGACGCTCGGCGGCGATGCCGGCATGCGCATGATCGAGAACGTGGTGGCGCATCTGGCGAAACGCGCGAAGGTGAAGGCGGCCTGAGAAACGAATAAGGGGCGCGGCTGAACATGGCCGCGCGTCTTCTCTAAAGATCCTCTTGCCAATCTTCCCGGCCGTGCCGGACACGGACAATCAGGACGCCCTCGTCATCGATCAGGTAGATCACGAGATGCGCTTTGCGATCTCGAACAACTCATCCGCGGTTCGGTTGCCGACTCCACTTGCTAAGCCCGCGTCGACAGCCGTCTGCATCGCGGAGATCTTCGCTGCGCGTTCCTGATCTCGGCGTATCAGGCCAGAAACATAGTCACTCGGATTGGCGTATTCGCCGCTTTCGGCTTTCCTGCTGACCCAATCTTTCAGATCGTCCGGAAGTTCGATGGTGATGCCCGGCATTTCGGTTTCCAATCCTCAACGCGGCGGCAGGCAATGCAGCAAGGGGATTATCACGCCGCCCGGGGTTCGATCCGTTTCAACTCGTCCTCAATCTCGCGCCGCCGCTGCATGAGGTCGTAATCAGCCTGCAGACCGAGGAAAAAGCCCTCCGAGACCCCGAAATAGCGCGACAGCCGCAGGTCGGTATCGGCGGTCAGCGACCGCTTGCCGAGCACGATCTCATTGATCCTGCGGGGCGGGACATTGACCGCCCGCGCAAGAGCATTCTGGCTCAGTCCCATCGGCTTCAGAAAATCCTCGTGCAGGATATCGCCCGGATGGGGATTGGGTATGAGGTCAGTCATGGTCGTCGACGATCCCGACATCGCTTGGTCCTCCATCATTCCAGGTAAAGCAGATGCGCCACTGGTCGTTGATCCGGATACTGTGCTGCCCGAGCCTATCACCCTTGAGGGCCTCCAGCCGATTTCCAGGCGGTACGCGCAGGTCAGTCAACTGGCGAGCGCTGTTCATCAAGCGAAGCTTTCTGAGGGCCACAGCCTGTATATCCGGCGGAAGCTTTCGGCTTCGCTGGCCGGACCAGATGCGCTCGGTTTCGGCATCTGCGAAACTCTGGATCATGGCTGAGTATAACGCGTCGCGTTATAAAGAGCAACCGCCGGCTCAGACGACATTTGACAGCATCGCGACCTTGTCACATGCTCTGGTTTGGCAGAAAGGGAACTCGGTCCGATGAACAAGGTCGTCCTCACCACTCACATTGATTCCGGTCTCAATCAGGCGCTGGAAGAGATCGCACGTTTCGACAACCGGTCCGCTTCCGATCTTGCTGATCAGGCCATACGCAATCTGGTCGAGGAGCGTCTTGCGACACGAGATCTTCTGCGTCACGGGCTCCATCTTGTCGCCACAGGCGATATCCGGGCCGTGGACAGCGCTGCGGTGCACGACTGGTTGAACTCTGACGAGGACACGTTTCCGAAGGCGCGGTGACGGTCATGCGGCTCCGCTATCTGCCGACTGCGGAACCTGGTCTTCGGTGGATGCGAAACTACTACAGAAGTCGTCCCCAACTCGACATGGCGGCAGTGTCCTTGGCGCTCGCAACCGCTGAACAGACAATCACGGATCACCCCGAAAGCGCAGCCCGTTTCGAGGATTTCGAGCTTGTAAGGGAATATCACATCCGTGGAACGCCGTTTTCGCTGCTCTAGACGGTCATTCCTGATCAGGTGTTGGTAATCGATGTTCGTGACACCCGCGGCCAGCGCAGCGTCGAGGGTCTGCGCAAGTTCCTGGCGGACCTGTAAGGCTTCGGTCAGAGCTGTGCACACCCCCATCTCCCGCCTTGACCTTTCCTCAACCCTTCGCCATTACACTGCCGACATTGAACCGAACCGCCCGCTTTGCCGGGCGGTTTTGTCGTTTTTGGAATTGCTGCTGCAATTCACTCGCATCTGCAGGGAAGAAGGCCATGGCGGCTGGTGACGACAATCTGGTGCGGCGGCTGGCCTTCTGGGGCATCCCGCTCGCCTTCGGAGTGATGGGGCTGAAGTTGCTCGCCTGGTGGGTGACGGGCTCCGTCGCGCTGCTCTCCGATGGTCTGGAATCGACGGTGAACGTGATCGCCGCCTTCCTTGCCTATTTCGTCATTCGCTATGCGCAGAAGCCGGCCGATGACGACCATCCCTATGGTCACCACAAGGCGGAGTATCTCTCGGCCGTTCTGGAAGGCGTGCTGATCGTGGTGGCAGCACTCCTGATCATCCGCGAAGCCGTGCCGGCGCTTTATGCGCCGTCGCTGCCGGAGGCGCCGTATCTCGGCCTTGCGATCAATGCGCTCGCCGCCGTCTTCAATGCGGCCTGGGCGACCCTTCTCATCCGCGTCGGCAAGAGCCACCGGTCGCCGGCACTGTCGGCCGATGGCCAGCACATCATGTCTGACGTCGTCACCTCGGGCGGCGTTCTGATCGGCCTGGTGCTCGTGCTCTTCACAGGGTATGCAGTCCTCGATCCGGCGCTGGCGATCCTCGTCGCTCTCAACATCATCTGGCAGGGCTGGAAGGTCATTTCCCATTCGGTTGCCGGGCTGATGGACGTCGCCGTCTCTCCGGAAGAGGCAGACGCGATCCGTAAAGCGATCAAGGACAATTCCGAGGGATCGCTCGGGGTGCATTACCTGCGTTCGCGCCGGGCCGGGGCGGCCACCTTCGTCGCCTTCGATCTGGTCGTGCCCTCGAAGATGACGGTGCGCGACGCGCATGTGATCTGCGACCGGCTGGAGATGGCGGTGCACAATGCCCTGCCGGGCACACGCGTGACCATTCACGTCGAGCCGGAAAACGAAATGGCGCATGGCGCCGGCGTGCAGCTTTGATACTGCCGCTGAACTCCAGGAGAAAATCATGAGCAAGACTGACGTCTCCGGGCTGACCCAGCTCGGCCAATCCGTGGATGCCCCGACCAGCCCCGAGACCGCCGTCATGGAGCGCGTGCCGAACGGCAATGCCGGAACCGACTACGTCGTGCGCTTCACGGCGCCGGAATTTACGTCGCTCTGCCCGATGACCGGCCAGCCGGATTTCGCCCATATCGTCATCGACTACATTCCCGGCGACTGGCTGGTGGAATCGAAGTCCTTGAAACTCTTCCTGTTTGCCTTCCGCAACCACGGCGCCTTCCACGAGGATTGTTCGGTCTATATCGCCAAGCGCATCATCGATCTGCTCGATCCGAAATGGCTCAGGATCGGCGCCTACTGGTATCCGCGCGGCGGCATCCCCATCGACGTGTTCTGGCAGACGGGCGAGCCGCCGAAGGGTGTCTGGTTGCCGGATCAGGGTGTCGCGACCTATCGCGGCCGGGGCTGAGCAGCCGGTCTCCGGGATGACACTCTTCCCGGCCTGGGTTAAGCTCCGCGCCGTTCAGCACGAGCCGGAGGCTTGCCCATGCCGAAATTCCTCGCCGTCTACACAATGGGTGGCGACGCTCTGCAGCGCTTCCGCAGCCTGTCGAAGGCCGAGCAGGATGCCATCGACAGCGAAGGGGTGCCCCGCTGGATGGCCTGGGAAGAGCGTCATGCGGCCGCGATCGTCCATGGCGGCGGCATGGTGGGAAAGACCACGCGCGTCTCCCGTGACGGGATCGCCCCCGCCGTCAACACGATCTGCGGCTATCTGGTCGTCGAGGCGGATTCGGCGGAAGCGGCGGCGCGGCTTTTCGAGGACCACCCGCACCTCACCGTCTTTCCCGGCGACAGTATCGACATCATGCCTTTCGTCACCGAGATGCGCGTCTGACGGCGTTCCCTATGGTCACGGCGACGCTCGGTGGCCCCCGCGGTGGCATTCGTGATGGCGAAGACTTGGGCCGGTTCATGCCTCGCGACACCGCGTCGACAGATCGCGAATAACCATTTATTGACGATATGCCGATATTCGTAGTTTCGGCAAATGGTCGTGAATGAAACCTCATCCGCGCAGCCCTCGTTCTCGGCGGTCGATCGCTGAAGTTCGCGCCAAGGCGGTGATCGAATTCGCCCCGATCAGACCGCATCGGCCGACCTTCGGACCTCCGCAAGTCCCGTCTTGCTGCCCAATGAATGGGCGCCTCTCAAAATTTAAAGATCGCGGCCGGACGCATCCGAAAGGCTACGTCCTTCTGCCAACGATCCCACCGGTGCCGTGAGAACGCGCGACATCCGGCGGTGGGCTCGTGTGCGCCCGGCCAGGTTTTTCTCGCGCCCGAAAGGAACACTTCATGTTGGAAAAGCTGACCATTAGAAGCAAGGTGTTGGTCGCCCTGCTTGTTCTGGCGATCATGTCCACCGCCACCTCGGCCTGGCTGACAGTCACCCTCAACACCACCAATAGCCAGTATCAGGCCATTCTCACCCGGGAAGCGGATCTGACCATCCTCGGCGCCCGTGCCTCCGCCGCCATCTGGACTTCCGTGGCGATGTCGCTCCGCATGGCCGACATGGATCCGAACTCGGAAGAGTACAAGTCTCTCGCCGAGCGTTACGAGAAGAATTTCAAGACCGCCTATGAACGCTATGATCGGGTGGTCAAGGAAATCCCGAGCCGTGCGCAGGCCCTGGGCGAGCTCACGGGCTTCATCGCTGAACTGAAGCAAAATCTCGACCAGATGCTTGCTGCCGCTGCAGCCGGCAAGGCGGACGAGGTTGCAGCCCTGCAGGCCAAGCACGGCGATCTCTTCGCCCAGCTCTCCACCCTCAGCGGCAACCAGAACCAGGCCATGCAGACGCTGCTGACCGACGGCACCGGCGCACTCGGCGCTTCCGTCACCTCCGCCACCCGCTCGAGCATCATCGGTGTGGCCGCCGGTCTGGTCATAGCCTTTGCCGTTGCCCTCTACATCTCGCAAGCCGGTATCACCCAGCCGATGCTGCGTCTGCGCGCCCGTCTGGCGGATCTTGCCGGCGGCAATGTCGAGGCGGAAATTCCCGGTATCGGCCGTTCCGACGAGATCGGCCAGATTGCCCAGGCAGCGGAAGTCTTCCGCACCAATGCCAAGGATCGCGTCCGCCTGGAGCGGGAGGCGGAAGCCAATCGCACGATGAGCGAGCAGGAGCGCCTGACGCGCCAGGAACAGGCGCTGAAGGAAGCCGAAGACGTCAAGTTTGCCGTGGACAACCTCGCACGGGCGCTGTCGAAGCTCTCCGAAGGCGACCTGTCCTACCGCATCCAGCAGCACTTCGTCGCCTCGCTCGACGGCGTGCGCATGGACTTCAACAATTCCGCCTCGAAGCTCGAAGACACGCTGTCGCGCGTTGCGACGAATGCCCGGGCCATCGATGCCGGCTCCAACGAGATCAAGTCGGCGGCCGATGATCTCTCCAAGCGCACCGAACAGCAGGCCGCCGCCGTCGAAGAGACCGCCGCGGCGCTGGAGGAGATCACCACCACCGTCAAGGATTCGACCAAGCGCGCGCAGGAGGCCGGCCACCTGGTGTCGAAGGCCAAGGCGGGTGCGGAAGAATCGGGAGATATCGTGCGCCGTGCGGTCGTTGCGATGGAAAAGATCGAGCAGTCCTCGCAGTCGATCTCCAACATCATCGGCGTCATCGACGAAATCGCCTTCCAGACCAACCTTCTCGCCTTGAACGCAGGCGTCGAGGCGGCGCGTGCCGGCGAGGCCGGCAAGGGTTTTGCCGTCGTCGCGCAGGAGGTTCGGGAGCTTGCCCAGCGGTCGGCGACCGCCGCCAAGGAGATCAAATCGCTGATCACGACCTCCAACGAGCAGGTGCAGGAAGGCGTGCAACTCGTGGGGCATACCGGCAAGGCGCTGGAAACCATCGTCGCGGAAGTGCAGGAAATCAACCGCCATGTGCTTGCCATCGTCGAATCCGCCCAGGAGCAGTCGTCCGGCCTGCAGCAGATCAATACGGCGGTGAACCAGATGGACCAGGATACCCAGAAGAATGCTGCCATGGTCGAAGAGACGACGGCTGCGAGCTACGGCCTGGCGAAGGAAGTCGCTGCCATGAACGCGCTGCTCGCCCAGTTCCGCATGGCGGATCAACCGGCCCCCGTCGCCACCTCGCGGCCGCGTGCTGCTGCCGGCTACGACGCGCAGAAGCCGTCGCCCGCCAAGGCGCTCGGCCGCAAGCTCGCCGCTTCCTTCCAAGGCAATGCCGCCGTCAACAGCGACTGGGAAGAGTTCTGAGGCGATCCGGCCGAACCGTGACGATGAATTGAAAAGGGCGGCGCGTCATCGCGCCGCCCTTTTCTCGTTCGGAGATCTGGTCGATCAGAGCGTCTGCGCGGCGCTGATCGATGAGACGAAGCGCCGGGTACGCTCGCGTTGCGGGTCGCGGAAGATCTGCTCGGCGCTTCCCGTTTCCACCACCTGACCGGCTTCGAGAAAAACCACCTGTCCAGCAATCTTCGAGGCGAGCCGCAGATCGTGGGTGGCGATCACCATGGTCGTGCCCTCGCTGGCCAGCCGGCTCAACACATCGACCACTTCGCCCGCCAGTTCCGGATCGAGCGCCGAGGTCGGTTCGTCGCAGAGCAGGACCTTGGGCGAGGGGGCAAGTGCGCGGGCGATTGCCACGCGCTGCTGCTGGCCGCCCGACAGTTCTGCCGGCCAGGCATCGGCCTTATGCGCCATGCCGACCTTTTCGAGAAGTTCGAGCGCACGCGCCTTGGCCTTGCCTTTCGACCACTTCTGCACCGTGATCAGCCCCTCCATCACGTTCTCGATCGCCGTGCGATGCGGAAAGAGCTGAAAGTTCTGGAAGACCATCCCGGTCTCGCTGCGGATTTTCTGGACCTCGGAAAAGGCGACCTTGCGGTTGGGGGCAAATTCGATCGCATGGGCACCGATCTGGACTGTGCCGGAGGTCGGCTGTTCCAGGAGGTTGATCGAGCGCAGCAGGGTGCTCTTGCCGCCGCCCGATGGGCCGACGAGCGCGGTCACGCTGCGTTCCGGTAGCGTGAGCGAGATGTCGTTGAGGATGGTCGCTTGTCCGAAGCGCTTGACGATGTGGCTGAGCGTGATCATCGGTTAGCCTCCAGCATGCCGCCATAGCGGCCGAAACGGGTCTCAAGCCTCGACTGCAGGTTGGAGAGGATCGAACTCAGCGCGAGATAGATCAGCGCCGCCTCGATATAGAGGATCAGCGGTTCATAGGTGGTCGCGACAATGCGCTGGGCGGACTGGAAGAGTTCGGGAACGGTGATGGCCGCGGCCAGCGAGGTGTCCTTGACCAGCGAGATGAAGGTGTTCGACAGGGGCGGCACGGCGACGCGCGAGGCCTGGGGCAGGATGGTGCGGCGCATCGCCTGGCTCCAGTTCATGCCGGTCGAATAGGCTGCTTCCCACTGCCCCTTGGGCACGGAGGAGATTGCCGCGCGGATGATCTCGGAGGTATAGGCGCCGACATTCAGCGTGAAGCCGATCAGGGCGGCGGTGAAGGCGTCGAGCAGGATGCCGACGCTCGGCAGGCCGTAGAAGATGACGAAGAGCTGGACCAGCAGCGGCGTTCCCCGGATCACCCAGACGTAAAAGCGCGCCAGCAGGACGAGCGGTCTTGCGGCAAACAGGCGCGTGACCGCCGTCAGCAACCCGAGCGTCAGGCCAAAGGCGAAGGACAGGATCGTCAGCGGTATGGTGAATTTCACCCCGGCCCAAAGCAGGGTCGGCAGCGATTCGAGCATCAGTTGGAGCCAGTGCGGCATCGGGTGTTCTTTCAATTGCAGGCGGGGGGTGACGTCCCCCTCTGGCCTGCCGACCATCTCCCCAGAAGGGGAGACTGCCCGCGGCAGCGCCTCAGTCCTAAATCAGGCGAGGCGTTGGCGGAAAGCCCCTCCCCCTTGTGGGGAGGGGTTGGGGAGGGGAATTCCCAACAGTTACTTCGAAACGTCCTGGCCGAAATAGGTGTCGGCGATCTTCTGGTAGGTGCCGTCGGCCTTTATGTCGGCCAGCGCCTTGTTGATCGCAGCGACCAGTTCCGCATCGCCCTTGCGGACGATAATGCCAGAGGCGACGGCTTCTTCCTTCTCGGCGGCGATCTTTACCGGCGCGTCGGGCTTCTGCTTCTTGAAGTCGAGGAAGGACAGGCTGTCATTGATCGTCGCATCGGCGCGGCCGGTCAGCACCAGCTGGATCGACTGGTCGAAGCCGTCCGTGCCGACGAGTTCGGCGCCGGCGGCTTCCGCGATCTTGCCGAAGTTGCTGGACAGCGACTGGGCCGAGGTCTTGCCCTTGAGGTCCTCGAAGCTCTTGATGTCCTCGTTGCCGTCTTTCACGATCAGCACGGCCTTGGAGACGATATAAGGATCGGAGAAGTCATATTTCTGCTTGCGCGCTTCGGTGATGCCGACCTGGTTGATGACGGCATCATAACGATTGGCATCGAGGCCAGCGATCAGGCCGTCCCACTTGCCTTCGACGAATTCTACCTTCACGCCCAGTTTCTCGGCGACGGCCTGACCGATCTCGACGTCGAAGCCGACCAGCTTGTTGTCGGCATTGTGGAAGGTGAAGGGGGCATAGGTGCCTTCGGTGCCGATCTTGATGACACCGGCCTTCTTGATCTGGTCGAGGTTCTCGCCGGCCATGGCGGGCGTGAGGACGAGCGTCTGGAGAACGGCGGCAGCGGCAAATGTCTTGAGCCAGCTCATGGGTATTCCTTTCATGCGGACGGCCCGGGACCGGACCGTATCTTGGGAGGCCTTCTTCATCGCAGATCCAGATCTTGCTGGGATGACAGAAAAGAGCGAAATTTTTGGGCAATTGAGAAAAAATTACTCACACGCCGCTGGCGACCAAGCATCTCGGCTCGGCCTGTGTTCCAGAAACACGAAACCGCCCCGGTTGTTCCAGCCGGAGCGGTCGTCGAAAGAGTTCAAGCTTTCAGGCGGCGTGATCGCCGCAGTCGCTCAGCCGAAAGCAATGGCAGCGCCACCGACCACGGTGGCAAGACCGAGGATGCGGGCGACCGTGGGGCCAAGACGGGAGACGGCAATACCGAGGGCGATGCCGACGCCATGCAGGGCAGCGGTCGCGATCAGGAAGCCGACTCCGAAGGAGAGGGCGCCGGCTGTGCCGAGCTCACCACCATGGGCGTGGCCGTGGAAGAGGGCAAAGAGGCCGACAACGGCAGCCGAGGCTGCGACCGGCAGGCGCACGGCAGCGGCAACCAGCAGGCCAAGGCCGATGACGGAGGCGAGGATGGCGGGCTCGACGAAGGGGAGGGACACGCCCGCGACAGCAAGGCCAAAACCAACGGCCATCATCGAAACGAATGCGGCCGGCACGGCCCAGAGCGCGCGGCCGCCGATCTGGCTCGCCCAGATGCCGACGGCAACCATCGCGAGGATATGGTCGGCACCGAACAGCGGATGCGAGATACCGGCCATCAGCGAGCCGTGCTCGGCCGGGTCCAGGTGCGCAAAAGCGGGTGCGGTTGCCGCAGCAAACACGGCGGCGGTGAGTGAAAGGCGTTTCAGCATGATTTGGTCCCTCTAATTTGGTCGACTCATGGCGGCCGGAATTCGGTCCCGCCGATCGTCCCCTTATGTCATTCGGCAGACTAACGTAAGCCTCTCGTCCATGTCCACGGCAAAGCTCGTGACAAATCTACGTCGATTGCCGGGGGTGGGCGTGAATGGCTGCGGCAGGGCGTGACGCGTCCAGGACAGGCTTACGAATGCGTGACACTGCCGATCCGCCCGCGCCACAGCCGCAGACCGGCTGCGATGAAGCCCAACTGCAGCCCAAGGCGCAAGACGGCGAGCGGCCAGGGGCGGAAAATCGGGTCGGGCCGGACAAAGTCCCAGAGGTGCAGCGGCAGATAGGCGACACAGAGCATCGCAAATGCGAGGCCAGCATGCGGACGCAACCGCGGGACCAGAACCGCAAGACCGATCGCCAGCTCGACAATGCCGCTTCCGAGCACCGCCAGCCGCGCCGGGAAGATCGACGGGACAATCGGGAAGAAGAATTCGGGCGCGGCAAGATGCGTGATGCCGCCCGCCAGCATCACGACGGCGATCAGGGCGGTCAGCAGGCGGGTCACTTTCATCTCGTCTCCGGGAGCGTCGCTTTGCTGTGCATCGCTCCTTTGAGATGGCGCCGGGCGGCACGGCGGCAAGGTCGTGACGTCAGAAAGCCTCAGGCCGGTCCGAGCAGGATGAACGTCTCGCTCTTCGACACGCCGTCCACGGCCCGGATGGTGGAGATCAGGTCGTTGAGGTCGGGCATAGCAGAGACTTCCAGTTCCGCAATCAAGTCCCAAACGCCATTGGTGTTGGAAAGCGACACGACACCGGGCAGGCGCTTGATCGTGGCTACCGGCTGTTTCGGCGGCCCGAGCAAGGCGATCATCATCATCGCCTTGATGCGGTCCTTGGCGAGATCATCCTTCAGCCGGACGGTGAAGCCCTTGATGTCTCCCTTCTCGATGAGCTGGTCCAGGCGCTTCTGGGCAGTGGCGCGGGCGACACCGAGGATCTGCGCCAGTTGCGGCACGGAAGCCCGACCGTTGATGCGCAGTTCGCCAACCAGCCGCCGGTCAAGATCGTCCATTCTCTTACTCTTTCGTCAGCCAACTTCCTAATTCGGCATTATCTGCGCTTTTCCGTCTCTTTGTCTTCTTCTTTCTTCCTACCCTCTCCGCTAGCACTTCAGTGCATGCCTGCGGCAGGACCGGACGCATGGGCAAGAAGACGAGGAGACGAAAAGGCATGACGGACGCCACTTTCACAAGCCCGGGAGATGTCGGCATCGATCCGGCCCGCGTCGAGGCCATCGCGCTGCGTCTCACCGCATGGGGCAGCGAGACCGGCAGTGCCGGTGAAGCGGCCTTTGCCGGTCATCTGCTCGGCCTTCTGAGGGAAATTCCCTATTTCCAGTCCCATCCCGAGGATCTTAGGCTCATCGACAGCCATGGCGAACCGCTCACCCGCAACGTCGTCGCGCTGGTTCGCGGCGCGGGGCGGCGGACCCTTGCCCTGGCCGGGCATTTCGACACGGTTTCGACCGACAATTATCACGCGCTGCAGCCGCTCGCCTGCGACAGTCTCGCCCTCAAGGGCGCTCTCATCGACACCCTGTCGGCCCAGGAGACGCGCTCGGAGCAGGAGGAACGCGCGCTCAACGATCTGACGAGCGGGGACTTCCTGCCCGGGCGCGGTCTCCTCGACATGAAGAGCGGGCTGGCGGTGGCAATCGCCTGTCTTGAGCGTTTCGCCGACGATCCCGATCGGCAGGGCAATCTCCTTTTCCTCGCCACGCCCGACGAGGAACGCGAAAGCCGGGGAATGCGCTCGCTGCGCGACGCCTTGCCGAAACTGGCGAAGGAACTGGACATCGAGATTGCCGGTGCGTTGAACCTCGACGTCACCTCCGATCAGGGCGACGGAGGGGAGGGGCGCTCCGTCTTTGCCGGGACCATCGGCAAACTCCTGCCCTTCGCCCTCGTTCTTGGCCTGAGCTCGCATGCCGCCTATCCCTTCGAGGGTGTCAGCGCACAGGCCATCGGGGCGGGGATTCTCGCGGAACTGGAAGGCAATGCGGCACTCGCCGACCGGGATGCGGCCGACATCTCCCCGCCGCCGATCTGCCTGGAAGCAAAAGACCTGCGCGACGGCTACGAGGTGACGACGCCCGAGCGGTTCTGGATCGCCTTCAACTGGCTCTATCATTCCATCACTGCCGAGACGCTCTTCTCCCGCTTCGGCAGTGCCGTCGAACGGGGCGCGACCGGGGCCGTGAAGCGCTTTGCCGACCAGGCACGAAGCTACAGCGTCATGACCGGGCGTCCGCCAGCTGCCCTGCCGGCCATGCCCCGCATCCTGCCGCTGGCGGCGGTGCGGCGGCTTGCGGAGACGATGCTGGGCGCCGAATTCGAGGCGCGCTTTGCGGCGGAACAGGCGAAGGCGGCGCAGGTCGACAACCCGCTGATCGCGTCCCGGCAATTGACCACCTTCCTGGTCGATGCCGCGCAAGTCTCCGGCCCGGCTGTCGTGATCGGTTTTGCCGGTCTGCATTATCCGGCGAGCCGCCTCGATCTCGACCGACCCGCAGACCGCGCTCTGCACGGTGCCATCGAGCGGGCGCGTCTGAACCTCAATGCCGACCCTCAGCGCCGCATCGGCTGGAAACCCTGCTTCCAGGGCATCTCCGACATGAGCTTCCTCGGACTGGCCGCGCCTGCGAGTTCGGTCGTCGCGGAGAACACGCCGGTTTCGCGGCTCGTCGATGTGCCGCCCGCATCCGCGCTCGCCTTTCCGGCGGTCAATCTCGGTCCCTGGGGCCGGGAGTTTCACCAGAAATTCGAACGCGTTCACCGCCCCTATGCCTTCGGAGTACTTCCGGATCTGGTCATGGCGATTGCAACAGACTTCTTGGGCCAGGCGATCGAGTGAACAGGGGCGGCGAGACCCACTCCACCCGCAGGCACCGCCAGCGCCGGCGGCCGGTTACTTCGTGACGCCCAGCACCTCGGCGCAGCGCGACAAGCTCAGGCCGTCGCCGTCGGTGTCGTTGCTGGCGCGGATGGCGGTGATCACGCCCGCCTTGTCGGTGTTGATCTGCAGCTCGCAGAACAGCTGCTGATATTGCGGCGGGCTGATCATCTGCGGCTGCCAGAACGGATCGCGCGTGATCACGCGGGTCTGGGTCACCGTCTGGCCGGAGCCGTCGGTGCGGGTCTGGGTGCGCACCACGGTACTTGCCGGTTCCGGGTTTGTGTAAGTTGGCGGGATGTAGCGGGTCTTGTCGCCGCCGCGCCAGGTGTAGATCTTACCCGAGGAGAGCGGATAGTCGCCAACCGGCGGACCATAGGCGGCAAAAAACTGCTCCACCGGCTGCCCGACCCAGCGCGATCGGGCGGCATTGTTGGCGTCTTCCGTCGTGGTGCAGGCGGCCAGAACCAGAGCCGATGCCAGCATCAGGCCGGCGGCGAAAGCGCGTTGAATTCGCATGGATTTCCCCTCATTGATCCGGGTGATCCTAACCCGTCCCGGGTCCGGCCCGCAAGCGGTTCGGGCGAAGAGCCCCCATTTGTCCGCGTCCAAATCTGGCAGCAGCAACGGCTTGTCGCCCACCTCGACAGCGCCGTGCCTTCCCAGCACAATGCGGAAAGTTCGATCTTCGCGAGGCATGTATGAAACTGCACTACAGCCGCAATCCAAATCCGCGCCTGGCCGTGGCCGTGGCCCGCCACCTCGGTTCCGCCGTCACCTTTCAATTCGCCTCGCCGTTTGCGCCGGGGCAGGCGGAGACCTACCGGCAGCTCAATCCCAGCCTTTCGATCCCGATCCTGGAGGAGGCGCGGGGTCCGCTGTGGGAGGCGGATGCGATCGCTTGTCGATTGTCGCGCCTGTCGGGTTCGAATTTCTGGCGCACGGATGACGATGGCGAACCGGACATGATCCGGTGGCTGAGCTGGGGCAAGGCAAACTTTGTCACGGCCTGCGATCAAGTCCATTTCGAATATGGCACCAAGCAGCGGTACGGGATCGGGCCGGTCGATCCGGCCAAGGTGGCGGAGGGGCTTGCCCTTTTCCACCGCTCCTCACCGATCCTCGAGGCCCATCTCGAAACGCGCGCCTTCCTGCTCGACAGCGGCCTCTCCTATGCCGATTTCCGCATGGCGAGCTTCCTGCCCTTCAATGACGTCGCCGGATTGCCGCTTTCAGATTATCCCGCAGTCGAAGCCTGGTATCATCGTCTCGATACACTGTCGGCCTGGCGAAATCCGTTCGAAGGTCTCGATGCGCCAGCTCTGCCGTACGCACCGCTGGCCGGGGAGCGCTTGCGAAACCAGTCCTGAGAGCGGAGTCTTTCAGCGCGCTTGGCCGATGAGTTGGCTCGCCCACTTGGCCAGACGCAAGGACGGGGCGGCCTTCTCCTGCTATGGGCGGTTGCTCCCGGTCGCGTGACGGGTGATGCTCGTCATGGAATTGCGGAGGCCGAGGATCGTGGAAGAGACGGAAAGCCGTTCCGAAGTCGCCTATTGGGCGGAAAGGCCGGAGACGCTTTTTACCGCGCTCGGATCGGGGCCGGACGGCCTCACCTCCGCGGCGGCGGCGATGCTTCTGTCCACCCTCGGCCCCAACAGTGTCGAGGAGAGCGAGCGCCACTCGGCTTTGCGTCTCTTGCTTCGGCAGTTCGAAAGCCCGCTGGTCCTGATCCTCGCCTTTGCGGTTGCCATCTCCCTTGCCCTTCAGCAGTGGATCGATGCGGCCATCGTCTTTGCGATTGTGCTCGGCAGCTCGCTCCTCAGCTTTTTCCAGGAATATCGCGCGTCCTCTGCCGTGGCCGAGCTCAAGAAGCAGCTGACGCTCACCAGCAGCGTCATGCGCGACGGCGCACCGGTCAGCGTGCCGACGAGCGGCCTCGTGCCCGGCGATGTCGTGCTCCTGTCGGCGGGCAAGCTGGTGCCGGCCGACGGGCTGGTGCTGGAAGCGCAGGATTTCCTGGTGGTCGAAGCCAGCATGACCGGAGAAACGTTTCCGGTCGAAAAGACCGCCGGTCTCGTCGCCGCCGATGCGCCGCTCGCCAAGCGCAGCAACAGCGTCTTTCTCGGCTCTTCCGTGCGCAGCGGCACCGCCCGTATCCTCATCACCCGCACAGGTCGCGACACTGCTTTTGGCGAGATCGCGGCGCAGCTTTCCACCAGAGAGGCGGAAACCGACTTCAATCGCGGGGTCCGCCGCTTCGGCTATCTGTTGATCCGGGTGATGGTGGTGATCGTGCTCTTCGTGCTGACGGTCAACCTGCTGCTCGGCCGGCCGGTGATCGAATCCTTGCTTTTTGCCGTGGCGCTTGCCGTCGGGCTGTCCCCCGAATTGTTGCCGGCGATTATCTCCGTCACGCTTTCGGCCGGCGCTCGCAGCATGAGCAGGCAGGGCGTGATCGTCAGACGGCTCGATGCAATCGAAAACCTTGGAAGCATGAGCGTGCTCTGCACCGACAAGACGGGTACGCTGACGGAAGGGCAGATCGTGATGACGGGCGCGGTGTCACCGCAGGGCGTGTCGTCGGACGTCGTGCGGCAACTCGCCTTCCTCAATGCGGCCTTCGAAAGCGGTATCGAAAACCCGCTCGATGCAGCGATCGTTGCTGCGGGGGAGGCGGCAGGGTTGACGACCGGCGGCTATCGGAAGGTCGACGAAATCCCTTACGACTTCGTGCGGCGGCGACTGACGATCGTCGTCGAAGAGCAAGCCGATCCCGCCTCGCATCTGCTCGTGACGAAGGGCGCCTTCGCCAATGTTGTCGACGTCTGCACCGGTATCGCGACGGATAAGGGGGAGGTGCCGCTCGATCCCGCGTCCCGGGCCGCGATCGAGACGATGTTTCAGACCGAAAGCGCAAAGGGCTTCCGTGTGCTCGCGCTTGCGACCAAACGGGTTGCGGCCGAGCCTCGACACGAGCGCGAGGCGGAGGAGGGCATGGTTTTTGCCGGCCTGCTGCTGTTTTCAGATCCGCCCAAGCGCGACGCTCGCGATACCCTCAGCCAGCTCGCTCAACTCGGCGTCCGGGTCAAGGTGATCTCCGGCGACAATCGCTATGTGACAGCCCATGTTGCGGAAAGTGTCGGGCTCGATCCGACGTCGATCCTGACCGGGGAGGATCTGGCAAGGCTTGACGATGCCGCGCTCTGGCATCTGGCGCCGCGCACCGATCTTTTTGCCGAGATCGATCCGCAGCAGAAGGAGCGCATCGTGCGAGCGCTGCAGAAACTCGGCGAATGCGTCGGCTATATGGGCGACGGCATCAATGATGCGCCCTCGCTGCATGCGGCCGATGTCGGCATATCGGTTGACGGCGCGGTCGATGTCGCGCGCGAAAGCGCCGACGTCATCCTGCTCCGGCAGGATCTCGGCGTGCTGATCGCGGGCGTCCGGCAGGGGCGACGCACCTTTGCCAACACGCTCAAATATATCTCCATCACCACGAGCGCCAATTTCGGCAACATGATCAGCATGGCACTCGCGGCACCGCTCCTGCCTTTCCTGCCGCTTCTGGCCAAACAGATCCTGCTCAACAATTTCCTCTCCGATTTCCCCTCGATCGCAATATCGAGCGACAATGTGGATGAGGAGGATCTCGCCCGGCCGCAGCACTGGAGCATTACGGAGATCCAGCGCTTCATGATCGTCTTCGGGCTGATCAGTTCGCTTTTCGATCTCATCACCTTTACGGTTCTCCTGAAAATCTTCCATGCCGGCGAGCAGAGTTTCCAGACGGCCTGGTTCGTGATCTCGCTGATGACCGAGCTTCTGGTCGTGCTCGTGTTGCGCAGCCGAAAGCCGCTTGGCAAGACCAGCCCGAGCGGAGTGCTGCTGTGGTCGACGCTGGCCGTTACGCTCGTCACCCTCGCCATTCCCTATCTCGGCCCCGCCGCCACCCCCTTCGGCTTCGTTCCGCTGTGCGGGGGTGAGTTCCTCGCAACGCTCGTCATCGTCGGTGGCTATGTCGCCGTCACCAGCCTCGCCAAACGGCTCGATTACGGCCATTGGCACCAGGCGGCGTGAATCGGCGCCGTTTCGGGCGGCACCACTTTCGGCACCAGCTACGAGTAGGCGCATGGCGCACTCGACGGTGAGGCGACGCCGTTGCAGTTTCTCGCGGAAAAGCTCGTCGCCAGTTTCCTGTCGATGATCTCCGGCATTCCGGGCGGCATCTTCGCGCCCTCGCTGTCGATCGGCGCCGGTCCCGGCAGCACGATCGGCGCGCCGATGGGCACGAGCATTGCGCTCGCCGCCGTCCTCGGCTTGGCCGGTTATTTCGCCGGTGTGGTCCAGGCGCGATGACCGCCTTCGTCATCATCCTGGAGATGACCGGCAACCACCATGCGATCATCCCGATCATGGCGGTGTCGATGATCGGCTATCTCACCTCGCGCATCCTGTCGCGCGAGCCGCTTTATCACGGGCTGTCGCGCAATTTCATCGCGGTTGCCATTCGCGCGCGCCGGGCCAAGCCGGTGGATCCCGATACCGCGATGTGAGCCGACCCGGGGCGGAGAAGAATGGCATTGTAACCTTCTGCTGCCGCTTTTTCTTGCCTCAGCCGCGTTAGACACCATATCCGGACTACGACACATTATGCTGCGTCCGAGACTCATCCGGTCGCCAGGGAGCACGTTCTTGTTTGCCTTCGACAATACCTATGCCGGCCTGCCCAATCACTTTCACCGGCCCGCGAAGCCGGCGGCCGCGCGGGCGCCAAAACTCATCCGGTTCAATCATGCGCTCGCCGAAGAACTGGGTCTCGACGTCGCCGGTGCCGATGACGAGCGGCTGGCGCAGGTGTTTTCCGGCCAGGTGATCCCGGTCGGCGCCGCGCCGCTCGCCCAGGCCTATGCCGGCCACCAGTTCGGCCATTTCAATCCGCAGCTCGGCGACGGGCGGGCGCTCTTGCTTGGCGAGGTGGTTTCGCCAACGGGCGCGCGTTTCGACATCCAGCTGAAGGGTTCCGGCCCCACCGCCTTTTCGCGTCGGGGCGACGGCATGGCGGCGCTCGGGCCGGTGCTGCGCGAATACATCGTCTCCGAAGCCTTTGCAGCACTCGGCGTGCCGGCCACACGGGCGCTCGCCGCTGTCTCGACCGGCGAGCAGGTGGCGCGCGAGACGATGCTGCCTGGCGCCGTCTTTACCCGCGTCGCCGCAAGCCATATCCGCGTCGGCACGTTCCAGTTCTTCGCCGCGCAAGGCGACGAGGACGCGGTGCGGGCGCTCGCCGATTACGTCATCGACCGGCATTATCCGGAAGCGCGAACGGCCGAAAATCCCTACCTCGCCATGCTGACGCTGGTGGCAGAGCGCCAGGCGCGGCTGATTGCCCGCTGGTTGTCGATCGGTTTCATCCACGGCGTGATGAACACCGACAACATGGCGATTTCGGGCGAAACCATCGATTTCGGCCCCTGTGCCTTCCTCGACGAATACGATCCGCGCAAGGTGTTCTCCTCGATCGACGAGCGCGGCCGTTATGCCTATGCGAACCAGCCGGGCATCGGCCAGTGGAACATCGCGCGGCTCGCCGAATGCCTGTTGCCGCTGCTGGATGCCGACGAGGAAAAAGCGATCGAGGCGGCGAACGGCGTCCTGAAGGCGTATGGCGACGTCTTCCAGGCCGCCTGGTTACGAGCGTTCCGCGACAAGCTCGGCATCACCGGCGAGGCGGAGGACGACCGGGCGCTGGTCAGCGATTTCCTCGAACTGCTGCATCAGGGGGGCGCGGATTTTACGCTCACTTTCCGTACGCTTTCCAAGGTCGCCGGCGGTGCTGCGGTCGAGACCCTCACCGATATCTTCAGCGCCCCGCTCGGGCTTTCCGACTGGCTGACGCGCTGGCGCGCCCGCATCGACGACGGTCGCACGGCGGCCGAACGGCAGGCGGCGATGGAGGCGGTCAATCCCGCGCTCATTCCGCGAAACCACCGCATCGAGGAGGCGATCGCAGCGGCCGTCTACGGCGACTTCTCCTTCTTCCATCGGCTGGTCGAGGCGCTGGCCACACCTTATGTCGAGGACCCGGCGACAGCCGACCTGCGGCTGCCTCCGACCCCCGAGGAACGGGTCACGCGGACCTTCTGCGGGACCTGAGTTTTCCTATTCGGCGAACATCGCTGCCAGATCTTCGAGCAGGCCGGGTCCCGTCGGCTCCCAGCCGAGCGCTTCGCGGGTCCGGGCAGAGGAGGCCGGCATGTCGAGGTGGGCAAAGCCGCTCATTGGGCCGAGGAATTCTCCGGCCTGTTCCCGTGACACAGATTTCGCCGGAAGTTCGAGGCCGCGCGAAATTGCCTTAGCAATCTCAAGGAGGCTGATCTTTTCCTCGGCCACGGCGTGATAACGCGCCCCTCGATCCGCCTTCTCGATCGCCAGGCGGAACAGTCGCGCCGTGTCGGTCAGGTGGCATGCCGACCAGCGGGTCGATCCGTCTCCGACATAGGCCGCGCATCCCTTCTGACGGGCAATGTCGATCAGATAGCTCACCAGTCCCTGCCGCTTCGTGTCGTGGATCTGCGACAGGCGCATCGTCGACAGGTTCACGCCCTTCTCCAGCAGCTTCCTGCCCGCCAGTTCGGAGGCGATGCGCGGATTGCCATGCTCGACGTCCAGGACGTCTTCTCTTGCCAGTTGCCCGGAGGAGGCGATGCCCATGCCGATCCCCGAGGTGATCAGGATTGGTCTGTCGGAGCCGGCGAATGCCTCGCCGAGGGCGGCAATGGATGCGGCGTCCTTCTCGCAATTGGCGGCAAATCTCGAAAAGTCGTGGTCGAAGGCGAGGTGGATGACGGCATCGGCCTGTTCCGCGCCGCGCGTCAGGCTCTCCGGCTCTTCCAGCGTGCCGAGATGGGCCTCTGCACCTGCCGCCTGCAGTTTTTCCGCCCCCTGTTCCGAGCGAGTCAGGCCGAGGACCTGGTGTCCGGCCGCGAGCAGTTCGGGAAGGACGGCGGAGCCGATGAAGCCGGTGGCGCCGGTAACGAAAATGCGCATGTCAATCTTCCTGCGTTGTTGATGCAGACAAGCAATGACAGACTGTGTATCCTGTTAAAGTAGTGACTTTATCATGGTATAATTCCTCTCAGGATCGGTGTCCGGCATGGCGGCAGCAACATTGGCGAGTTTCCTGCGTGACCGCAGGATGCGGCTGGACCCGGCAACTTTCGGCCTTTCTGGACGTCGCCGCACACCGGGGCTGCGGCGCGAGGAGGTGGCTCAGCGGGCGAACATCAGCCCGACCTGGTACACTTGGCTGGAACAGGGGCGCGGCGGGGCACCTTCGGCCGACGTGCTGAACCGGATTGCCCGCGCCATGCTGATGACCGAGGCCGAGCGCGAGCACATGTTCATGCTCGGTCTCGGGAGACCGCCCGAGGCACGCTACACCTCGGTCGACGGCGTCAGCCCCCGCCTGCAGCGTTTCCTCGACCGTCTGGAAACCTGCCCTGCCGT